>CAYYRV010000001.1:0-316784 GCA_964474135.1 uncultured Defluviitaleaceae bacterium
CACTTGCGACTATTTGTATATGTGGCGGATTTGTTTTGTTTCCGTGGTTACTCATAATATGTATAATAACTGAGGGACTATTATATATATAAATATGTTTGCTGGAAGTTTAATTTATTCTATGCATTGAAATTATTTTTGTGCTTATTTATTTTTATTTTTAAAAATCATATTCTAATTCATACTTTCCATTAAATACGCTTTTCATTGCAGCAATCCCTTTTTCAATTTCATTCTCTTCTGATATAGCAGAAATGCCTATTTTGAAATAAGGCAATTTTTTGTCATTATAATAAAATGGGCATATCGGAGAAATAATAACTTTCTTTTTTAAAAGCTTTTCTGCAAACTCGCTAATATGTACTGTTGTATCTTTAAATTTAAACCAAAAATATAATCCACCTTTTGGAGGAAAATAAAGTACATAATCCTTCAAATATATATCTACTAATTCATTTAGATTATCTACCCTTTTTTCAAATATATTTTTTAGGCACTGAATATGTCTTTTGAATTTATGACTCTTCATATAGATACTTAATACTTCCTGAAAATAATTACTACTTTCGGCATTTATGCTTATATTAAGTAATCTTAACTTTAGCATAATTTTTTTTGGCAAAATAATAAATCCAATATTCAGCCCAGCCATAATAACTTTGTAAAAACTTTTAATATAAATTACTCTGTCGTTTTTGTCTAATTCTTTAAGAGTCGTATAATCGTTATCGTTATAGCATATCTCAATTTGACCATCTTCTTCAATTATATAAAAATCATATTTTTCTGCTAAATATAATAGCCTGTTCATTTTTTCAGCAGAATAACAAATACCTGTGGGATTATGAAAAACAGGCATAACATATAATAAAGAGGGTTTCTTTTTTTCAAGCATTGACTCAAGTCTCTCAATATGTAATCCATCATTTTCTAAAGGAACTTTATAAACATTATATTCATTTGAACCAACAGAAAATAATCCTCTTTCCCAACAACCAGATGGTTCTTCTACAAAAATATTTTTACTGTTTTTTATTAAGAGTTTTAATATTATATCTATTGCTTTTTGTATGCATTCAATTATAACAACATTACCAGTTGTTGTAGAAATTCCTTGCTCACCTACATATTCCACAATAGCTTTCCTTAAATTTAAGCTTCCTAAATTTTCAGCGTATCCAAAAGCCGCACCTTTTTTTAAATCTAAATATCTACCGGAATAGAACTTAAAATCCTCCGAGGGGAAAAGCTTTGTACAAGGGGAATTTCCTGTAAAATTAATATAATTTTTAAAGCTTTGAGGTAATACTTCTTCAATTTGTTCTGTCTTTTTTATGTCATTAGTAAATAATTGCGAAACATATGTCCCGCTTCCTATTTGAGAATATACAATTTTTTTGCTTTCCAAATATTTATATGCATTTATTACTGTAACATTATTTATTTTAAGTGCATCAGACATTTTACGAATAGGAGGGAGCTTTGTATTGGGCTTTATTATGCCTTTTTCTATTAATACGCAAAGCCCCTCTCCCAACTGTTTATATACAGGAACACTGCTGGCTTTATCTAATTTAATTGAATAAAAATCATTCATAATACCACGTCCTAAAAAGTATTAATACAATCCTTTAAACAATTATATTCACAATTAAATTATTTATTCAGTAGAGTTTGTCATAACTTATTGCAAAACGAATAAATATTTCAGTATAAATAGAAAAAGCAAGTGAGCCGGATAAAATAAATAGAAAAACCATTTTGATTTTATCCCCTCTTTTCCGTTATAAAACCAAAGAAGCACTACTGCTACAGTACCACCCAACATATTCATTATATTAATAATACTAAAAGCGGCATGATAAAGCGAAAATACCATTAACAAAATACACAATACTCTCTGATACTTTTTGGGAAAATAGTAACATAAGAAAATATAAATAACACCTATAGAATTATAATCAGTTGATAAAAATGTAGGTAAAAATGTTATGAGTACTATAAGAAGGGAACTTAAAGCTAATTTTATTTTATTCTCGGACTTATCTTTTATTAAAAATAACACAAATAATAAAATTACTAAAGCAAAGTATACTCCTATAGTAACAAAAGCTATTGCAACATTAATATATTCAAAGCTAGTAATAAGCACACATATGGCTATTGCAATAATATATATTGCAGAATTTTTTTTAACTTGCTCATTATTAATTTTTTCATAAATATAAACTGCCATAACGCCAAAAAATAACGTAAAAAAAACGTTTTGATAACCAAACTCTAATACTTGTATATTGTTTTTTGAAGTTGAGAAAAGCATCAAATCAAAAGGAATTTCCGAAATAATAGCTAATGCACCCAGCCTAAACAGATATTTCTTTATATTTCTAGTATGTCGACACCCTTCCGCAATAAAATATACATATATAGGGAAGGCAATCCTCCCAATAGCACGTAAAATACTTGTATCAAATATTGTACCGAATGCACTTCCGAAATGGTCAATAAACATTGTTAATACTGCTATTAACTTTAATACAAATCCTGTCATAATTTCCTCCTTAGTACTATTTTTTTAATATATCTTTCATTGTATACAAAAGATATTGAAAACTTTAGCAAGGAGTTCCGCAACTGCGGAATTCCAGCAAAAATTCTGTGCTTCTTTCAAGAAAGAAGTGGGGGGTTGGGGCTAAAAGCCTAAATCTTTGTTTAATGTTTTAATTTTAACTGCTTGCACTTTTGTAATGCTTTACGGCAACATTCCAAAATAATATGGAAAGTAAAATAAAAAGCGGCACTGCAATAATACTATAAATAAAGTATGAGTTCGGCAATAATCCCATTACAAACATAGGTGCAAAATTAGTAATTAAAAATATTGGTATTAAGAAAATCCCAATATTTTGAATAACTCTATTATAAATGCTCATAGGCATATTATTAAAATCCCAAAGTGCCCATATAATATCATTTAACGCCTCAGTTTTTATAATCCAAAAGCTTAGTGTAATAGGAATAAGCAATAATGGGTATGCAATAATACAACCTACTAAAGTTAAAAATATATATCCTAGAATATTTTTTATAGAAAATGGTATTCCTAGCCCAATCCAGGAAACACCAATCATTATAGAACCACCTATTACATTTGGTATAACTAGCCCTAAATCAAATTTTCTGAAAGATGCAATAAACTGTGATGAAACAGGCTTACACAAATATAAATCTAAATCACCTCCACGAATATATTCTGGTATTGAAACGATATTTAGATAATAAACCGAACACATAATTCCTGTTATAAATGTATACGAGCCAATAAACATTAAAGTTTGATTTGGGGTAAAACCGTTTATAGGAGAGCCTAGTGAAAAAACAACTACAATATATAAACATTTTGACATCAAAAATGCTATTTCTATAAATATAGATATTATAAAATTACTTCTGAACTCCATCTGTGCAATAATATTATTTTTGACAAAATGACCGTATAATATAAAATAATCCTTTATATTCAAAAAAATCAACCCCCAATAGCAACATATTTTTTTAGCCCTATTCTCCAAACAATTCTACATGACAAAAAAGTTATAACTATCCAAAAAATCTGCATACTTATTCCACTTATTATTTCTGCGTTTCCCAGTCTACCACATATAACAGATACAGGAAAGTAATTTACATAAGAAAACGGCAGTATCTTCAAAATATTTTTAATATTCTCACTGAATATGTCTAAAGGGAAAATAGCTCCGCTTACAATATTTCCTATTACAGTTACTATGAAAATAGCTCCAGTTGAATCTTTCATATAAAAACAAGCACTACAAATAGTAAAGTATAATAAAAAATTTAAAATAGCAGAAAATAATAATATTAAATAATATAAAAATATATGTTGTATTAAAATATTATCACTAGAAAAAATGTTTATTAATATGCTTACAGATACCGTTAAAATAATGGATAATATAAATGCAACAATTTTTTCTCCCATAAAGCATGAACCTTGATATGTTATGTAGTCTATTGGTTTTACTAGATACTTTGAAAGCCTACCTTGCTTTATATCTTCATTAACCTCCCAAATAAAACTACTAACAATTAATTGAGATGTAATGCAAGCAAATATTGCATAAGCAAGCATTTTGTAATATGTATATCCGAATATTTCTACATTATTTTTCCCCTGAAAAGAGTAAACACTACTCCACATAAAGTATTGAATACATAAAGGAAATGCAAATTTAATCATACTAATAAAAAAATTAGCTTTGTATCGCATTGTTTTTTGAAAGCCTAGTATAAATGACTGCATATAAACATTCATAACTATATTTCCACCTCAACCCCATTATAAAGTGCTGTTATTCCTTCTTCCAACGGAATATCCTCCGAATTAAAATCTTTTGTTTCAAAATTGCTGAATATGTTTGTGACAACATTTTGTACATTATCTTTTGACACTTTTATTTTTAATGAAAAATTTGTTATATCTATAATTTCTCCAAACTTTTTAAAATCATTTTCAGTTATTTTATTTTTAAACTGAAAAGTTAGTATTTTTTTATTACATAATTTTTTGTTAATGTCCTTTAGCAGGCCATTATAAACTATATTTCCATGGTTTATAACAATAGCTCTGTTGCATAAGTCTTCTATGTCCTCTAAATAATGGCTTGTCAATATTACTGTAGTTTTTTCTTTTTTATTGTATTCCTTTAAAAAATCTCTAATAGTTTTTTGAGCTATAATATCTAGACCTATTGTAGGTTCATCTAGAAAAATTACTTTTGGTTTATGTATTAATGCCGCAATTAATTCCAGCTTCATTCGTTCTCCCAAAGATAAATTCCTAACTTGCACATTTAAAAGTTCTTTTACTTGTAACAGACTGCTTAACTCATCTACAATTTTTTTATAATCGTCATCATGTATTTTATATATACATTTATTCAAAAAAAGGGATTCATTTGCTGGTAAATCCCACCATAACTGATTTTTTTGACCTAATACAATAGAAATCTGTCTCTTATAATCATTTTTTCTATGCCAAGGTGTATAACCTAATATAGAAACTTCTCCTGATGTTGGATACATAATTCCTGATAAAATTTTTAGAGTTGTAGTTTTTCCCGCACCGTTAGGCCCTAAAAATCCAACAATTTCACCTTCCTCCAATGAAAATGAAATACCCTTTACTGCCTTTTTTGTATACGTTTCCTTAATAAATAGATTTTTTATTGAATTTTTTAGCCCTATTTCCTTTTTGTGATACTTAAATTCTTTACATAAGTTATTAACAGATATACAATACATTAATACCACCCTTTATTTAGTACAATTTTACTAGTATTTTACTATGCTTTTAATTTATTGTATAGTAAAATTTTTATCACTTAAAAAAGCTTATATAATGTATAAAACATTAAATAAGCCTTGTAATCCATTTATGCCACTTGTAATACACCCATTTCCATACCGACAGTAATAATAATTTCTTTTTTATAGCGATAAAATGTCTCTCGTGAAATATGTATACTATGGCAAACATTAATAATATTTTTATTTTTCTTTAAAAAATATTCATTAAAAAAATCTTTATGCTCATGAGTAACAACCAAAAGCATTCTTTCGACAGCGTTTACCCTTCTTTCTAATGCCAATATAGCAGTTCCCTCAACAAGTTTTATACTCTTGTTTAGAGTAACATTAGAAATATTAGTACTTGCAATAGTACCCAATACTGCTGTCGGCGAAACAGATGCTTCTAATATTCTTTCTCTTTCAAATTCCAGTTCCCTCTTGTACTGCTCAAAGTGGTCAAGTTCATACTCAATGTACCTAGCAACTTCTTTTGGTATTCTTTCACCTATCATTTTAATCACTCCTTTGACAATCTAAATTTTATAGTAATTTGACACTATAAGTATCATAATTTTATAATAACATTTGATACTAAATGTGTCAATATATATACAAATAATTTTTTTATATAAATACATTTAGTATTATATAAAAATTGTTGACACTTTTAGTATCGAGATGTATTATTAGTATTATAAATCACCTGTAAGGGAGTGATAATATTGATTAAAGACAGAATAAAATTTTTAAGAAAAAGTAATAAGCTTTCTCAAGAAGAGCTTGCAAATAAATTAGAGCTTTCGCGTACAGCTATATCCGCATATGAGCTGGGTAGAAATGAACCTTCAGCTGAAATACTAAAAAAAATGGCAAAAATTTTTAATGTTCCCGTTAGTTATATAATTGAGGAAGAAACAAGCCTTTTTGATGTTATTATTCCAAAAGAATTTATAGTATTGGCTAGAAAAATAGGAGATATTCCCGAAGAGGATAAAGTCGTTCTTTTTAAAATTTTTGATTCTACAATAGACAAGTTTTTAGAAAAAAATAAAAAACGGAAAGGGGCAAAAGCATGACATATCCACGGTTTGAACTAATTACATCATTAGCATATAGCGACTTAATAAATGATGGGTGGGATTGTTTTCCTATACATACAGAGTCCTTAATTGAATCGGTTGAGGATAACATTATAATAACCAGCTTTCAAAACTATGCAAAAATAACAAAAATAGATGTAAATGTTCTAACTCTAGCCGAAAAATATCCTGATGGATTGGCTATTGATGGCTTACGCCCCGGAATAAAAATGATTTTATATAATGAAGACAGCTATACACCACGAATGAAGTATACAATACTTCATGAAATAGGGCATTTTAAATGTAATCATAAAAAACATGGAAAGGCTGAAGAAGTGGAGGCAAACTTTTATGCCTCTCAGTTTCTTATGCCCGATATTATATTAGAGACGATAAAAAACAGGGGATATAACATAGATGCAAAATTTTTAACAAAACATTTTGATGTAAGTATTGAGTCTGCAGAAAAAAAATTAGCAACATTAAATAAATTCCGACATCACAAAAGCACATCACAAGATAAACTTATTTTGTCACAATTCAGAAAATACATAGAAAAAGTTTTCCCATTTAAAGTTTCTAAATCTAAAGCAAATCGCTTTTGGGATGCCGAAAAACAAAGAGGGTTTTTGGCAGCTCATATGTCATATCTTGACCCTGATTTATAAAAATTTTATAAAACCTTGGGAAACTTTTTTGAAAAAAGGTTTCCCAAACACTTCAAAAAACTTTAACATAGATTGCAACAATTAATATTTAAACTGGGCAACTAGCTTCCCTCTGTTAAAGTCTCCCACCTCTCATAAAGCTCATATAAGCTATTTTCAAGTTCTACTTTTTTTTCATAAATACTGTTTGCCTTTTCGGGGTCTGTATATACATCTTCAAGTTCTAATTGCTTTTCTAAATCCTTTAATTGGGCTTCTGTTTCCTCAATTGATATCTCTGTACGTTTTAATTGATTTTTAATTTTTCGTTCATCTGAAACAGACTCTTTTTTCTTAATCCATTTATCTTTTTCAGTATTGCTCTTTGTCTGCTTTATTAATTCTTCAGCCTCGAAATCTAATTCTGCTTTCTTTTCTAAATAATAATCATAGTTTCCTAAAAAAACAGATGCCTTGTCGTATGTTAATTCTATTATTTTCTGTGCAGTATTGTTTATAAAATATCTATCATGAGAAATATATAAAACAGTTCCGCTATATTTGCGTATAGCCTCCTCCAATATCTCTTTTGAAAAAATATCTAAATGGTTTGTTGGTTCGTCTAAAATTAAAAAATTAGAATTGCTCAACATTATTTTAGCAAGTGCCACGCGTCCTCTTTCTCCTCCGCTTAATGCAGAAATAGGCTTGAAAACATCGTCTCCTGTAAAAATAAAAGCGGCTAATGCATTTCTTATTTCTAAAGTTGTTAATTTAGGATATGAGTCAGATATTTCCTCAAATATTGTTTTGCTGTAATCAATATCTTCATGTTCTTGGTCGTAATAACCTATTATAACATTTGTTCCTAATTTAATTTCACCAGTATCCGCTTCTAATCTGTCCAGTATTATTTTTAATATAGTAGACTTTCCTATACCGTTTGCACCTATTAATGCTGTCTTTTCTCCTTTTTTTATATCAAATGTTATATTTTTAAAAATCATTTGCTCATCAAATGATTTTGAAATATCTCTTACAAACAATACATCATTGCCACTTTCTCTTTTTGGGGAAAGTGATATCCTAATATTATCCGGCAGGTTTTCAGGGCGTTCAACCCTCACAAGCTTTTCTAATTGTTTTTCTCGGCTCTCCGCACGCTTTATAGATTTTTCCCTGTTATATGATTTTAATTGCCTTATTACTTCTTCTTGTCGCTTTATTTCTTTTTGCTGATTTATATAATGTTTTAAAGAAATTTCTCTGTCTACTTCTTTTTGGTGTGCAAAGAAACTATAGTTTCCATTATATGTGTAGGCTTTTCCGTTTTCTATTTCTACTACTTTTGTAACAATTTTATCTAAAAAATATCTGTCATGCGATATTATTATAATACCTTTTGTATAAGCCTTTAAAAAATCCTCAAGCCATTGTATTGATTCAATATCAAGATGATTTGTAGGCTCATCCAAAAGCAAAAGGTCTGGCTGACTTAAAAGAAGCTTTGCTAAAGATACCCTTGTCTTTTGCCCTCCAGACAAAGTTTTTATTATTTGCTCGGACTCCTCATCAGCAAAACCCAACCCTTTTATTACTCCACGTATACGGCTTTTATATTCATAACCGTTTGATTCATCAAATTCTTGTGTTAGCCTACTGTACTTCTGCATACATAGTTCTAAATCTTCACCAGAAAGAAATGACATTTCATTTTCTACATCTCTTATCTTTTCCTCAAGCTTTATAATATGTTCAAAAACATTTAGCATTTCTGCATATATAGTATTGTTCTCATTAAGCTGTAAATCCTGCGATAAATACCCTATCTTATATTCTTTAGGAAAAATTATCTCTCCTGAATCCTGAGACATCTGCTCTGTTATTATTTTAAAAAGAGTTGTTTTCCCAGCTCCATTTACTCCTACTATCGCTACTTTTTCTTTTTCATCTATATTAAATGAAATATTCTCCAATACTACATCTATTCCAAAAGACTTGTTTATATTATTACATGAAAGAAGCATTTCTCTGCCCTCCTAATTTTTTAAGTATTACATTCTGATATTGTATTGTCTAATAATTAGAGCTCTTATGAAACCTGCTGTCATCGGATTTGCAAGATATTTTTTCGTTAGACGAGGAAGCTGCGACGACGCATACTCGAAGAAAGTCTGCTAGGAGCAGCTGACGAACTATAGCGGAAAAATAGCCGTAAAGACGGTGGCATGAGGTTTCATAAGAGCTCTATTGTATTAAGCCCACACTATTTTATCAAAAATTCTCTATTTTTACAGCATATATTTGACAAAAAAATTTTAAATATGTATACTCTGTTTATATAAGTCAAAATTGAGTAATAATACAAAAAATGTATAGCATAAAGGAGTATGATTTATATATGAATTCGGATAAGCAGATTTCTTTGGCTGTTATAAAGAGATTGCCGAGATATTATCGATATCTAGGTTATTTACTGGAAAACAATATTACAAGGATTTCATCTATGGAGTTAAGCACACGAATGAACATAACTGCCTCTCAAATAAGACAAGATTTAAACAATTTTGGTTGTTTTGGGCAACAAGGTTATGGTTATAATGTTGAGCTTTTATATAATGAAATAAAGAAAATACTAGGGCTTGATAATATGTATAGAATGGTTATTTTAGGGGCTGGAAATATTGGTCGTGCCCTTGCAAACTATACAAACTTTGAAAAAAGGGGTTTCAAAATAGTAGCCATATTTGACAACAACCCAGATATTATAGGAAAAGCTGTATCAAACTTGACAGTTATGGATTTTAATAAATTAGAAGACTTTATTATAAATAATACCGTAGATATTGTTGTACTTGCTATTAGAAGCAATCAAGTTGCGGAAGTTGCAAGTAAGGTTACTGAACTTGGAGTAAAAGGTATTTGGAATTTTTCTACTGTCGACTTAGCTTCTTCAGAAAATGTTCAAGTGGAGAATGTTCATCTTACAGATAGTTTAATGACACTTTCTTATAAATTAAGCAACGAGATAAGTTCAGAATAATTAATTTTGGAAAGATGGAATGCTATGAACATTGGAAATATTATTTTAATTCCTATTGTTGGTGCAATAATAGGTTATTTTACAAATTGGCTTGCTATAAAAATGATTTTTCGCCCTCATAGCGAAAAAAGAATTTTCGGTGTAAAAGTTCCGTTTACACCAGGGCTTATACCAAAAGAAAGATATACTCTTTCCAAAAAAATGGGGGAAGCATTAAGCAGTCATATTTTGACTAAAGAGGTTCTGGAGGAATCTATAAACTCTCCTGTTTTTTTAGAAAGTATTAAAAAAATTGTTGAAGATTTTTTCAGCAATATAAAAAATAGCGATAAAACATTTGAACAATATTTTAATACTCTTTTCAAAAATAAAAAAGATAGCATTATAAGTAAGATACATTATATTGTTGTTGAGACACTTG
The DNA here is from genome assembly GCA_964474135.1 of uncultured Defluviitaleaceae bacterium. Taxonomy (GTDB): domain Bacteria; phylum Bacillota; class Clostridia; order Lachnospirales; family CAYYRV01; genus CAYYRV01. The sequence goes on from CAYYRV010000001.1 coordinate 10,567, forward strand.
GGAATATATTTAAAAACACTTATATTCAGAAAGAAATTATTAATTTGATTATTGAAAAAATATTAGTTTATTTAAAAAATAATTCATTTAAAGAAAATTCATCTGGAATTGTTGAGAAAATACGCCCTTTTGTAATAGAAAAGAGCGAGGATTTTTTTAGAAGCCCAAATTTTAAAGAGTATATTAATAAGAATATTCAGTCATTTATTGAAAAACTAAGTGAAAACGAAAACGCTGTTAACCACTATGTCTCGGAACAATTTATAAATAGTTTGAAATCAATTATTAGAAATAATACTGCTGATATTTCTAATAAACTGCGAAAATTTCTTGAAAAAAATCCACAACTTGATGATGACTTAAATAAATTGGCACAAAAAGTAGTAGAAGAAAACGTAAGTAAATTTGCATTAATGTTTGTTAGCAAAGATAAAATTTATTTTAGCATAAAAAACTCGCTGTTTGATTACCTTAGCGATGAAAAAGTTTTGGAGGATATAAACTTAAAATTATGTACAATGTTAGACAATTTTCTTAAAGGTTCTGTCAAAGGATATATTGATAAAGTCCCAAAAGATATTGAATTTAAGCTTTCTGAAAAAATTTTTTCTTTTGTTGAAAAAACTTTGGCTGAAAATATAGTCAACAAAGTCTTTGACTATATTTTGGATTGCATTGAAAAGTCTGATAATATTACTTTTTTTGACAGTATTACTAAGTTTGAGCCTGATTTTGAAAATAAGCTTGATAAATTTGTTTCTTATAATATACAGGAGTTTTTTAATAATAATGCTATTGTTGTTATAAATGAGTTGATCAAAAAATATGAAAGCATTTTTCTTTCTTCTAAAATTAGCACTGTTACCCTAAAAATTGATAATGACACAATTTCGTCTTTCAATAGTTATATGATGAAAATAATTGCTTATGCTTTAAGTAAAGGCTCTGTATATCTTTCTCAAAACATTAATATTGGTGAAATTGTAGAAAATCAAATAAATAAATTTGAAATGGATGATGCTGAAAAAATACTTGTTTCTGTTATAAACAGAGAACTAAATGCTATTACTATTTTGGGTGGAGTACTTGGCTTTTTTATTGGAATAGTTACTGCTTTGTTTCAGACGTTATAAAAATTATATAAAAACCTTGGGGCTTTCAGCCCCAAACCCCGACTTCTTTCTTGTAAGAAAGAAGCAAAGACGGTGCCATAAGGTTTCAGAAGAGGTCTATTATATAAAAAGCCAAGTATTTTTATTTTTACTTGTCTTTTTTTAGAAATTAATTTATAATTAACAATAAATTAATAATATTTTGGGGACATAGCTCAGTTGGGAGAGCACTTGAATGGCATTCAAGGGGTCGTCGGTTCGAGTCCGATTGTCTCCACTTATAATTGGCTTTGGAGGAATTTGTGAACATACTTTTTTTGATAAATTATGCCGGAAAAGGCGGAACAGAAAAATACATTATTACTATGACAAAATTTTTGAAAACAAGAAATTGCAATATATTTCTTATATATAACGAAAAAGGCGAGCTATGCAGTCGAATGAATAAACTAGGAGTTTCTCCTGTGCAGATGGAAATGAAAAATCCGTTTGATATAAAGACTGCAAAAAAGGTTGCCCATTTTTGCAGTAAAAATAAAATTGACATAATACATACACAATTTCAAAGAGAAAATTATATCTCATTAATTGCTAAAATGTTTTACAAAAATATAAAAGTTATTTATACTTCTCATATTAACTTAAAAAATAATATAGTATGGAAAACTACAAATTTATTTATGTGTAGGAATAATGATGCTATAATTGCTGTTTGTACAGAAGGAAAAAATTTGCTAATTTGTAATAATATGCCCAAAAATAAAATAAAAGTTATTTTTAATGGCGTTGATTATGAAAAATGTAAAAAACATGAAAACAATAAAGGGCTTGATATAAGAAGGGAGTTTGATATATGTGAAAATGAATTTGTTTTTGTCACATTAACTCGATTTACTTCTGAAAAAGGAACTCGATATCTTTTGCAATCTATAAAGCAATTAAAACAAAACTGGGACAAACCTTTTAAAGTAATAATTGCTGGAGACGGCATTTTACTTGATGAAGACAAAAAGTTTGCAGAAGAAAACAATATTATGCAAAATGTTGTATTTGCTGGATTTAGAGACGATTCAAATGATATTTTGGACGCAGGAGATGCATATATTAACTCTTCACAAAGTGAGGCACTAAGCTTTGCTATACTGGAAGCTATGGCAAAAGGTATGCCCATTATTGCAACAGAACTTGGCGGAAATATAGATATTGTAAATGAAAAAACAAATTGTGGGCTTTTAGCACAGTATGACAATCCTAAAAGTATGTCCGATTGTATGGCTAAATTAATGAGCGACAAAGACTTTTTTAATAAATGCTCCGAAAATTCACTTAAAACGGTTAAAGAAGTTTTTGATATAAATAAAAAGCTTGAAGAAACTTATGAAATATATAAAATTTTAATACAAGGAGATAATTTAAAATGCTAATTGATAAAAAAGGAAAACTATTTGGGCTTATAAATATTATTGACTTATTTGTAATTATTGTATTTATTGCGGTTGCTTGTTTTGGGTATACAAAAGTTGCCTCTGGTAGTGTCGCAAATAAAGATACTGCAAAAACATTTGTTATGAAATTTTATGTTGAAGAAGTTCCGAAATATGTTATTGATTCTATTAATTTGGGAGACTCTGTAGAAGACGAATTAAAAGCTATTAAGCTTGGTAAAGTAGTAGATATAAAAACATCAGAAGGCTATGAATATGTTCCTACAGCAAACGGCGAACTAAAAAAAGGAATAAAAGAAGACTATTACTCATGCGAAATAATAAGCGAATTAACAGCAACTCCTTTTGAAAATGGTCTTTTGATAGAAGGAAATAAATATGGTGTTGGTCATACTTTCGTAATTCGTGCAGGAAAAGGCAAAATATATCTCAAAATTTCCGGAATTGAGGAAAAGGGTGTAGATTAATGACAGGTAGCTTTTGTTTAAATTTAATATTAAAGCTTTATACGATTTTAAACACATATTATGAAAATAGTGCTTGTTATAAAATTATTTCAAAAATATCTGAATACGCTAAAAATGGACCATTATGTATGGCTTTGTATAACTTTGTATGCAAAGAAAGCGACAAAAAATATTCCGAAGGAAGCTTTGTATTTAATGTAATAAATAAAATTGTAGATACTGTAATTGATTTTTTTATAAAAATATTTGGTAGTTTATTAAAACTTGATGAGTCAAGTATAATATGCAAATATTATAGTAAGTTTATTTTTTCATTGAGAAAATTTGGGTGGGCATTTAAAATACTTGTTATTGCTTTAATTGTTACGCCTTTCGTATTGAGTTTATTTATTTCGCTTAAATATGCATTGGTACTTGTATTTGGATTAGTATTTATTATTTCTGCTTTTTATTATTTGGAAATATGTTTTAGTTTATTTGTATTTGGTATGTTGGTTATTCCTAATGACTACTGGAATAACATGTACATCTTTTTTGCATTTATTTTTTATACAGGTGTATATTTTATTCAAATACTTGCAGGAAAAAGAAAAAAATTTAACTTAAAAAATTTATCAATTCCTTTAGCTTTCTTTATATTAATATCTATTGCAAGTCTTCTAATTACTTGGAGCTTTTCGGACAGCTTGAGAGTTTTAGTAATTTTTTTGTCTTGTATTTTTATTGCAATACTCATTCAAGGAATAATATCAGAAAAAAAACATTTGGATACTTTTGTTTCAATAATTTTTATTGGTATTTTTTTGGCTTCAATGTATGGGCTTTATCAATATCGTATGGGAATTGAAGTTCGTTCGGACTATTCTGATTTAACTCAAAGTGAAGGTCTTAGAAGACTTTTTTCCTCTATGGCAAACCCTAATAACTTTGCTGAAGTTTTGGTTTTACTTTTGCCTATTTGTTTTTCTCATATTTTAAATTGCAAAACGGATATTAAAAGACTTTTTTATATAATTTTAATTTGTCCCGTATTATTGGCATTAGTTCTAACTTACTCCCGTGCATCATATATTGCAATTGTTTTAGTTGCTGGTGTATATGTTCTGCTAAGAAATAAAAGATTAATACCATTCTTTATTATTGTTGGTATTGCATGTATTCCTATTTTACCAAGCTCAATTATGAATAGAGTATTAACAATAGGAAAAGATTCCTCAAGTTCTTTTAGACTTATGATATGGAACTCATCATTTGAATTGCTAATGGATAATTTGATTTCTGGAATAGGAGCAGGCCCTTTAACCTTTGCAAATACGTATAGAAATTATGCAGATTATCGTGCTGCAAATGCAATGCATTCTCACAACCTTCTTATGCAGATTTGGATAGAGTTTGGAATACTAGGTTTTATTTCTTTTATAGTATATATGTTTACTACAGTAAAAAACTGTATTGCTAAAAGTATAAATACATTAGATGTTGAATATAAAAACTATTTAATAGCATGTGTAGCATCTATAGCCGGAATAATATCATTTGGAATGGTTGAGCATGTTTGGTTTTATCCTCGTGTACTCCTGACATTTTGGGTTGTAATGGGCATTAGTATGGCTACTGTAAAACTAGCGAGAGGTACAAAAATATGAAAGTACTTCACTTAATTAGTGGCGGAGACAAAGGAGGAGCAAAAACACACGTTTTTACTTTGCTAAATGCTTTAATGGAAGATATCGAAATTAGAGTAATATGTTTTATGGAGGGAGTTTTTTATCAAGAAATAAAAGATATGGATATTCCCTCCATGCTTATAAAACAAAGATACAGAAATGATTTAACAATAATAAGCAAACTCGTTAGACATATTAGGGAAGAAAGATATCACCTTATTCATGCACATGGTGCAAGGGCAAACTTTATTGCTGTTCTTTTGCGTCCTTTTATAAAAATACCTATGATTACTACTGTTCATAGTGACTACAGAATGGACTTTACAGAGAATTTATACAAAAAAATGGTTTTTACAGAGTTAAATGCTACATCTCTTAGATTTTTGGATTATTATATTGCTGTTTCAAATAATTTTAAAGAAATGCTTGTAGGCAGGAAATTTGATAGAGACAGAATTTATACTGTTTATAATTCAATAGACTTTAATCAAGAAGTAGAGCATTTAAGTAGAGATAAGTTTAATAAGCTATACAATATTGACTCAGCCGGAAAAACAATTGTCGGAATAATAGGTAGGTTTGATAAAGTTAAAGGGCATGAAATTTTTATAAAAGCTGCTGCTAAAGTTTTGGAAAAAAGAAAAGATGTTTTGTTTTTATTGGCTGGAGAAGGCGTTGAGCAACAGAATTTAGAAAATCTTGCAAAAAATTTAGGTATTACAAAAAACATTAAATTTCTAGGTTTTATAAATGATATATTTAGTTTTGTAAACGCAATTGATATAAACGTTTTATCGTCATATAGCGAGAGCTTCCCCTATGTATTGTTGGAAGGTGCTAAAATGTGCAAAGCTACCGTTTCCACTGCTGTAGGCGGTATTCCTGATTTGATAATAGAAGGAAAGACAGGCTTATTAGCTGAATCGGGAAATTTTGAGCAAATGGCACAAAAAATAATACAGCTTGTAGATAATGAAAATCTTAGGAAGCAATTAGGACAAAACTTAAATATTTTTGCAAAAACAAATTTTTCAAAGGAAAGCATGAAAAACCGCCATATTGAAATTTACACAGATGTCCTTAAAAATTTTAAGGAACAAAATAAATGCTTTGATGTCATGCTTTCAGGGTATTATGGTTTTAAAAATAGTGGCGATGAAGCACTGCTAAAAGCAATTATAGCAAGCCTTAGAGAAGAAAACCCAAATATTTCTATAATAGTATTATCCAAAAATCCTTTGCAGACACAAAAAGAGCATAATGTTTTTGCAATAAATAGAGTTAATTTTTTTCAAATTTTAAAGTACATGAAAAGAAGCCGACTTTTTTTAAACGGCGGAGGAAGCCTAATACAAGATATCACAAGCACCCACTCATTAATTTATTATACTACATTAATGCATTTTGCCAAAATGTATGGGCTAAAGGTTATGCTTTATGCTAACGGAATAGGGCCTATTCTGAAGAAACAAAATATAAAAATTGCAAAAAAGGCTTTACAAGCTTGCAACTATATTACTTTGAGAGAACCTGAATCTTTTCAGGAGTTAAAAAATTTAGGCGTTTCAAACTCAAATGTTTTGCTTTCAAGCGACCCTACATTTTCTATTAAGCCTGAAAGTGAGAAGAACCTTTTAGAAATATTAGAAAATGAAAATATATCTTCTGATAAAAAATATTTTGCTGTATCATTTAGGCAATGGAAATATAGCGATGCCAATTTTGTTTCTAAAATAGTAAATGTTATTGACAAAATATTTGAAAAACATAATATAATACCTGTTTTTATTCCAATGCAACAGCCATATGATGAAATAATATCAAGAGAAATTATTGTAAGGCTCAAAGCACCTCATATTATTTTGAGCAAAGAATATAATGTTGAGCAGTTGATGGGTATTATTAGTAAAATGCAATTTGTCATTGCTATGCGATTGCATACTTTAATTTATGCGGTTGCGGTGGGCGTTCCTATTATGGGTATCGTTTATGACCCAAAAATAAAATCATTTATGGAATATGTTGGACAAAAAACTTACGTTGATTGCCAATATATTGATGAAGAGAAATTATTTATAACTGCTGATGATTTAATTGAAAAAATTGATATTATAAAAGAAGAAGTCGGAAATCAATCTAAGAAAATGAAAGAATGCTCAAACAATGATGCTATTATTGCTATTGATTTGAGTAAATAAAAAAAGACCTTAACATATAATAATGTAAAGTGCCATTATATCAAATTACCTATTGACAAACCTACCCAGAAAAAAAGTTAAAGTTCTTTTGAAAGAGGGAGTGTGAGGGAGAAAACTTTTCTTTTAAGAAAAGTTTTCTCCCTCACGATTTTAATAAGCTTAATTATTGCTCGTCCAAACCTATTATAAGCACTGCATCATATCCACTTGGCAAGGCATTTTCTTTTATAATAGAGTTATTTTCAAAATAAGATTCGAAAAGTTCTCCAATTCTAGTATCTTTTACCATAATCCTAGTTTCATTTTTTCGTATACCTGCATATGTTCCTACACTTTCAATATTAAATCCATCATTATTAAGCATATCTCTTTTTTTGCTTGCAATACCTTCTACACTGCCACCGTTTAAAATCTGCACTTTTAAATCTTTTTTGTCAATTTCTGCAATTTGTTCAAAGTTACCAAAAGGCTTATCTGTAGTTTCAGGCTCTTCAACAGGTATCTCTAATGAATAAAAAATATTATCGGATAAAACCTTTGTTTCGTCCTCATAATGAGTGTAATATGAAACGCCGTCTATTTTTTTAGCTTCACCTGGTAATGTACAAATAGAGAAATTTTCAGCTTTTAAATCCCCTACATATTGTATATATTTTGGTATTTCGGTTATTCCTAAATTAGTATTAACATAGTTAATTATTGTTGAAAAGAAACTAGGGGCATTACCTATAATTGTATCTTTATTCAAAGCTTGTTTAAAAAAGTTTCTCATAAATTCTTGTTGTACTTCTATTCTTTGTAAATCGCCTCGACGATATGTATCACGGAATCTTACAACGCCCTCTGCAGCTTCTCCATCAAGTAGCTGATAGCCTCCTGGAACGTTTATCCTTAGATTTTGAGTAGGGTCGTAATATTTAAAACCGCCCTCCGGAATTTCCATCTCAACTCCACCAATAGCGTCTACAATTTTTCTAAAGCCCTCAAGATTTACTTCCGCATAAAAATTTATATTTATACCTAAAATTTCCTCAACCTCTTGCTGTAAATACTTTGCTCCTAACTTCTTTCCGGCATAACTATGTACAGCATTAATTTTCATTACTCCGTTTGATGGAGGGTGTCGCCCTTCATCTCTTAAAGTTTTCACATCTTCCTGTGATAATTGAACGTAAGTATCCCTTGGAATAGAAATTAAATCTATTTTTTTTGTCTCTCTGTCAAAGCACCCAACTATTACTACATCAGATAATAACTCTTCTTGGTCAAGCCCCATTACTAAAAAATTTGTTTTTCTTGGAGGTTGCAAAAACCCTTCTTTATCTTCTTCCTTTTTTTCCTGCTTAATCTCAATAGGCTGTGTATTGTCAGTTGATATGTTTTCTCTTTCGTCCTGCTCCTTTGCCACCCCTGACTCGCTGTTTACATAACCATATACTGCGGCAGAAGCTATAATAACAAATATCCCAACTATTGAGCCAACCAATGTGAAAAATTTTTTTATATTTCTTTTTCTCTTTTGTTTATCGTCTTTTTTCTTTTGTTTATCACTTTTTTTGTTATGTAACATTTTTACACCTCTGAATATTAAATAGGCTTATATATAAGCATTTTACCGTTATATTTTATATTATGCATAATTTTATATATAATTATGTTTACATAATATTTACATTTTTTATTATAACAAAATAGTACAGCATTTTCAACATACTTATATTTCAAAATCAAGACATATTTTTTTGAAAAATAAATTAGCATTTTTGTTGCTTTCTTAATACAAATTTGTATATAATACATAAAAAGAATATATACAATGTTATCAATAAAAGTAGGAGAAATTATGGATTGTATTTATATGAAGGCACGGGCAAAGATAAATCTAGCATTAGATGTATTGAGTAAACGTCCCGATGGCTACCACGAAATGAAAATGGTTATGCAAACTCTAAGATTATACGACGGAATATATATTAAAAGAATTAATAAGCCGAAAATAAAATTAGCATGTGAATGCAAGTGGCTTCCCCTTGATGAAAAAAATTTAGTATACAAAGCAGCACAGGTCTTAATTGATAAATATTCAATTACAGATGGAGTTTTTATTGAAATAAATAAGGTTATACCTGTTTCTGCTGGACTTGCTGGTGGAAGTAGCGATTGTGCCGCAACTCTTTTGGGTATGAAAAAACTTTTCAATCTCCCAATAAGCAGAAAAGAACTTCTTGAAATAGGTAAATCGCTTGGTGCAGATATACCATATTGCCTAACAGGAGGAACAATTCTTGCTGAGGGTATAGGAGAAAAATTAACACATTTGCCTTCGCACCCTAATGTAAGTATAGTTTTAGTTAAACCTCCTATTAAAGTTTCGACAGCATTTGTTTTCGAGAACCTGAACCTTGAAAAAATAAAAATTCATCCAAATATAGATAAAATGATTAGTTGTATACAAAGACAGAATTTGGAGGGTATATCAAATGAGTTTATAAATGTTCTTGAAACTGTAACAGAGGAAATGCATCCAATAATTACAGATATAAAAGAAATTCTATTATCGTATAATGCAATTGGGACATTAATGAGTGGAAGCGGCCCTACTGTCTTTGCATATTTTAGAAAAAGAGAAGAGGCACTAAGAGCAATAGAAGGAATAAAAGCAAGTAATCCGGAAATACATGAAATCTTTTTAACTTCAATTTATAATCCCAACCGAAAAGGAATGATTGTATAAATGAATGATAACTCAAATGACAAACAACCATTAAGAGATGTTGTTTTTAAAGCTATAAGAGATGATATACTTTCAGAAAAGCTTGTTTCGGGAGAACGCCTTATGGAAAAGCACTTAGCAGATAAATTAGGTGTAAGCCGCACTCCTGTACGAGAGGCTCTAAGCAAACTTGAGCAAGAAGGCTTTATTGAAATGACTCCAAGAAAAGGTGCAACTGTCTCTATAGTAAGAAAAAAGGACATTGAAGATGTACTTAAAATTAGGGCTGTTTTGGAAGGTTTAGCGGCAAAGTTAGCCTGCCAAAATCTAAATGAAAACATTATAAAAAAATTAGAATTAGCCAAAAAAGAATTTGACATTGCAGTAGAAGAAAAAAATATTGAAAAAATGGCAACAACTGATATGAAGTTTCATGACATTATTTTCTCACTATCTGGTAATCAGAAGCTTGTTCAAATTATAAGCAACCTAAGAGAGCAAATTTATAGATATCGTGTTGCTTATCTTAAAGATAAAAACTATAGGGTTAAAATTATAGCTGAACATAACGAAATATTAAATGCTATTAAGAGTGGAGACCCCGAATATGCTTCAAATACGGCAATGTTACATATACAGAATCAAGAAAATGCCGTTGTAAAGTCTTTAAAATAAATATTTTGAGTAACCTTTCTGTAAGCTTAAAAATTTTTGTCAAGTGCTTGATGACATTAGCTTTTATTATGAAAAATGGATAGATAATTTTTTAACTTACAAAATAATGTAAACACTTGCAATACTATGTATTTTAATCTAAAATAACTAAGAAACCCTTCAAAGCTTTATTACAGTAATTATTTAACTTAATTACATGGAATGAATTTCACTTTAGGTACTTTAGTTATCTGTTATGCATACAATATCATATAATATTGAGAAAGGAAAGATAGAATGTTTTTTAACAATAGATTTCCTCAAAACATGAATCAGCAGACAAATAATAAAAGTATTCTAGAGCAAAAATGTTGTACAACAGATTTTGGTGCAGAGCCTTTCGTTGTAAATATCGAAAGGGCTACAAAACAAAACAATAATTATCGCACTGCTTTATGGACGGGTAAATATTTGCAGCTTACATTAATGAGTATAAATGTTGGTGAAGATATTGGCTTAGAAATCCACCCAAATCATGACCAATTTATACGCATTGAGCAGGGGCAAGGAATTATTAAAATGGGTGATTCAAAAGACAAACTAGATTTTCAGTCTCAAATATATGCAGGCTGTGCATTTATTATTCCAGCGGGAAAATGGCATAACTTAATTAACTTAGGAAATAGACCAATAAAATTGTACTCAATATATGCTCCACCTAAGCACCCATATTGCACAATCCATGAAACAAAAGAAATTGCAAAATCAGGAGAACATCACTAAACTAGCGTGAGTTTGGCAAAATCTAACTGACATGTGGAACAAACTAAAAATCCTAAGATTTCTCACGTTATAATCACAAAATTAGCCCGCTTTTTGGCTAATTTTGTGCGAATATTATCAAAAGTTTGGTGTGGTTTTATTGACCCGAACTCATGTTAATTTATAAAAGGAGGTATTTTTTGATGAAGTTTAACACAAAAGCTAAAACACTTACTCTTTCATTAATGTGCATAATCAGCTTCAACACAGCAGTATCAGCAGCAACTTATAAAGACATACCAACTACTCACTGGGCTTACAGTTCTATTGCAAAAATATCAGACTTAGGTATTATGGTGGGAGATACCACCGGAAATTTTAAACCTCTAGACTACATAGACAAGTTTGAGACAGCCAAAATACTTGCTAGAAGTGCTGGATATAAATATACAAATATTTCAGCTTCTGAGCAAACATACTACGACAGGGCATACGAAAAAAATAAAAACATTTTAGCCGAATACAGTCAAAAATTTACAAAATGGAGCAGTGCGTCTGATAGAGAAATTGCTTTTTTACTTGAAAAAGAAATTTTAACTGAAACCGATTTATCCCAATTTGTAATTAAAGACAAAGACGGAGTCGAAAAATTGCGTGCTTTATCAAGAGAGGAAGCCGCTGTATTTTTGGTTAGACTTATCGGAAAAAAAGCAGAAGCAACTTCATCAAGATATACATTTACTTTTGCAGATGATTCAATAATAACTGCTGCAAATAAGCCATATGTATATTATTTACAGAGTAAGGGTGTTATAGAAGAAGACCCTGATAGAAGATTTAACCCTAACATGGCTGTAAACCGTGCTGCAATGACTGTTATGCTTGATAGAGCATTAACTTTAGGAGGAAATATGCCTTCTGCAACTGCACAGCCTGATAGTAATGTTTCAGTAGTTACGAATATTTCGGGGACTTTCGATAAGTATTATCCTCAACTAAATGCCGTACAAATAGTAGATACCGAAGGTAAAAAGAAGATATACAAGCTTTCTAAAAATATAACGATTTATGTTGATAGTTACCTAAAAACTATCGAAGATATAAAAGAAGGAATGTCTATTACAGCTATTGTTGTAAATAGTGAAGAGCTTATGGAAATAAAAGCAGCATCAGGTAATCCACCACAACCTTCACAAACTCCTCAGCCTTCTACTCCTCCTTCACAGACAGCACCACCGACTCAAACAGCACCACCAACACCTATACAAACGCCACCACCTTCTGAACAGCAAAAACATTCTATTGAAGGTATTATCGCATCTGTTTCTAACAAAACAGAAGATAACAGCATTGTTCTTGAATTTAATATGATTAATACAAAAGGAGAAGTAATTGTTGAAACCCTCAAGCTGAATGTCGATGATTATACAAAAGTGCATAGAGGCGAAATAACCGTTTTATTTGAAACAATAATTAAAGGTGACGTTGCAAAAGTTGAGTACATAGGCTCTTTAGCAAAAGATATTATGCTTGAAGAAAAACATAGGGAGTTTACAAATTCTACTTTAACAGAAAAGAAATTTATTTCGACTACAAATACAGCAATTTTAGTATTTGAAGATAAAAATAAAAAACCTCATGAACTTAGAGTAACTAATGATAGCTTTATAAGCAGAAGAGGTCATGGACAAGTTAGCTGGAAAGAACTAAGAATTGGCGATAAAATAGATGTAAAAGCTGAATATGACAGACTTCTCGAATTATATGCATATGGAGAATTTAGCAATATCAGCGGAACTGTTGAGGAAATTCATTTAACAAAAGATAAATCTTACATAATTTTGCTTAATGATAGTTCAAAGAAAAAAGAGCAGTATAATTTTATTAGTAATATTCCTGATATTTATTCTGTTAAATTAGGTGATAAAGTTCAGTTAAGACTTGACAGTAAAGAAATAGAATCTATCACAACATCTTCAAAGGCAAGCAGTAACAGCACAACTATTACAGGTTATGTTGATTTATTGCAGTCAAAATCATTTGCTGTAAGAGATTCAAAAAATGACTTAAGCAGTTACAGAGAAGTTGTTTTTGATAACAATACAGTGGTTGTAAAGGTTTCAACGGGTAATAGTGTCAGCATAAGCGAACTATATAACGGCATGAAAGTACAAGTTAACTTCATAAACAATACATCAAATTTAGCAAAAAGTATTTCTATTCTTGACTAATACAGTTAACATAAATTTTTAATGCTGATAATTAAACTGTTGACAAATACTCTGGGAAACTTTATTAAAAAAGTTTCCCAAACCCTTCATAAAATAAAACTCACTTCTGGGGGTGAAAATATGGCTGATTCTGATTACAGAAACAAATCTGATAGTAGCAACAAATATTTTAGTGCAAGACCACGCATAAAACCTCCTGATGTTTATGTGCAAAATACCAATACTACAAAAAAGAATAGAACGCAATCAAACGATTATTACAGGCCAACAAAAAGAACACAACCAGTTTCAAAAAGAACTCGTACACAAAGCAGAAAAAATCACCGCCCATTAAAAAGAGCTTTATATAAATATAGGACTGTTGTTTTATCAAGTGCGGGAATGGGCTTAATTGCCTTAGTTGCAATGATTATAATGCTATTTAACAGAAATAATGCATATGAAGTTTATTTGGATGAAACAAAAATAGGAGTTATTCCTATTGATAAAACTACTACAGAAAAATCTCTTTACGATATTGCAATAGAAAAGCTTTCGGCTGATGTAGGTTCAAAAGTGAGTGTTGAACAAAAAATAGTTTTAAAACCAGTACGTGCCACCTCTAAAGATATTACAAATGAAGATTATGTTTTAAGTGAATTAAACAAGCACTGGAAATATGATATAGAAGTTGCGGCTATAATTGTTGATGGTATAGAAATGGCTGTTCTAAAATCGGAAGAAGAAGCAAACAATGTTTTGGATACTATTGCAAAGAAATATATTCAGGAAGGTTCAACTCTTGAAAGCAGAGATTTTTCAGATGCCGTAAAGATTGAAGTTAGGTTTGATAAGAAAGACAAAATTATTTCTGCTGAAGATGCACTATCTAAGCTTGACATAAAAACAGAAAATCAGCAAACATATTCTGTTAAGTCAGGAGATAGCTTAGGCAAAATAGCCTCCAATAACAAAATGACTGTACAAAAATTACTTGAAATTAATCCTAGTATTAGTATAGACACAGTATTAAAAGTAGGGCAACAGATTAATATAGCTGACGAAGTTCCTATTATTTCTACTATAAAAACGGTTGAACAAATAACATATAGAGAAGCAATTGAAAAAACAGTAGAATCGAAGGAAAAACCAGAGGAATATAGAACATATTCAAATGTAATTCAATATGGCAAAGATGGGGAGCAGGAAGTAACCGCTCAGATTACCAGAATAAATGGTAAAGAAACTGATAAGAAAATTTTAAATACAAAAGTTATAACCGAACCTGTAAAAGAAATAATTGAAATTGGAACAGGTACTACTCCTAAGGCAAGGTAGCACATATATATTTATTGTGTGTATTTGAGGTTAAAGTTTTTTGAAGGGTTTGGGAAACTTTTTTCAAAAAAAAGTTTCCCAAGGTCTTCTACATAGGAATAAGGGTGTGAATATTCTTTAGTGTAAATAGAATAATAGGACGTGCTAATAGCACATCCTATATACCTTTTTATTATGTATGCTTTACTATAATATAACTATCTCTTCATAGGGCTTATACGAATTTGTTCTGCACTCATACCTGTTTTACGTTTAACAATATCCTCGATTTGAGCTATTTCAGCATCTGTTAAAGCCTCTTTGTTTACAACAACGTCAACCGTTGAATCGTCTATCCTTACATAAACTTCTTTAAAACCTTTTGCTTCTATCATAGCTTCAGCAGCAGTTTCTTTTTCAATTCTTTTTTGTATCTCTAACATAGCTTCAGCACAAACAGCTCTTTGGTCTTGGTCAATTTTAGAGTCGTTAATCATTCCCATTAAAATATCTTTTTGTTTTGACCTTGCCTGTTCTCTTTCAAGCTTTGCTTGCACAAAATATGAAGAATTAGATGAAGTATTAACAAAAACAGCTTCACCAGCCTCATCAGTTGAATTTTCGGAAGATGTTTCTGTAACAGCTGACTCTTTAGTTTCTTCATTTACAGAAGCTATAAAAGGGTCTTCATCCATTGTTAATGCCTCGCCTATTTCACCTTCTGTAAACTCTAATTTATCATCTGTCTCTGTACCATTTTCTCCGAAAGGCACTAATGCACTAATTTCGCCATTATCACCCAGTGTTATTTGAGCTTTACTTGGCTCAAGATTGCTATCAACGTAATTAAGATACCCAGCTACAGCTATCATTACAACTAAAGCTGTTATTATTACTTGATTTCTTTTTAAAGCAAACATTACTAATTCCTCCCTATTTCATTTTTAATACTTGAACTTTATGCGGTTCAACGCCTAATACAGTTTGGGCTGCTTTTATTAATGCATCCTTTATAAAAACGTCATCTCCTCCTTGTGAAACTATTATTACGCCTTCAACTTTAGGCTCTATTTCTTTTAAAACTAATGGCTCTTGATAACCATTTTTACCGGAAATAACTATTTTTTTACCTTGATTATTTGTTTCAAATTGCTCACGTATACCACCCTGACTATCTGTTTCTTTTGTTTTTCTCTCATTTGTTTCTATATCCTCGGCTACAATTATTTCCCTCCCGTTTGACAAAGTAAGCATAACCTCAACCTTTCCTGCACCTTCAACCTGTGATAAAACTTCTGAAAGCCTCGCTTCAAGAAGCCTATCATATGATAAATTATTGCTAGGCTTGATTTCAGTAGCAGTAGCAACAACCTCATCTTTAGCAATTATATCGGTAACAGGATTTTCTTTACCAAAAAAGGCACTTCCACATATTAAAAATACAATTCCTAAGGTAAAGGCTGTAGCTATATTTGCAATAACTTTCTTGTCCTTGTTTTCAAAAATTTCTCTTAAACTTTTCAAAGCTCGCCATCTCCTTTAGTTTTTCTTTTGTACTGTAATATATATATTATCTATGGGCAAATTATAGAAGTCGGAAATAGCATATTTTAAATTTTTTATTTCTTCAGAATATTGCATATTCAATTCTGAGTTTATATTGTTATTTCCTTCTGTTATTTGAATAGGCAATTTTGGGTTTACTTCAACAGGCTCTATTCTTATAAAAGGTTTTGAAGTAGGCTCTACCTCTTCTATGCTTTCTATATATTCAACTGTTATATTCATTGTTTTAATTTCTCCTGTTTCTTCTACGTAATCAATACAAAAATCATTAATGACAAAATTATTATTAGAAATAATTGTACCTACTTGCCTTTTTATAAGTTCAATATAATTTTGTTTAATCATATCATTTTTTAGATTTTGGTATTTTTGTTCTTGAGTATCTAAAGCTTGTGCATTAACTTCCAACTCAAGTTTATTCAAAAAATCCTCATATGAATTTGAATTTCCAAATAAAAAACTTGTAATAGGGGTTATTATTACAAAAATTAATATAAGCCCCAAAACAATACTTATATAATTTTTATATTTATTACTTGGCAAAATTATTCCAATAAAAGTAATGAAAACTAAAAATAAAGTTATGTTTTTTATATAGTCCGATATGTAATCCAACATTTGTATACCTCCTAAAACGACAGCATAATAACTACCGATAACATAAACATTACAATTACGGTTACACAGCAACCTAATAATATTAATGAAAAGCTTCCGATAGCATCTATGCATTTAACTATTCTTTGGTCGGAAATAGGCTGTATAATAGCAGCACTTAATTTAAAAATAAAGATTAGTGCCAATATTTTTATAACAGGGAAAGCACAAAGTAGTGCTATTACTATTATTAATCCAACCATAACACCGCTCTTTAATCCCTGTGCCCAAAATGCAACCATTTCAACAGCACCGTTCATAACATTTCCGACTATTGGAATTACTCCTATTGTAGCCTTAGCCGTTTTCCCAACCATATTATTTAAAATGGGAGCAGATACTTTTTGCAAAGATAATACTGACACAAATAAAAAAGCAATTCCTGTTAATGTCCATATACAAATTGATTTTAATAAATTAGAAAAGTTGTTAAGAATTTCTTTTTCTGTTAAGTAATTTACAATTTGCATAGCAGCTGCTAAAATTATGAAAGGAGCTAAAAAGCTTTTTATAAAAATACTTATTATATTTATTACAATAATAAATAATGGGCTGAATGTAAAACCTGAACTAACATTTCCAGACATTAATACTAATGCTGTTAATAGCGGTATTGATGACTCCATAAGCCCTGAAAGTGATAGTATTAAATCTCTTGTAACAACAACAGCAGTATTAAAAGCTGTAAAAAGTACCATTATTAATACGACATATGAAATATAAAATGCAAGTTCACCAACACTCTTATTTTTAAATGATTCTGTTAAGTTCTTTAGTAAAGCACTTAATATAGAAATAACAAGTAAATTCCTCATTAGCCCTCCGCACTGATATATTTCTCCAAAAAGCATGTACAAAAAACTAACAAGTAAATTACCCATCGAAAAATCTATTTCTCCGCTAATTATCTTTAATACTAAATCCTCAAAAGATATGTTATTATCAAAACCTACTCCCTGTTGCCTTATTTGATTATCAATACCTTCAAAATCCAACGCCTCCATTTGCTGATTCAAAATGTCTTTATCAACCTCAGAAGCGTTTACAATATATGTAAAATTTATTATCAATAAAAAGCTTAAAGTAAGTATAACTATATTTTTCATTTGTAATCGCTCCTAGCTTACGCTTTTGAAATAAACCTTGGGCACTTCCCCAAACCCCGTCACTTTCAAAATAGTGAACAAAACTTTTATATTTAGTACAAATAATGAACAGTAATTTTAATATATTGATATATTTTTATTGAGGTAAAATATTTATAATAAGTTCAACCAATGATAATAAAATAGGTGCAGACATTACCATTATTAATATTTTCCCTCCTATTTCTATCTTAGAAGCTATTGCTGACTCTCCAGCATCCAAACATAATTGTGAGCCAAACTCCGCTATATATGCTATGCCCACAATTTTTATTACTGTAAAAATATATGACATATTGGTTTCAACTTCATTTACCAATTTTGTTAGAAGTTCTATAACCAAAACAAGTTTAGGCAATACCATAAAAAATATCAGTACACTTGCTGCAATACTAATTATTAGGCTAAATTGCGGAACTTGCTTTTTTAATGTAAGTGTTAGTATTGTTGCAACTAATCCTATAGCTACAATCTGAATTATCTCCATATATTTGCCCTCCTTATAAATGTAACTATAAGTTGAATAACTCCTTTACTGTTGTAAATAACTGGCTTATATACTGGATAATCCAAAATAAAACTAATATTAAACCTGCAAGTGATGTTAGCATTGCTTGGTCATCTCTTCCTGCACGAGTTAAAACTTGCGTAAGAACTGCTACTAATATTCCAACAGCTGCAATCTGGAAAACTACAGTTATGTCCATTTTATACACTCCTTATGTAAATGAATTTTAGGGATATAATTTTAAAAACCTTGGAAAACTTTTTAAAAAAAGTTTTCCAAACCCTTCAAAAAACTTTATAACGAAATGTCTCTATGCGATATTTCGGCAAAAGTTCTTTGCTTCTTTCTTTCAAGAAAGAAGTCGGGGTTTGGGGCTGAAAGCCCCAAAGTATTTTTGTTAACTTTAAATAAAAATGACTACTACCAATATCCCACCCAATACCCCAAAACTCTGAAACATTCTTTTATTTTTAAAACGATTAACATTTAAAGAACCAACTTTTTCATCAATATAGCTTGTCATAATTTTAATGTTACTAAGCTGCATTCCTTGGCTTAAATATCCTAATGTCTTTCCAAAAGAAATTAGCTGGTCAACATCTTCTATATTAAAATAAGTTTGCTTTTCAAATTCCTTTAAAGTTTGGTTCCATAAATCTCCAATATTTGCACCTCTCTCAACATGCAATAACTCCTCCAACCTTAAAAAAATATTGCTTATAGGCTTTTTTGTTTTTGTTCCTATGTTCATAAGTGCTTCAGGAAGAGGAGTTTTTGCAAACTCTATCTCTGATTTTAAAATAGCAAGAGCTTTTTTCATTTCCAGTAAGTCACTGATTCTATATGAGTCTAAGTTCCCATAATAAAATCCTGCCACAACAGTTGATGACAAAACTAAAACAGACCCTATTATTTTAAATATCACAGTTTTCCCTCCTATTCTGGTTACAAATATTTTCATACCTCTCATTATATATACCTTTTATACTTCCGGGTTTGTCCAACACAATAAATCTCTTAAAAATATTTTTGGCAACCAAATCCTCTAATATAGGCTTCTTTATTACTTCATCAATAGAACTTCCATGAACCGTACAAATAAGCTTTATACCTGCATTAATTATGTGATTTATGGCATGTATATCTTCTTCTTTACCTATTTCATCAACTGCTATTATTTTTGGTGACATGCTTCTTAAAAGCATTATCATTCCTTCCGCCTTTGGGCATCCGTCAAGTACATCTGTTCTAATTCCAACATCATTTTGAGGTATTCCCATATAACAGCCCGCTATTTCAGAACGTTCGTCTGCAATACTTATTGCTTGTCCGTTTATTAACCCGTATATTCCGTCACTCAACTGCCTCACAATATCTCTTAGAAGAGTAGTTTTTCCACATGCGGGAGGTGAAATAATCATTGTATGGTTTACTTCATTTCTATTTATAATGTAACTTATTATTTTGTTAGCACAACCCTTAATTTCGTGGGAAATTCTAATATTAAGACCATTTATATTTTTTATTGTTTTAACAAAATTTCTTTCTTGAACTACTTTTCCTGTTATTCCTACTCTATGCCCTCCTGGCAAAGTTAGATAGCCGTTTCTTAACTCCTCATCAAATGCGTACAATGAATAATTGCTTATAAGTTCCATAATTTTTATTATTTCAGAGCTATTTACAATATAGCTATCGTTAATGCTATTACATAACTGACCTTCATTTGATATGAAATATTCCGTACCTTTATGTATTATAATAATTGGCTTTTCTGCCCTAATTCTTATTTCCTCTATTTCTGCAAAAAATTCGTCAGGTATAAAACTAAATATATAATTAAGCTTGTCTACCATATAATTAATTATTATTTCTTTTATACTCATTAACACCTCTCCTTTTCATTAGTCTAAATTAATTTATTAAATTTATATGAGGGCTTGACCAGTTTTATGATAAGTTTTTTTTAGCCTTACTAAATCATTGTTAGTTACATAAAACTTGCTAAAAATACATTATTATATTATAATTTTATAAAATATTTGGATTATTTCAAAATGATTACAATATCGTTTTAGACATTAATTACATAAAATATATAGTAAATTTATAATTAGATAATATTATTCGTATTTATAAATTTGGGAGGAATATAATGGGTAAATTATTTGGAACAGATGGGGTAAGAGGTATTGCCAACAAAGAACTAACACCAGAATTAGCTTTAAATATTGGCAAAGCTGGAGCTTACGTCCTTACAAAAGAAAATAAACATGCACCTAAAATAATTGTAGGAATGGATACAAGAATTTCAGGGGATATGCTAGAAGCAGCACTTACAGCCGGTATGTGTTCTCTAGGTGCAACAGTTTATATCGCTGGAGTTATTCCTACACCTGGTATAGCATATTTAGTTCGTAAATATAATTTAGATGCAGGAGTTGTAATTTCTGCTTCCCATAATCCAATGCAAGATAATGGAATAAAGTTTTTTAATAGTGATGGATATAAACTTCCTGATTGTTTAGAGTTAGAAATTGAAAATATTATTTTTAACGAACTTGACTCTTTACCACGACCTACAAATGCAGAAGTAGGCAGAAAAATTATTTGTGATAACGCATTAAATGACTATATAGACTTTTTACATTCAACTGTAGAAGGAACAAGCTTTAAAGGTATGAAAATAGCATTAGACTGTGCAAACGGTGCAACTCATTCTGCAGCAAAAACAATTTTCGAGAAAATGGGTGCAAATGTTACAGTAATTCATAATGAGCCAGACGGTACAAATATTAATTTGAATTGCGGTTCAACACATATGGAGTCTCTTGTAGAGACAGTCAAAAAAAATAATTTAGATATAGGAATTGCTTTTGACGGGGACGGAGACAGATGTTTATTTGTTGATGAAAATGGCAAAATTGTTGAAGGCGACGAAATAATGTCTATTTGTGTAAACTACTTAAAAGAAAAAGGGAAACTCAAAAATAATACTCTTGTGGCTACTGTTATGAGCAATTTAGGGCTTTTTGTAATGGGAGAAAAGCTTGGTATTAATATAGAAAAAACAGGCGTAGGCGATAGATATGTTTTAGAAAGAATGCTCGAAAAAGATTTTGTTTTTGGTGGAGAGCAGTCAGGACATATTATATTTTTGGAACATAATACGACAGGAGACGGCATATTAACAGGTTTAAAAGTAGTTTCTATTTTAGCTGAAAGCGGCAAAACACTTTCAGAGGCTAACTGTTATATGGAAGTTCTTCCTCAAGCATTAGTTAACGCAAAAGTTGATAATGACAAAAAATATTTATATCTTGAGAATTCTGAAATAAATAAAGAAATTGAGATTTTGGAATCAAAGTTTGCTGGAGAAGGAAGAGTATTAATTAGACCTTCTGGAACTGAACCACTTGTTCGTGTCATGATTGAAGGAAAAGACAAAGCTGTTATAGAGAAAGAGGCAAGAAAGCTTGCTGACTTAATAGAGAGTTTATTGAGTAATTAATAATGTTAGTTTTATTGTATTATACTTTTAGAAACAATAATATTGTTATAAATGTAATAGTATGTTAAAATAACGTATAAATAAAGTTCTAAGGAGGAATACCATGAAAACTATAGGTATAGTTGGTGCGATGGATTCTGAAATAAGCCTTCTAAAATCTAACATGGAACTTATATCGGCAAAACAGATTATTGGTGTTGATTTTTATATGGGGAAAATGTCAGGCAAAAATATTGTTCTTGTACGTTCGCGTGTTGGGAAAGTAAATGCTGCTATTTGTACACAAGTTATGATTGATTTATATGGAGTAGACTATGTTATAAATACAGGTGTTGCTGGAGCGATATCAAAAGACTTAGACGTTGGAGATATTGTTATATCAAGCGACTTGGTTCATCATGATTTTGATACTACTGCAATTGGTGAGCCTATAGGTGTTAATACTAGCATAAGCGAAAGCTTTTTTAAAGCTGATGAGGAACTTATACGAATTGCAAAAGAAGCCTGCAATGAAGTTATAAAAGATAACAATATTTTTGTGGGGCGTATTGGGACGGGAGACCAGTTCGTCTCAAACCCTGATACAAAGCAACGCATTTGGGATAACTTTAATGTCTATTGTACTGAAATGGAAGGTGCTGCAATTGCCCAAACATGTTATCTTAATAAAATACCTTTTGTCGTTATAAGAGCAATTTCTGATAAAGCCGACGAGGATGCAAATATTTCTTTTGAAACATTTGTTAAAATGGCTGCAGAAAATTCAAGCAATGTTGTAGAGCAAATGTTAAAAGCTATTTAATGTTAAAGTTTTTTATGGGTTTGGGAAACTCAACTTAAAAAAGTTTCCCAATATTTTTATATTTATAATTTTTAATAAAACAGTGCTATAATTGGTAATAAATATACATTTTATTCATATAATTTATTAACAAATAAATAGGGAATGAATGCTGTGGTGAAAATGTATGAAATGAGACAAAAAGAAGTTATAAATATGAAAGATGGCTGCAGGTTCGGGTATATTTGCGATGTATGCATAGACATAGAAGAAGGTACTGTTGAAAAAATTATCGTTCCCGGTCCGGGTAAAGTTTTCGGAATGTTTGGGCGGGAACAGGAATATCACATTCCTTGGAAGTGTGTAAAGCAAGTTGGAGATGACATAATTCTTGTTGAAATAGAAACAAAGAAAGCACTTGTGGATTGTGAAGGATAGTTTTATATATTTTATAATTTGTTTATAATATTTATTTGCCTTACTACCGAAAGGAATGTTAGCATTGAAATGCCCATACTGTAACTTTGAGGATACAAAAGTAATAGATTCCCGTACTATGGAAGGTCATACAGCAATACGGCGTAGAAGAATGTGTGATAAGTGTGGCGAAAGGTTTACTACATATGAGAGAATAGACAGTATACCTTTGTTTGTTATTAAGAGAGATGGAACAAGAGAAGCGTTTGACGCTGCTAAACTCTTAAATGGTATAATAAAATCATGCAACAAAAGACCTGTTACTATGCAACAAATGGAAACACTTGTAAAGCAAATAGAAGAACATATTATGAGTGGGCTGACAAGGGAAATAGAGAGCAAAACAATAGGTGACTTAGTAATGGATAACCTTAAAAATTTTGATGAAGTTGCATATGTTCGGTTTGCTTCTGTTTACAAGCAGTTTAAAGATGTCGACACTTTTATGAACGAATTATACAAGCTTATAAACGACAGAAATATATGAAAAATCAAAAAATTCCTTTGTATTTTTATTATAAATGTTTTATAATTAGGGTGTGATAAAAAATATCATACCCTTTTTTAATAATTTTGTTAATAAAATGAGGTGATAAAATTTGCTTACTAATATTTATTATTTCGGATTTTATAAACCCTATATTTTTGTTAATGCCAATGATAAAACTAAAATAAAACCCAAGCTTTCCAGAATTACTTATAAAGAAGCACTCGAAAATATGCCTGACACCTCTTTTTTATTAAACAAATCCCTAAATGATAATGTTGTTAAGTATGCTAAAGATATAACCGAATCAGTTGTCGGAGTAAAAGAAGCTGCTTTTAATATTATTAGGCATATGGAAGGTGCAAGCGAGTACGTTTATGAGGAAAGTATTGCTTTGACACGACGATTTATTTCTAAGGATATTAAGCATTTCGTAAATATATATAATAAGGCTATAGATTTTATGTCCACACAAAACCATAGCCGAATTCTAAAAGATTATTCCGAAAGACTTGTTGATACCGTAGCTTCTTCTGAAGAATCTTTACAAGGTATATTTATAACAAGAGATATATATAATAACCTAGATTTTGATGACATTCAATTTGAAACAGCAAAACAAAAGAAATTAAATGCTGCTATTGATAACAGTTTGGATACATTTTATCAAATATATGACTTATCTGTCGAAACTCTTACAGCACCACTTTCTGAGCATATGAATTTTAGAAACTTAAATTTTTACTATAATTATAAATATGGTTCTATATATTCTGATACTTTTAGGATTATACAAAATGGGCTAATTATTGATAAAGTATTGTAATTATTATTATGACCTGTTTAAGACTATGCTAGAAGCGATATTTTAAACAGGTTTTTACAAAAAACAGATTATACTATGTAGCAAAAGTTAAATAAAATTATTTTTGTATGTATTAGTTTTATTTAACTCACTTAAAATAAAAAAGGTGGTTAATATGCAATATAGAAAATTGGGTAAAATTGATTTTGAAACATCAATATTAGGTTTTGGGTGCATGAGATTTCCTACTACAGATGGTATTCCTCCTAGTAAGAATATTGACGAAGACGAAGCAGTTAAAATGCTAAGATATTCTATTGATAATGGGGTTAATTACATAGACACCGCATACCCATATCATCAAGGCAGAAGCGAATTAGTAGTAGGAAAGGCACTAAAAGAAGGCTATCGTAACAAAGTTAAAATAGCATCAAAATCCCCAACATTTCTAATTAATGAAGAAGGTGATTTCGAAAGATTTCTTGATGAACAGCTTAATAGACTGGGAACGGACAACATTGACTTTTACCTTCTACATACTTTAGACAGACATAAATGGGAAAATGTAGTATTAAAATTTGACTTATTATCAAAATGCGAGAAAGCGATAAAAAGCGGTAAAATTAATCATTTAGGTTTTTCATTTCATGATGAACAAGATATGTTTTTTGAAATTATTGATGGGTATGATAAATGGGAATTTTGTCAGATTCAGTTAAATTATCTTAATGAAGAATATCAAGCCGGTTTAAAAGGAATGAAATATGCAGCTGAAAAAGGCTTGGGTATAATAGTAATGGAGCCTTTATTTGGAGGAAAGCTTTCTAACCCTTCAAATAAAATAACAAATATATTTGATGAATCAGATATTAAAAGAACACCAACCGAATGGGCTTTAGATTATATATGGAATATGCCTGAAGTATCTCTTCTTTTAAGCGGAATGAGCAACATGGAGCAAGTTAGGCAGAACATAGAGTATGCGGAAAAAGGCAAACCTAATATGTTTTCACAAAAAGAAACAGAAATCATTGAAAAAGTTAAAAAAAGATTTAGTGAAATAGGAGGCGTACCTTGCACAAAATGCTCTTACTGTATGCCATGTCCGAGAGGTGTTGATATCCCCAGAAACTTTGAACTTTATAATGCTCTTTATATGTATGATGCCCTTGAAATAATTAAAGCAGATTATGAATTTACTAAGCAAGACAAAAACGGAATCAGAGTTGCTTCAAACTGCATACAATGTGGAGAATGTGAAGCAAAATGCCCCCAACATATTAAAATCTCTTCTATTATGGAGGATATTGTGAAAAAATTTGAGTAAGATTTTTTATATAAATATAGTAAAAGACCTTGGGAAACTTTTTTGAAAAAAAGTCTCCCAAACCCTTCAAAAAACTTTATCTCTCAAACATATTCTGTGAGGGGTTTAGGTTAATGTCTGCTAAGATATCTAAATAACTGAAAAGAAAACGCACATCGTGCGTTTTCTGACAAAAGTTCTTTGCTTCTTTCTTTCAAGAAAGAAGTCGGGGTTTGGGGCTGAAAGCCCCAATAATATTAATATTAACTAAATATTCCCCAATAATTCAAGCATTTTAACTAAAGTTACAGTAGCTTGTGCCTTAGTAGCAAATCCTTTTGGATAAAAAGCACCTCCATCAAAACCGCTCATAACACCATTACTAGCTACAGCTTTTACATCAAATAAATAACCATCGCTTATATCATTCATATCTGTAAAATTAACATTATCAGATACGTCTAGATAACTGTTGCTTTCTGTACCAATATTTTCATATAAAAATACTCCATTTATTATGCTTGCCATTTCCTCCCTTGTAATATTTTCATTTGGCAAAAATGATGAGTTGTTAAATCCATTAAGAAGCCCAGCAACCCTTGCTGTCATAATATCTTGGAAATACCAGTCTCCACGATTTACGTCATTATAAAAAATTTCATTTGTAGAGACTTTATTAAGCCCTAGACCGTTTACAATCATTGCTATAAATTCAGCCCTTGTTAACTCTCTATCAGGCTCAAAGCTTCCCATTTCATTACCAAAGACAAGCCCTAAAGAAGCCGCACGACTGATGTTCTCCTCTCCCCAATGCCCATCTGTGTCGGAAAAACTTTTGTTGTTATCACCTATAAAATATACATGGTTTCCATAAGATTTAATTTCAATAATGTTTTCTCCATCTTCTTTGTAAGCTCTATGGGGAACAAATGAGAATTTTCTTCCCTCAACATTATTTACTAATGCAAAAACAGCAGTATTGTTTTTTGCTTCTTTTCCAATAGGCAAAACAGCAGTACGTTTAATAGGCTTTATAAACTCTACTGCTTCTTGAACGATTTTCCCATCTTTACCTAATATTTTTAGCTTAAAATCTACAGCCCAATCAGGTCGCCCATCACTCATATTTAAGTTCTCGTCAATAAACCTAAGCACTTCAGAATTATTACCCATGTGTTTTATTTCAACACAAAAACTAATATCAGAGGGCATTAGTCCATTTTCAACAAGAAGCTGGTCTAATCCACTAATTATTTCGGGTAGTTTCGCAGGCATGAAGTATGAACCTAATGCTGTTTTTAAGACCAGTTCAAAATTTTCATTACTACTTTTTAAATCACTTAAAACTTGTGATGATATAACAACTGTTGCTAAACCGTCTACTGAATTTAATTCGACGATATACTTACCGTCGGAAGGATAAATCTCTGTAGTATTAAATGGCTTTCCATTTATAGAGAGCTCATATGTTTTTCCTTTTCCCTCTCCAAAAACAAAAGCTGATGAAGTCGTTATATAATCACTTTCTGGATATACGTCCAAAAAAGTAGCAATAGGCTTAAATGCATCAACAGATACTCTAATATTCTTTTGAGTATCAATTTCGTCCATAAAGACTTTGTATTCATATGTTTTAGGCGTATTTTCTATATTTTTAGGAATACTTATAGGGTCTGAAATAGCCTTATATCCTTCGGGTATAGCAACAGCATTATATGTCATTAGATTATCTGCAATTTTTATGTTATCTACATATTGCAGATTTCCTCCTCCTACGGTTAAACTAAGCTGACCTCCACTACTGGGGAAATTTAACTGATTTGCTATAACCCCTGATACAACAGGTTCAAAATTATCTGGTGGTGTTTCTGTAATAAAATATGCTTTATAATCTTCCATAATATTGTTATAATCGTCTTTAAAACCATATATTCCAAGCATATATTTTTCTCCATACCGCAATATATTGTCGTTAAGTTTAATATTAATTGAGTTGCCTATTGCAGATGATGAAGTTGTTAAATCTGCAATTTCTACTTCCTCATTTCCATTTGCACTGTTAATAGAGTATAGCATTAAGGCACTCCCTGAAGTAGAACGCATATTTTTGGAAAAAGTAGCTATTATCTCTCTAGTTGATATTGGTACGGAAGCCGCTTCAGACAAAGAACCGAACTGTAATGTTTTTATTGAAGGCTTATCCCAATCCATATTTGTGTTAAATGCCACTTTATCGCTTTTTGTTTCATCATCAAGCTTTGTCAAAAAAGTATATTGGGTACTCGCATCTCCTTCTATCTGCCCTAAATAAGGATATGCTGTTGAATTGTTTTCATAAACTGTTTTAAAATCCAAATATCCGTATTTAGGGACAATCGGAAAGTTGTCCATTGATTCAACATTTATGTTTGTTAAAATACTTACTGTTGAATTTGTTTTGCTATCTGATATATATTGAGAACCTTTAGAGAAAGCCATAACCTCAGGCACAGGAGGTATTATATCTTTTTTCTGGGAGTTGCTCTCAAATGCCCCTATATCTATATTGTTATTATACAATATTCTTTCACAGCCTGATAAATCATAAGATTTAAGTTTTTTATTAGGATTAATTTCACTATTAAAAATAGTAAACATATTTTCAAATACTTCATTATTTCCCATATCAATTGCTGGATTAGAATCATCAATAAGACTGTAATCCCAGTTAAAATGATTTTTTGAATCAAATCCTACATTAGTTATACTGCTGTAGTTTTGGTAAAAATTTTCTCCTACAATATTTGAGTCAAAAATTGGTTCAGGTGATGATGAGTCTTTTAAAAAATCGGAATAACCCTCTCCGCTTTTATTTCCGCTTATTATTGTGTTAGTTACAGATAAGTTGTAATCGGAAGTATAAATACCCCCTCCGTGGTAATCTTGTTCTGTTGTATTTCCTCCAAAAGTACAGTTAACAATATCTAGTCTACTATCTGAACTAGAAACAGAACCGCTTTTTAAGCCCCCACCAAATTCTTTAGCATGATTTCCGGCAAATAGTGAGTTTAAAAGCTTTATGTCTCCTCCTGTATTGCATATTCCCCCGCCATTTGCTGCAATGTTTTCTGTAAATGCAGTATTACCTATTTGTGCAGAACTTAAATAAATAAAAATTGCTCCTCCTCCATTTGTTGAATTGTTTCTAGTAAATGAACAACTGGCTATAGTATGTTTTGAGTTCTTTTCTCCGTATATACCCCCTCCGTCACTTGCGAAGTTTCCTATAAATGAGGAGTTTGTTAACATAACATTTGAACTACTGTTATAAATTCCTCCACCATATAATGCATTATTCTTCATAAAGTAACAGTTGCTAATTGTGGGATTACTACTCTCATTACTTATTGCCCCACCATAGTGCAGAGATTTATTTTCTGTAAACACAGAATTACTTATGTGTGGAGAACTTAGATTTTCGTTATAAACCGCTCCTCCGTCATTTTCACCTGTATAATTTTTATTAAATAAACATGAGTTTATTTTGGGTGAACTGTTGGTGTTAACAATAGCTCCTCCATAGCTTGCGGAATTTAGATTGAATTTGCAGTTTATGAATACCGAATTAGATTCTTTATTATAAACTGCTCCTCCTCTTTGTGTTGCTTTGTTATTTTGGAAAGTACACTCCAATATTTGTGGCATACTGTATTGATTGTATATTGCTCCTCCTTCATTTGCCATATTTTCCTTGAAAATACAACTTATTAGCATTGGGGAACTTTCACAATTATACATTCCCCCGCCCTGACCTTGGGGAGAGTTTCCTTTTGTTATTGTTACATTTTCGAGTATTGCTTGATTGTCAAGCCTAGCATTTTCTGGATGATAAAAAACATGTTTAGTTGTGTCGTGACCAGAAATTATTGTATGCTTTGAGTCAGAAAGCCTATTTTTATATGTTGGTATATTATTGCTTTCATTTCCCCTAAATCCTCCAACTACCCTTACACCATTTTTTAATGAAAAGTGATGATTTTCGGGGGGCGTTTCCCCTGATATATTAGGCGAAGATGATGGATAATATGTTCCTATTGCAACAAGCACTTCTGAAGGAGTATTCTTTGATGCCATTTCAATAGCTTCCTGAATATCATTAAATACTTTTTCTGGTGGCTTGTCATTCCATGCATTCAAATCCTCTTTTGTTTTTACATAATAAGTATTGTTTTCCATTGCAAATAGATTACTGCATAGTAGCATTAACATAATTATAACAATACTAGCAATTACTATTATTTGAATAATTTTTTTGTAAAATCTTTTTCCCACGTTAATTCTCCTTTATGTCATACTTTACAATAAAATTTTTTGCGTTTAAAATTGCTAAAAGGTAATAGTTAACTACATTTTACTATTTAGCAATTTATAGTACGCTTAATAATCTACTGTATTATTATGGTATTATTGTAAAAATATATGTATTAAATTGTAGATTTATAAAAAAATATAAATTTTTTAAATAAAATACAAAAAAAGTGAGTTCTACGCAGTCTTATTGCGTCGAACTCACTTTAATATAATTAAAAACTAAAACTTTCTACTTTTTGAGTAAGAAGTTCCGATTGACTGCTTAGTTCTTGAGCAGTCGCCGCTGCCTCCTCTGAAGTAGCAGAAGTACTTTGAACAACTCCAGAAATTTCATTTATTCCTAATGTTATTTGTTCTATTCCTTCAGCCTGTTTCTCAGATGATTTATAAATATCATCTATTATTTCTGATACTTTGTTTGCATCTAATACAATTGCTTGAAGTGAATCAGCTGTTTGTTGTGCTATTTCTGTTCCTTCACCAACTTTTGATATAGTATCCTGTATCAAAGTAGATGTTTCTTTAGCGGCCTGCTGACTCCTTCCTGCAAGAGAACGTACCTCCTGTGCAACAACAGCAAAACCTTTCCCATGTTCTCCAGCTCTTGCAGCCTCAACCGCCGCATTTAGTGCCAACAAGTTTGTTTGGAATGCTATTTCATCAATAACTTTAATTATTTTGGAAATATTATTTGAAGCTTCTTTAATGTCTTCCATAGAACTAAGCATTTTTAGCATTTCATCATTTCCGATTTTTGCACTCTCCATAGATTTTTTAGAATAGTTATCAGCATTTTGTGCCTTTAAAGCACTTTCTCTTGTTTGTTCGTTTATTACATTAATTGTAGCATTCAGTTCTTCTATAGAACTTGCCTGAGTAGAAGCCCCATTTGCCAAGTCCAACGATGTCTCTGATATTTGTCTCGCCCCAAAAAGAACATTATCGGCAGACATTTTTATTTCGGAAATTGTGCTTGAAAGTGTATCTGTTATATTGTTAATTGAATTTTTAATAATATTAAATTGCCCAATATATTCCCTAGAAATGCTATGTTTTAAATTTCCATCTGCCACTTCCTTAAGTACATCTGCAATTTCTGTTATGTATGAACCTATTGAAGTAACCATTATTTCAAAACAATTCATCATTTCGGAAAAAATGCCTTTATGATTTTTGTTCACAGTAACATTAAAATTACCCTCTGAAAGTTGTATTAAAATATCATTTGCCTCTTTAATAGGAGTGTTTATAGAGTCCAACAAACTGTTTAATCCTTGAGTTATTTTTTTCCAATCTCCCTCATAAATGTTTGTATCAACTTTAGAATCAAGTTTTCCGTCAATTGCTGCATTAATTAGTTTTGTTATATCAGTATTTACAGATACTAAATTCCCTTTTAAAGTATTAAATATTATATTAATATCCGCTTTTTTACCTGGAAATTTTTTAATTTCAGCATTAAAGTCACCTTTTCCAAACTTACTAAATGCATCTGTTATTTCCTGATTATCAGATACTAATGAAGAAACAACAGTGTTAATTGCAATAACAGCATCTTTATACTCGCCCTCAAATTCAGAATCAGATATTCTGTAATCAATATCACCTTTTTCTAATTCATTTGTAAGTAAATTTATTTTTTTAACAAAAAGATTAAATACATCTCTAACCTTTATAAATGATTGTGTTAGCATACCAATTTCATCTTTGCTTTCGGCAGATAAATTGACATTAAGTTTACCTGCTGATAACTCACTTGCAACCTTTTCAAGTCTAACTATAGGCTTAATAATAGCTCTGCCCATTATGGTAATTATTATAAAAGAAAAAATTAATGCCAATATTAGTACAACAAATACAGTCGTTTGAGCAACATAACTTGTGTTAGCCGCAACAACCTCTTGTTTAGCTGCTAACTCCTCAACTTGAACTGTTATTTCTTCTAAAACACTATAAGCATTTTCTAATGTTGGAAGGTAATTATTTACATATATCTCATATGCCTCTTTGTTGGCTTCTTGGGTAGATTTTAATGATAATGTTTCAATCTCTTCTCTGTATACTGTAGCACTATTAATAATATCTAAAAATTTATCAACTAATGCCGTACCAGTCCTTGAGTTTTTCCTAAATCTTTCTACTGATTCAATCAATTCTTGTCTTACAGTTGCGGAGTTATTAACAAGATGCTGTGCCTCTTCTTTGTCAGGTGTAGAAATTATTCTTAATGTATACCTTTGAATAGAAAGCATATTAAAACGCATTTCCCAAATACTAACTGTATTTGGAACAGTTTTTAATCTGTAATCGTCAATAACACTATTAAGATTTTTAATACTTATAAATGAAGTAATGCCAAGAGCTATAAGCATGAATAAAAGCGTACCAAACCCTAAAATAAATTTTGTCTTAATTTTCAGATTTTTCATAACATTTCCCTCCTATTTTTATTTTTATATTTTGTATTTATATATACAATATTAATAATTAAATTTAATAAAATCCACTTAATTATGACTATTTTGGTATGATTACAGTATAATAATATATTTTTTTAGATAAAATATACTATATAATCTTATAGTAACACTATATATTATATTATAATAAAATTCAATATTAAATCTAAAAATGGCACATATCCTATTTTTAAACAACTGTGGCAAAGTGCAGATTATATTAGCGTATTTTTTATAAAGTTAAATAATTTATAAAAGTAATTAGTTTGTTTAGCAATTAGATATATTTTTAGTACAATATGTATTACTTGTTTAATAAATTTGTAATAATATAATTAATTTTTTTAGTAATTTTTTTAACTTTAGTCTTTATATAACTCACCACATATTAAAAATTTCTATTATTTTTTATACACATATTCTTTATTTTCATATAAAATTATGTTATACTTACAATGTTTTGTGGCAATCAATATTTGGACTTTTGGTATTTTTGGCTATGTTACACAATCTGGTTTAACCTTGTTGAATTTACAATAAAATACTAACTTTTTTTATTTAGGAAGGATGTTTTTAAAAGTGTCATCAAAAAATTTATCACCTATTGGCTATCTCATGAAGCTTCTAGACATATCTATTCCACAGCTTGTACAATACTTGCACATTGACAGGACTACTATCAGCAAATGGAAAACCGGTTCACGTAATCTCACAGAACGTTCACCATATTATAATAAGCTAATTGATTATTTTATTTTAAAAAATTCTGCTCATTCTGATAAACCACTATATAGCTTTTTTAGTTCTATGTATACAGACTTAGACTATACAAAAGATGATTTCCTACACTGTTGTATTAGCCGATATTTACAAAGTAATCGTACTCTGGGAGATACAAAATACTTCGTAGAAGATAACAAAAGAACCCTCTATCAAACAAATGTATCTGTTTTCCGCGGTTTAGATGGTAGAAAAAACGCAGTAAATATGCTTCTAAACATTGCTGAAAATAGTAATGAACTTTGTGAAATTAATATATTAGAACTAAATGAAATTGAATGGCTAGGACGTGATACAGCGTTTATACAAAATTTTGTAAATAGACTCGAAAAACTTGCATCATTAGGCCATAAAATAGAAATAGCCTATTCCAGTTTAAAAGATATACCGGAGTTTAGAGTATTTATGACATCAATTACACCGCTTATTTTTAATAAAAATGTAAACTGTAGGATTATTAGACCTGAGTTTGCTCTTGATATTATTCCATCAATTTATGCCATTAAAAATAAATTTGTTGCAGTCGGTATTAACTTGGAAGAAACACTTTCTAATATGTATACAAATGTTTTTCTTGATAGCTTTACTGTCGAAAAATGTATATTAGCCTATAAAAAGATAATAAAAATATATGCTGAACCTATGATTAAAACTGAAAATAATTTTGCTAACGAAAATTTATTAAGGCTTATGAAATATACTGCAACAAAGAAAGAACCTATTTACTTCATAGGAAAACATTTAACTATTGCTACTATGAAAGAAGATTTAATCGCCGAAATATTAAAACAAAATAATCTTTCATCTACTGAAATAAAACGCTGTACTTCATTTTATAATACTTTAAGAAACACTATTACAATAAACTCCAATCGTGAGAGCCCAATACTTTACTTAAACATTGACAAAGTCCAATATGTAGCAAAAAGCGACCACATTATAGAATATGAGTTGTCCGCACTCACTAATAAACAAATATATATAACAAAAAAACAATATTTAAGGCATCTTTCGGACACTGCTGATGTAATTCTTAATAATAATGTAAAAGTAGTTTTGGTTGGCAATAAGGATATTGGCAATAATGTCTCTTGTGCTTGGATAAAAAGGAATTTATGGTGCTTGTTAATAAATACTCCTTCTATTCCTAATGAGAACAAAATGATGTTTGTTGACGACATTAATCTTGTTAAGGTTTTTGAGGATATTTCTCTCAAAATAATTTCAAACTATGTATTAAAACTAAGAGACAAAAACTACATTATAAATATATTTAAAAAGTTAAGCAATAATGAGGAAATATAAAATAAAAATCTCTTAAAAATGTAAGAACCTAACCTAAGCAATAGATTTTTTAGATTAGGAATGACAATTTTTTTGCCATTTGTGACTTGGCGGCTAAATCATAATATAAAAATTATGTCGAGCCGCCACTATAAATAATAGGCAGATAATCGTCTCCAAATACTATCGAGGGTTAGTTAAGAATAGGTTCTAAGTTTTAGAACCTGTGTTCAGCAAGCTGTTACCCATCTTTAAAGCGATTATTCCGCCATTCTTCGTTGTGGCGGCTCGACATAATTTTTCTATTATGCCTTCGCCGCCATGCCTAGAATGACGAAAAATCGCTGTTTTAAATCTGGGCAACCCATTACTGAACACAGGTTCTTAGAAGTGTTTTGATATAACAGCAACAGTTTTTTCTTTAGCTGTTTTAATACATTGCTCAATATCCATATCCCAGTATTCAGGCCTAAAAAGTTCAACTGAAGCCATCTCGGAATAACCGTTTTTCTTGAGAATACTAATAATTCTATCTAAGTCTACCGCTCCCTCTCCTGGCCATAATCTTTTGTCATCTCTTAGAGCACCAACAGGCAAATCTTCAGAATCATCAATATGGAAAATAAAAAGCTTACTTGGGTCAATTTTCTCTAATTCCTCCCATTTTGAGTTCATTGCGTGGAAATGAAAACAATCCAAAACTATACCAACATTCTTTTTGTCAGCAGCTAAAACTATTTCATATGCTTGCTCAAATGTGTTTACAGAACAATTAGGATAACCTACAAACTCAAATGGCAGATTCATTTCATATTCGCTTGCTATTTCAGAAAGTTCTTTTAATTTTGATACAGTTTCATTTTTTATTTCTGTTTTTGAATAAGCTCCAACATCAAATGTAGGCACTACTACTGTTTTGTTACAACCTATTGCCTTACCTACATTACAACACATCATAAGTGCTTCTTTTATTTCGTTATAACCTTTTTCATCTCTAAATGTTATAAATTCAAGTGCATTAAATGAATATGGCTTAATATTTGATTTCTCAAAAAAATCTGCTAAATCTTCTACTGTGTTTTCTTTTAAATAGTCTTTTAACTTATCTAATCTAATTTCTATAAAATCGTAGCCATGTTTTTCACACAATTCTAAATCTTTTTTTAATGTAGAATTTTTCATTGTTGTTGCTTGATTAAAACAAATTTTCATAATTAATTCCTCCTGAATTTATAAAATTTTTTTTTATTTTTGAAGTGCTATTTCTTTTAATCAAATATGGCTCTAAAATAATTTGGTTTGGTATTTCATCAGAATTAGATTCAATTTTTTCCAAAAGTGTTTGAGCGGCTAATGTACCCATATGAAAGCGAGGTTGTGCAACTGTAGTAAGTTGTATTTGATGCAGTGAAGAAAATGTAATATCATCATATCCAACTACACCTAAGTCATTAGGTATATCTAAGCCAGCTTCAATTGCAGACTGCGTGACACCAAGCGCTACAATATCATTAGCACAAACGACTGCATCAGGAGGATTTTTGAGTTTGAAAAGTTTATCTGCATTTTCCCTTCCACTTTCAAAATAGAAACTTCCCTCCAGAATATATTCAGGGTAATAATTTATATCATATTTTTTCAAAGCCTTTTTAAACCCTTTTAATCTTCCTATATTTGAGTATGCGTGGGTTTTTCCTCCTATATATGCTATTTTTTTATAGCCCATTTCAATAAGATGCTCGGTTGCAATAAACCCGCCTGTTTCGTCGTCATAATCTATATATGTAAAATTTCCCTCTTGTTCTGATTTTTCACAATCGGGTTGAGACGTTAATACAACAATAGGCAAATTATAATTACGTTTATATAAAGAAATATTTTCATCGGACGCAGTTTTAATAATTATTCCGTCGACACGAGATTGCACAAGTAAGTCCAATCTCTCTTTTTCTACTTCTTGTCTCCAGTTAGTATTTGTTATAACTAATGAGTACTTGTATTTTGTAGCATATTCTTCAACAGAATACACTATATCCGCAAAAAAAGGATTTGTTACATCTGGAATAATAAGCCCTATTGTATTTGTACGATTTTTCACAAGATTTCTTGCTACAATATTAGGCTGATATCCAAGCTCTTTTGCTGCCTGCCTAATTATTTCTCTTGTCTTTTCGTTTACGCCATATTTTTCATTTAATGCACGAGAGACAGTCGCATAAGATTTCCCCGAAAGCCTCGCAATGTCTTTTATTGTAACATTTGAATTGCTTCCCGATTTTTTATTTTTGTTATCCACTTATTTTCACCTCATGTTAAATATTCGTAAACGTTTACAACTAATTAATTTGAATATATCATACTATAATTATATTGTCAAATATAGTATTGATTAGAATTTAGTTTATATAATAATAATTCTTTTTATACATATATTTTGTATAATAAATAATAATAAATACATAACATTATTGTAATAATTTTAAATATTTAAGCAATTTTAAAATATTATATATAAACTTTGTTAAAAAAATATTTATATACAAAATATATTGACAACAAAATTACTATATGATATATTTTGATTACAATACAACAACAAATATTTTTGTTATATTTTTTTGCAAACGTTTGCTAAGTTTTACATAACATTTACGTACTTTTTATTTAAACTAAATTTGTTTCTATTATATTTTTCATGTCTTTATAATTTTAGAAAAAGAAAGAAGGAGGGTATTAATGGACAATGTAGCTAAACAGCAATCTAAATATAACTTTGAATACTATAGAAAAAAGCCAAAAAGTAGCACTATTGATAAAATATCACCTTATTTATTTTTACTTCCAGCATTTATTATATTTGGTGTTTTTTTATTTTTTCCTCTTTTTAAAACAATTTATTTAAGCCTAAGCATAACCAACAAACAAGGAATTGCTAAAAAAGTAGTATTTTTTAGAAATTACATAAGGTTGTTTGAGGACGAAAGTTTTTGGAGAAGTATTATTACTACATTTAAGTTTGGCTTTGGTTTAATAATCGGTGGGCTTTCTATGGGGCTTGCAACATCAGTTTTATGTAATCAATCATCAAAAGGATTTGCACCTTTTAAAATTATTTTTTCAATGCCTATGGCTATTGCAGCAAGCTCCGCAGCACTTGTTTTTCAAGCAATGGTTCACCCATCATTTGGCTTACTTAAAAAAGTTTTCAAAAACAACATAAATTGGCTTACAGACCCTAAATGGGCTTTATTAACAGTTACTTTCTGTTCTATTTGGATAATAAGTGGAACAAATTATATTTTTTTTAGTGCAGGTATTAAAAATATTCCAAAGGATTTATACGAAAGTGCAGATATTGACGGGGCTGGATTTTTTTCTAAATTTAAAAACATAACATTACCTCTTTTATCACCTGTTATGTTTTTTATGCTTACAATGGACATAATACTTGCTTTTCAGTCGTTTGCTCAAATTAGAATTATGACAAAAGGCGGGCCTTCTGATATTACAAACGTTTTAGTTTATAGTATTTATAAAGACGCTTTTGAAAATACTAGATTTGACTTAGCATCAGCAAAATCTATAATTCTTTTCTTAATTATTTTGCTAATAACAAGGATACAATTCCTATTCGAGAAAAGGAGTGTGTTCTATAAATGAGAGCAAAAAATTCATCAACAATTATTTTATACATATTAAATATCTTATTTGCATTAATTATTTTAGCACCATTTATTTATTTGTGGGTTATAAGCTTTACCCCTCCAAATGAAATATATGACCCTGGAATTATCCCTAGCAGAATAACTTTTGAAAATTTTGAATATGCTCTTAGCTATTCTCCTATACTTAAATTTATTTTCAACAGTTTTTTTGTGTGTACTTCAGTTGTAGCTTTACAAGTTTTAACTTGTAGTATGGCTGCCTTTGCATTTGCTTTTATGGAGTTTAAGGGAAAAAATTTGCTTTTCACAATTGTACTGGCTACATTAATGGTTCCTGGTGAAGCCACTATTATATCTAATTTCTTAACTATAAGTTCATGGGGTTGGACAGACACATATAAAGCTTTAATTATACCTTATACTACATCTGCAATGGGTATTTTTCTTTTGAGACAGTTTTATCTTACATTACCAAAAGAAATTCAGGAATCTGCTACGTTAGACGGTTGTGGTAACCTTCGTTTTCTTATTCAAATGGTAATACCTCTTTCAAGACCTTCTATAGGGGCGTTCGCTATATATTCATTTTTAAATACTTGGAATATGTATATGTGGCCTCTTTTAGTTACAAATAAAAACTCCGTTAGAACTGTACAGGTTGGAGTTGGTATGCTTAACAATCTGGATTCACAGTCAATAGGTTTACTAATGGCTGGTGTTACAATGGTTACTATACCTTCTATATTAATATTTATTCTTGGTAACAAGCAAATTGTTGAGGGTATGACTTCTGGTGCTGTAAAAAGTTAATATATGTTATATGCTTTAACGCTTTTCTTATATATATTATGCATTATAAACAGAAAACCTTGGAAAACTTTTTTGAAAAAAAGTTTCCCAAACCCTTCAAAAAACTTTATCTCCTAAACGCACTATGTGCGTTTGGCAAGATTAACCATACTCAGTTATATACAATAAGCTCTTAGTATAAAAAGGAGGATTATAATAATGAAAAGAAAATTATTTAAATTTACATCTTTATTAATTGCCGCTACAATGTTATTAACATCAGTAGGCTGTGGAGGAGAAAAGAAAGAAGAATCCCCAAAATCTTCTGAAAACCAGCAAGCACCACAAACCCCTAATGATAATGCTGCTCCTCCAGCAGACGGAGAAGTCGTAATAACATTTTGGCATGCAATGGGCGGAAAACCTGGAGAAGCCCTAACTGCAATGGTTACTGATTTTAACGACGAGTTTAAAGGAAAAATAAGAATAAACGAGCAATTTCAAGGAACATATGATGATTCATTAACAAAAATCAAAAGCTCACAATTAGGAAACTTTGAAGCTGATATCGTTCAGGTTTACGATATAGGAACTAGGCTTATGATAGACAGCGGTTGGATTATTCCTGTTGAAGAACTTGCAGCAAAAGACCCTGAATGGAAAAAAGATGACCTTGTTCCTACAATTGCAGCATATTATACGGTAGATAACACATTATATTCACTACCTTTTAATACTTCTACACCAGTGTATTTTTATAATAAAACAATGTTTGAGCAAGCCAGTTTAGACCCAAATTCTCCTCCTACAACAATAGAGGAAATTATTGTAGCAGGCAAAAAACTTTCTGATGCAGGATTTAAAGAACCTATAGGTATTGCTTCTTACGGTTGGTTTTTTGAACAATTTTTATGTAAACAATTGCTTCCTTACGTTGACAATGGAAACGGTAGAGAAAACCCAGCAGAAAAAACTGTATTTAAAGAAAACGGTGGCGGTTTAAATGCATTAAATGCTTGGAACTCATTATATGAAAGTGGTGTAGCAAGAAATCTTGGTCGCCAAACAAAAGATACAAAAGCGGCGTTTATAGCAGGAGATATTGCAATGACTTTTGAGTCATCATCAGGGCTTACAGACTTAGTATCAAGTATTGGAGATAAATTTAAAGTTGGAGCAGGTTTTTATCCTAGTCTAGATGCAGCTAGTAAAGGCGGCGTTTCTATAGGTGGCGGCTCAGTATGGGTACTCAAAAATGATGATACTTCTAAACAAGATGCAGTATGGCAATTTTTGAAATACGCTTCAAGACCTGATGTCCAAGCAAAATGGGCAATGGGAACAGGTTACTTCCCAACAGTTAAAGCTGCATATGACGACGCTGATTTTATAAAATATGTTGAAGATTTTCCACAACTTGCAGTAGCAATTGAGCAATTAAATGCTGCACCTATAGAATCCCGTGGTGCATTATTTACAGTTTTCCCACAAGCAAGGCAAATTGTTGAAGAAAATATTGAAAAAATGGTTTTAAAAGAACATACTCCTGAACAAGCTATTGATAAAATGACAAAAGCTATTGATTTAGCTATTGAGGATTATAATATTGCTAATAATTAAATTAGCTTGAGTTCGACGCAGTCTTATTGTGTCGAACCTATATTACATTGTGGTTGTTTCATAATTTCACTATACAATAAAGAAAGGTTGTTTTTTCATGACAAAAGTATATGCTCACAGAGGTGCTTCTGCAATTGCACCCGAAAATACTTTAGAAGCTTTTGATTTAGCGGTTAAAATGGGCTGCGATGGAGTAGAACTTGACGTTCTTCCAACAAATGACGGTGCTGTTGTAGTTATACACGATGAAACAATAGACAAAGTCTCAAATGGTAGAGGATTTGTTTGGCAAAAAAATTTATCAGAGCTAAAGTCATACGATTTCAGCTTTGACAAACCAAAATATTCAGGAGCAAAAATTCCTACTCTTGACGAGGTTTTAGACTTGCTTAAAAATACAGACTTAATTATTAATATAGAAATTAAAGATAGCATGTTTACCTTGTTCAAAGATTTTACACAAAAATTGTTAACTATACAAAAATCTCATGGTCTAAGTCATGAAAGAATTGTTTATTCATCATTTAATCATATGACATTAAAAGAACTTGCTAAAATAGAACCTTCTGCAAACTTAGGAATGTTGTATAGCGAAGTTATTATTGAGCCTTGGAAATATGTAAAACAAATTCCTACAAACGTTCTTCACCCACATTTTTCAAGCGTAAGCCTAATAGATGGATATGTTGAAAATTGTAATAATAATGGAGTAAAAATAAGAACATGGACTGTAGATGATGTTAACCTAATGGAGAAATTTATAAAAATGGATATTGATGCCATAATGTCAAACACACCTGATGTAGCATTGAAAGTTCGTGATAGTCTTAAAAATTTAGCCTGATTTTGGCTAAATTTGTGCAAATATTAACGTAAGTTCGACGCAGCTTTATTGCGTCGAACTCATATTAATTAACATTAGTTAGTAACAACAGGAAGCTTTTTAGCTTCATCATAACTTACTTTAAGCCCAAACTTTTCTAAATCTCTGAGTTTAACATAGTTTGTATCGTCTTTAAATACTCCTTGTACAACAACAGGATTATCCTTATATAAAACAGTTATATCACTCACTTTTAAATTATCCCCTTCTTTTGGAGGTACAACTGTACTTGTTGTATTCTCCCACTTCATTTTAACATTGGGCATTTTTGCCCCACCTTGTAATTGCTTTAGCGTTAATCCATTTGTAAACTGCATATGAGGTCTATCAGGAAAGCTTTTCCAGCTTCCTCCCCATTCTCCACCCATTTCTTGCCATATCTTTCCTGCTGTTTCAAAAAATTTAGGGTCACTATATTCCTGTCCTTTCACATTTTTAAAAATATCAAAAGCAAGCCCATAGTTATGAATACTTTCTCCTCCTTTTGCATTTGTAACAATTTGTCCGGGTCTTGTACGACCTTGTGCATAAAGATAGTTTTGATACTCGTTGTCACGATAAGTTGAACTTACTCCAACAGGATACCCTAAAGCCTCCATACGTCTTATTAACTCTTTTGCTCCACGCTGTAATGTAGGCTGCAAATCACTTATATTTTTACTATCTATCAATATTATCACCCTTTATATCAATCTTCTCCATACTTTAAAAAGATTTACTTTTTAGGTATATTTATTTATATGTGAAGATAGTTATAAGGGTGAGTCACGTATTATAAATTTCTATACGGTAGTTAAATAACCTTCAATTCTTTTTTTCTTATAGGATTCAAAACACCCGTTATCAAGCGCTTCTCTAATTTCTTCCATCATATTATTAAAATAGTAAAGATTATGCAAAACACATAGTCTCATAGAAAGCATTTCTTTTGCCTTAAACAAATGGCGGATATATGCTTTTGAATACGTTTTGCATACAGGGCAATCACAATCATGAGCTATTGGTGTATCGTCCTTTTCATACTTTGCATTTAAAAGATTAAGCTTTCCGCTATTTGTGTAAACATTTGCATGCCTTCCATTTCTTGCCGGTAAAACACAGTCAAAAAAGTCTACTCCTCTTTCAACAGCCTCTAAAATATTTGTAGGTGTACCCACACCCATTAAGTAAGTAGGCTTTCTTAATGGTAGATATGGCACAACTTCCTCCAAAATCCTATACATTTCATCATGGCTTTCTCCTACAGCCAATCCACCAACTGCATATCCATCTAAGTCTAATTCAGAAATAACCTTTGCATGTTCAATTCTGATATCCTCGTAAGTTCCTCCTTGATTAATACCAAAAAGCATTTGATTTTTATTAATTGTATCATCAAGAGAGTTTAATTTTTTCATCTTATCTACACAGCGGTTGAGCCATCTTGTGGTTCTATCAACTGAATTTTGCATGTACTTTCTATCCGCAGGGTGAGGAGGGCATTCATCAAATGCCATTGCAATAGTTGATGCTAAATTTGACTGAATAGTCATGCTTTCCTCTGGGCCCATAAAAATTTTACGACCATCTACATGTGACGAAAAATATACACCCTCTTCTTTAATTTTTCTTAAAGATGTAAGTGAAAATACTTGGAAGCCTCCTGAATCAGTAAGGATAGGTCTGTCCCAAACCATAAATTTAGAAAGCCCACCTAATTCCTTTATTATTTTGTCTCCAGGGCGAATATGAAGATGATACGTATTAGAAAGTTCTACCTGACACTTTATTTGCTTTAAATCTTCTGTAGAAACTGCTCCTTTTATTGCAGCAGCTGTTCCTACATTCATGAATACAGGTGTTTCTATAACGCCATGAAAAGTATGGAATCTTCCCCTTTTTGCTCTTTTTTCTGTTTTTAATAATTCATACATATTTTTTTATCTCCATTTTTTTAAGAAAATTATTGGATTTTAGTTTAAGCCTAAATACTAAATAATGCAATATTAATTAACTAAACAAACCAATTTAGCTAATTTAATATTTGCTAAAAAAAATAAATTTGTGACAAATTTTCATATATAAATAAATAATTTTACTTGCAATTATTTGCTAAATTATAGTAAAATTATAATAACGATTACTAAGTAATAGCTTATATAAACTTGAGGGGATTAAGCAAATACTTAGTGCGTAAATAAGTATTCTAAGGGAGGATAGTATGATTAAAAAGATTTTTAGTATTTTTTTACCTGTAATATTAATGCTATTAATATTACCAACTAGTTCTTATGCTATGAGTTTTAGTGACATTCCAGATAACTGGTCAAAGGAAGGGCTTGAAAAAGCAGTTGAAAACGGTTTACTTTATGGCAGTGACGGACAAATTTTACCCGAAAACAATTTAACAAGAGCACAAATGGCAGCAATTATTAACAGAGCATTTGGTGCTACAGAAAAAGCAAACCTAAGCGGTTATGCTGATATTGATATGCAACAGTGGTATGCAGGCGACTTGGCAATAGCAGTTAAAATGGGCACTCTTTTGGGTGACGGACAATATATGTACCCAGAAGACGAAATAACTCGTGAGCAAGCTTATGCTGTTTTAGCAAGAGCATTTAAGTTACATGGTGGTGGAAGAAATACCTTCTCAAATATAACTGATGCCTCAAGTGTTAGCGAATGGGCAGTAAAAGACGTTTCTGCATTATTTGTAGGTGGCTATTTAAAAGGGCTTCCTGACACTTCTCAAAGTATTTTAGACCCTCAAAAACCTATTACAAGAGCTGAATTTGCTCACGTAATGAACAATTTAGTAAAAGAATACTATACACAACAAGATACATATTCTAACGAAACTATTAAAGGCTCTCTTGTTGTAAACACACCCGGCGTTGTACTTGAAAACATGACAATAGAAGGCAATCTTATTGTAGGCGATGGCGTTGGAAAAGGCGAACTAACCCTTAATAACGTTAAAGTACACGGAACAACTATAGTAAGAGGCGGCGGTAAAAACTCTATCATTATAACAGGCGAATCTTCTATTCCTAATATGATAGTTTCAAAAGTAAACGGTGTTGTTTCTGTAAAAGCTCTTGGCGGTGCAGAAGTTAATGTTGTTTATATTGATGATGGTTGTGACGATGTTATTA
This sequence comes from uncultured Defluviitaleaceae bacterium, assembly GCA_964474135.1. Taxonomy (GTDB): domain Bacteria; phylum Bacillota; class Clostridia; order Lachnospirales; family CAYYRV01; genus CAYYRV01. Next base: position 55,322 of record CAYYRV010000001.1, read on the forward strand.
TAACAGGAAATGTTAAAAACCTAAATATTGGTGAAGGCGTTAATGTGACTGCTGTTGATGCAACCATTAATAACGTTAATATTAATGGGTCAGAATCTACATTTACCGTTGATGAAAAATCAAGCGTTAATAATCTTACAGTAGCTAAATCAGCATATAACACAACATTAAATATTGATGGTAGAGTAAACAACTTAAAAGTAAACGGAAATGATACAAAAATTAACGTTACAGGTGTTGTTGAAAAACTTAATGTGCATGAAAATGCAAAAGGAACTAAGCTTAAAATAAACTCAGGCGGTAGAGTAGAAAAGCTTGAAACTGACGAGAAAAATATTGAAATTGAAAACAGCGGTACAATAACATCTGCACCAGCTAAAGAAAATACTCGCCCCTCAACAGGTTCATCTTCGTCAGGTTCATCTGGTTCTTATTATCCTTCAGCTACACCTACACCTACACCTGAAGACCCTGATGACCCTAATGCACTTTACAAAGTTATGCTAGATACTTCTTATCCGGAAGGGTTAGTTGTAACAATACAAGACAATGAATTAATAGCAGGCGATACAGTTAATGTTACAATTACAGGTGTTCCTGAAGGAAAATGTGTATCTGCTTGGTTACAAAAAGCAACTGATGTAACCGTATGGAAAAACTTTTATTCAAGACAAATAGGTATTAATCACTACTACTTTACTGATATGCCTAAGTATGATGTTATAGTAAAAGTTGCTCTTAATAATATTGGAGACGGTTCTGGTGAATATGGGCTTACAGTTGGTAGGCTTGAAAACACAGAAAATAATGTATATGCTAATATAAACTATCATAACCCTCTTAAAGAAGGAGACGATGTTTATGTTTCATTTAACAATATCCCTAAAAACAAAAAAATCGACAGCTTTATAATACAAAATTTAGCTGGAGAAGACTATAGAGCTACAACAGCTAGTGAATCAGCACTTGAAATTGTTGGTGATGATTTAACTAACGGTGCTGGACGTAAGTTTAAAATGGCTGGAGAAAATTTACTTGTTGGTGTAAATCTAAAAGATGTGTTAATTAATATTACTACACATTATGGACAGAATACAGCAAGAAAAGGTGATACAATAGTATTTAACACAAGTACCTCTTCTAATGAAAATTTAACATATGAATGGAAAATAGAAGGCTTTGTTGGAGTTCCAACTCATAATAATGTTGGTGCATACACCTGTTTGGAACCAATTGAATTACAGCCTGATACAATTTTACTTACTAGTGGTACAGCTATTACTTCAAGCGGTGCTATAGAAATTACTCCTGATAAAGTAGGGCTACAAATATCTCCTAATGAAGCAAAAGATATTGTAATCCGTGTAACAGCAACAGCAACCTATGATGGAATTACTGGTGTTGAAGAGTATAGCACTGACAGCATAAAAATATATGTTACTGAAAATTACATGTACCCTGTTGGGTTTGATAAAACAGGAGATATGGACAATGCGTTAAGCTACTACTTACAACATAACTATAACTATGGATTGTATGAAAAAGGCAAGCCTGTTACTATTACTATGCAAGATAACTACAGCAATAACTACAGAATTACAGATGTTTTAGTTTACAAAAAAGGAGACGAAAAAACACCTGTAGTTGTTACAAAAGCAGTTATTCCTTCAAGTGTGTGTTTCGCTGAAATCGAGTTTAACATGCCTAATTTTGAGGTAGTTATAAAACCTATTGTAACTAAAGTTGGTAATTAATTGCTAATAACTAATTATTTACTCCTCTACTTCTTTTTTGTATTGAAGTAAGTAAAAACTTTTAGCCACAATGTCTTTTTTCTGACATATAATCTAAAAGTTTTTAGGTAAATGGGAAACTTTTACTAGAAAAAGTTTCCCATTTTATTATTCAATTCTTTTAAAACTTTATACCCTTAATAAAATTTTTGGAATTTATACTCTGTAAAATAGATGTTTTATTTAAAAGTCTAATCTTTAAATTTAGGACGCATACCATAAAACTGGTAATAATCTGTTTTTATCATACCATTAAAAAGCTTTCTCTTTGCACTAGCCCTTTCACCATAAAGCTTCTCAAAATCTTCATAAGATGTTATTACATAAACAGACCATGTTTTGTCACTTCTAAAAAGCTTTCCCATATCTCTATATAATTGCTCAACTTCACGAATCTGCCCTATCCTCTCGCCATATGGAGGATTACAAATAGCTACACCATAATTGCCCATCAAACTAACATCTTTAAGTTCCCTTGTTTCAAATCTTATACAGTCATCAACTCCGGCTTTTTTAGAATTAAATTTACTCAATTGAATAGCCTGTGGGTCTATATCATAAGAAAAAATTTCAGGTTGGAAATTTACATCAATTTGAGAATAAGCATTTGCTCTTGCTTCCTTCCAGACTTTACTTTCTATTCTGTCCCATTTTTCCGAAACAAAACCTCTTCTCAATCCCGGTGCGATATTTTTAGCCATCATTGCCGCCTCTATTGCTATTGTACCCGAACCACACACAGGGTCTAGTAATATCCTGTCCTTTTTCCAATAACTTAACTCTATCATTGCAGAAGCTAGCGTTTCTTTTAAAGGTGCTGCAACAGAAGCCTCTCTATATCCTCTTTTATGCAATCCTGCCCCTGTCGTATCAATCGTTAATGTAACCATGTCTTTTAATATTGCTACTTGTATTTTGTATTCTGCACCAGTCTCTTCAAACCAATCAGTTTTATATTTTAACTTTAGTTTTTCAACTACTGCTTTTTTTACTATTGCTTGACAATCTGGAACACTATAAAGCTTAGACTTTATTGATTTTCCCGTAACAGTAAATTTACCGTCCCTTGTAATCCAATCGCCCCACGGTAAAGCTTTTGTCTTTTCAAACAATTCTTCAAATGAGTATGCCTCAAATTCACCTATTTTTAATAAAACCCTATCAGATGAGCGGAGCCATATATTTGCTAATGCAATAGCCTCAATCCCTCCTGTAAAATCTACTCTTCCATCTAAAGTCTTTATATCATCAAACCCTAGCTTTTTTACTTCACGTTTCACTGTTGCTTCCAATCCAAAAGTTGTTGTTGCTATAAAATTATATTTTTCCATTGTAAGTACCTGTAAAACCTTTCAAATTTTTTTATTAATGCGAGTTCAAGATTATAAAATATTTAAAGCCCACATTAGAATTATTAACTAAAATAAATAAAGTACTATATATATTTTCTCTTTATTTTTTATTTTATTATGCAACCACTAACTAAGTCAAGAAATAAACATTTGCATTACTGCTTGTGCAACATAGAATAATTTAATTACTTCATGAATATAAATATGTAAACATTTTTTATCTTTTGTTAGAACAACTTAATAATAAAGGGGGATAAACTGTGGCACAGTATAGCAGAGTATTTATTACATTAAAAAGTGATAGCACAGGATATGGTATAAACAATCGTATGCCTTCAGGAAGAAGTATTATAGAAATACGAGGAAATACAGGTAAAGTATCTGTTTTAGTTCAGGATATGAAACCGAATATTATTTACAGAGTGTACATAATCAGTGTTAGTGATTCAAGTTCAAGAGGGCTTCCTATAGGCATAATATCAGTGGACAATAAAGGAAAAGGTGAACTTAGGGTAGAACTAGACCCATTAAATGTAAATGGATATGGAATACCTTTAGAAGAATTTAATGTTGTTTCCGTGTTTACAGGAGGGGACAAGAATTCTATGACACCCTTAGTAGGCTACAAGGACGAAATACTAAGATGGAAAAATAATTTCATTGACCTTATGAAACAAGCAGAAAAAAATGAAAAAGAAAATAATAAAACCAATAATGAAAAAAATCAAATACCGACTCATAACACAGAGCAAGAAAAACCACCTATAGAAACACCTAAAATTGAAGAACCTTCTGTTAATGAAACGCCTACTAAAGAATTACCTGTTGAAGAAGTTCCTGCTGAAAAACTACCTCTTGAAGAAGCACCTATTGAAGAACCACCTATTGAAGAAGCACCTAGTGAAGAACCACCTATTGAAGAACCAACTACTAAAGAAGCACCTACTCAGGAAATACCTATTGAAGAAACTTCAAGCATAGAAATGCACACTATTGAAACTAATGCTTCCGAAATTACTTTTATCGAATATATTCCGCCTGAAAGTACATACACCAATGATTCTACTACTACTGATACTGATTCTAATTCTGATAAAGCAAGTACACCTTTAGCCCAACCTAATAATACAGGAAATGAAAAATCTGAATGCGACCAAGACGAATCAGCAGAAAAAGAGTTACCCAAAACAGAAATACCAACGATTCCTTACCCTGATATGGAAACACATAATTTACAGCAGCTTACAGAATCAGCACCCGAACAGCAATTAATTTCAACTCCCGAAAAAGAAACTGCACCAGAAAATATTTTAAATGAAAATGGTGGTATGAATACTGAACCAAAAAATGTTGAAATAAAAAGCAAAGAAATCCCTATATATGAGACTTCCTCAATAAGCAGTGATATTGCTGGTATAAAAATTATAAAGGCAAGAAGACCTTTACAAACAAATATTCCAGAACATTCTGATTCAAACAATATGGAACAAAACACTTACATAAAAAATAATAAAAGCAATCTTAAAGCTATGGAAAAAGAAGAATATAAACCTACTGACTGGATAGCAAATGCAAATAAAATAAATGAACATAATATGAATTACACTATACATAAAGAAGAAACTGTAAAAAATGACATCTTTCCTAATCCAATTTTAGTAGACACAAATATAGATGAATATGATATTAACGAACAACCAAAAGAAAATATAGAAAAAGAAGCATATGCAAAATCAAGCGATTTTTATGGGGAGGACACAAAAGAAACAAGCGAACAAGATAAATTAGAAAATATACATGAAACATTTAAAGCTATGGCAAGGAAGTTCAATAGGGAATTAAGAGAACTCGAATATTACAAATTCCTATCAGAAGAGGATTTGCAGGGGTTGTATAATATAGGTTCAAAAGAAAATGTTAAAGCTACAGAAGCAAACAACTTCAAAATTAAGGATGAAATAGCGTTTTTGTTTGACAATAATGCAACTATGGTTCCTTTTAAAAAACAAAATAAACCCGTAAAGTGGGTTAGAATCTCACTAAAAGAGCTTGCTCTTTTACCTATTGATTTCTGGGAATTTATGAATCACCCATTTATAATTTCTTCTTACAAAAAAAATAATCATCTAATTTTAGGTATGGAAGAGAAAACCTCTTCTCCTGCATATTTTTTAGGTGTTCCCTCAATTTATGAAAGCGGATATAGGCTTAATGCAAATAAACTTGGGTTTAGCCAGTTTAAATATTGCGATGAAATAAAAACCGGTGAGGGCAGTCACGGGTATTGGTTAACCAGATTGTAGTTAAAATAAAAACCTTGTAGCTATATAATGTTACAAGGTTTTTTATTTTTTTACTATAAATGAACTAAATTTATAATATAATAAAAAAATTACTGTTCGTTTTATCTATATATTGACTTTTAATATAATATAATATATATATATATATTATATTAAAATATTTAAAATATTTTATGTATATATAATTTTTGAGGTGATTTTATGTATTCTAAAAAAGTTTTTTTGTTTATGTCAATAATATTTTCTTTAAGCTTTGCTTGTTTAAATGTTTTTGCTGAACAAACTGACAATCCTAGCAATATTAGGTTATTTTACGGAAATGTATTTAATAACTCAGATGATGCTAAACAGCTTGAAAGAACATATAAAAATGAAGAAAAACTTCTTGAAAAAAAATGTACCTTTGAAGAATTATTGAATTGTGAGCAAGCTATTGAAATTGATAATGTTATTTATAAAATGAATTTTGCTTACAGATTAGATGATAAAGATTTATTTAAAGTTATTTATAAAGCTATTAATTAGTTTTTTTTAGATAATAACATATATATTGTATATCAAATATTTTATAATGACACAAGAGATTTAATAAAAAAATGATTTACATTACTCATATATTGTATTAGTATATAAATATATAGACCTAACAAAAAAGAAATATTCTGATTTGAAAGGTATCGCCTAATTTAATAAAGTACAGGCTATGTTTATATACAAAACAAGCTTTTTATAAAATTATGACAACCTTTAAACTATATTTCTACAAAATAAGTTAATTTGAACCATTAGCATATTTTGTAACAAATTAGGTATTAAAGGTTTTTTTGTGTTGGGAGTGAGAATATTTATGAAAAAAATAGCACTAATAAGTGCAATACTAGAAAACCCTTCCGAAAGCCAACAAAAATTTAACTCAATTGTATCAGAGCATAAAGAACTAGTACGAGGCAGAATGGGGCTACCTTTTGATGATTATAACATTGCCGTAATATCAATAACGGTAATGGGGACTATGGACGAAATAAACAAGCTTACAGGTAAGTTGGGTAAATTGCCCTCTGTTACTGTAAAAACGGCAGTTTCACAAAAACAAATATGTGAACCTGTTTAGAATCTCTAACCTATACTAAAAGATTGACTTAAAGCAACTTCTAAGGAGGAGTAAAAATGAGTGAAGAAAAGTTCTTTATAGACGAAAAATATATAAACAACCTGTTAAAAAATGCAAAAGCTACTACAAATGACAAAATTGAATTCATTTTAAATAAAGCAGAAAAATTTGAAGGTTTAAATCATGAAGAAGTTGCTGCACTAATAACAACCGATAAGAAAGAACATTGGGAAAGAATTTTTGATATTGCTGGGAAAATAAAAGAAAGAATTTACGGCGAGAGAGTTGTAATTTTCGCTCCTCTTTATGTAAGCGACTATTGTGTTAATAAATGTGAATACTGCGGTTTTAATTGCACAAATGTCTTTGAAAGAAAAAAACTTACAATGGAAGAAATCAGAGAAGAAGTAGCAATTTTAGAAAAAATGGGGCATAAGAGACTTGCTTTAGAAGCTGGTGAAGACCCTGTAAATTGCCCTATAGAATACATTTTAGATTGTATTAAAACTATATATGACATGAAATTTGATAATGGTGAAATCCGCAGAGTAAATGTAAATATTGCAGCAACAACAGTTGAAAATTATAAAAAACTTAAAGATATCGGAATTGGAACATATATTTTGTTTCAAGAGACTTACCACAAAGAAACATACGAAAAATATCATTCCGCAGGTCCTAAAAAAAATTATGAATACCATACAACAGCTTTTGACAGGGCTATGGAAGCGGGTATTGATGATGTTGGAGCTGGCGTTCTGTTTGGGCTTTATGATTACCGATATGAGGTTTTAGGGCTTATGATACACAACGAGCATCTTGAGCAAAAGTTCGGAGTAGGATTCCACACAATTTCTGTTCCCAGAATTTGCAATGCTGAAGGTGTTGACAGCATTAATTACAAAAACGCTGTAGATGATGAAACATTCAAAAGGATTGTTGCTATTATACGTCTTGCCGTTCCTTTTACAGGAATGATTGTTTCTACAAGAGAAACTGCGGAAATGCGTAAAGAATTAATCAGAATAGGTATTTCACAAATAAGCGGAGGTTCATCTGTAGAAGTTGGTGGCTATTCTTTAAGGGAGAAGAAGGGCTCACAATTTGATGTAGCCGACAATCGAACCGCAAGAGACGTAATATACTGGCTTTTGGAGGAGGGGCTTGTTCCAAGCTTTTGCACTGCTTGCTACAGAAAAAACAGGACAGGAGACCGTTTTATGTCATTGGCTAAATCAGGAAACATAAAAAATGTATGTCTTCCTAATGCTTTAATGACCTTAAAAGAATATATGCAAGATTACGGTGACGAAGAGTTTAACAAGAGGGCGGCAGTTCTTATTGAAAGCAAAATAAGTTCAATTGAAAGCGATAAAGTTAGGAAGCTTGTTTTAGAAAATTTAGATTTAATTGAAGGTGGAAGGAGGGATTTATTTATTTAGTTATATATTAAAATTAAAGGATTTTGGGGCTTTCAGCCCCAAACCCCGACTTCTTTCTTGAAAGAAAGAAGCAAAGAACTTTTGCCAGAAACGCACTTTGTGCGTTTCTTCTTTTGTTTCTTATGTATGGGTTTAATTTATTGTAACTGGTAGAGTTTATACAATTATAAAAACTTTAACTTTTATTTTTAGTTCTTTACATTTATTTATTACGTATTTTGTTCCCATACTTTTTCCGTCCCAAAATGCTATAACCAAGTCACTGCTTTTAATAATTAATTCATTTCTCTGTAAAGGTGCATATTTTCTTCCATACCTTCTGTAATTAGGTAAAATTTCCGTTAGCATTATATTATTTTCTAATGCATATTTTTTTGCACATGAGTCAATGCCCTTTGCTCCCCCTGATATAATTTCTGTAGTTTCTTTTGGAATATAGTCCTCTAAGTTGCTAATGTTCAAGTCCCTTGAGCCAATTACTGCTACTTTCATTATTAACACCTCTCTTTTTAAATTATGAACCCATAAGTAACATAGTATCATATTTTTATTGTAATATTATAAATATGAACCCAGAATAATTTTAAAGTAGGTGATTGTATGAAAAACATTAAGTATTTATCATTAAGAATAGATAAGGAGTTGTTATCAAAATTTCATTACATATGTAAATATGAAGGGCGTTCAGCAAATAGTCAAATATTAATTTATATTAGAAAAGCAATTAAAAATTTTGAGAAAACTTATGGGGAAATTAAATTTGATGACAAATTAGACTAAGAAAATCATTAGTAGGCAGGCAACAAAACAAAGCAACGAAAAAGAAACGAGTGAAACGAGTTTCTGATAAAAGTTTTGAAGGGGGTTGGGGAAACTTTTTCAAAAGTTTCCCCAAGGTCTTATTTATAATTAATTTATAATTAATTTATTAATAATTTATTTGTTAATATCAGCTAATAACTCCCTAACCTTAAATAAATCAATACCACCCTTTTCCTTTATAACCTTATACGTTAGAACAGGATTTATTCCAATAGCAAATGATAACCTGTCTCTGTTTTTGGAAACATAATCCACAATTTTTGCTGGGTCTACATTTGCATTGTGCCTGAAAGTCATAATGATATTTTCTCCCCTATGATTAACAGACAAAATGCCAAGCTTGTGTGCATATGCCTTTACTAAGGCTATTTCGAGAAGGTTTTGAACACTTGATGTTATTGTACCAAATCTGTCCTCTATTTCTTCTTGAATGTCAAAATAATCTTGCTCTGTCTCTATTAATGATATTTTTTTGTAAATCTCAAGCTTCTGCTCCTCGTTCTCAATGTAGTATTCCGGAATATAGGCATTGATGTTAATGTCAATTGTTGTCTCAAATTTATCGGGAGGTGTCTGATTTCTCATTTCCATAACAACCTCGTCTAACAGCTTGCAGTACATATCATAACCAACTGCATCCATATGACCATGCTGTTCTCCGCCTAGTAAATTTCCAGCCCCACGAATTTCCATGTCCCTCATCGCTATTTTAAACCCTGAGCCAAATTCTGTAAACTCACGAATAGTTTGGAGACGCTTTTCGGCATTCTCCTGTAAAACTTTATCCCTCTTGTACATTAGGTATGCGTAAGCCTGCCTGTTGGAACGCCCAACACGTCCCCTTAGCTGGTATAGCTGTGAAAGCCCCATGTAATCGGCATCTTGTATTATTATTGTATTAACGTTCCTGATATCAAGCCCTGTCTCTATTATAGTCGTACAAACAAGTACGTTTATATCACCGTTTATAAAATCAACCATAATGTTTTCTAGCTCATGCTCGGACATTTGCCCGTGAGCATATGAGACATTTGCCTGTGGAACAAGTTTCTGTATTTTCGCTGCAATATCGGAAATATTTTTAACACGGTTATAAAGATAGTATACTTGCCCTTCTCTCGCAAGCTCTCGGTTTATTGCATCTTTTACAAATTCAGGATTGTACTCCATTACGTATGTTTGAACTGGCTGCCTTTCTTGTGGAGGTTCTTCCAAAACGCTTATATCTCTTATACCTGTTAGGCTCATGTGAAGTGTCCTTGGTATCGGTGTAGCCGTTAGCGTTAAAACCTCTACATTTTTCTTTAACTGCTTCAGCTTTTCTTTGTGTGCAACGCCAAATCTTTGCTCCTCATCTACAATTACTAAACCTAAATCTTTGAATTGTAAATCCTTTGATAGTATTCTGTGAGTTCCTATAACGATGTCAGACAATCCTTTTTTTAAGCGTTCCATACTTTCACTTTGCTGCTTTCTTGTACGAAATCTCGAAAGCATTTCTATTCCAATAGGAAAATCCTTCATTCTTTGAACAAATGTATTATAATGCTGTTGTGCTAATATTGTAGTAGGTACAAGGTATGCAACTTGTTTGTTATCTTGTACCGCTTTAAATGCAGCACGTATTGCTACTTCTGTTTTTCCATAACCAACATCACCACATATAAGCCTATCCATAACTTTTTGAGATTCCATATCCTTTTTAACATCTTCAATTGCTGTCAATTGGTCATCTGTTTCTTCATACGGAAACATCTCTTCAAATTCCTTTTGCCAAACAGTATCTTTACTAAATATATGCCCTACAGCCGCTTGCCTCTTTGCATAAAGGTCAATTAAATCTTTTGCCAATACTTGTACTGCTTTTCTTGTTTTGGCTTTTGCTTTCGCCCACTCTGTACCACTAAGCTTATTGAGCTTTATTTTAAGCCCTTCACCACCAATATATTTTTGTATCATATCCATTTGACTGGTATGAACGTATAATATACCTCCGTCATGGTACTGGAGTTTTAAGTAATCTTTGTTTATTCCATCTGTAACAATTTGCTCTATTCCTTTGTAAATTCCTATTCCGTGATTATCATGAACAACATAATCTCCAATTTTTAAATCAGTAAAGCTTTCTATCTTTGAGCCTTTCTTTTTCTTTATTTTTTTCTTTTTCTTCTCGTCACCGAAAAGCTCTTTGTCCGTAATAAAAACAAGATTAATATGCTGATACTCAAACCCTTTGTTTAAATTACCTTTTGTTATAATTACATTTGAAGGATTAAGCTTTTCTCCCTCCAAAGAATCTACAAATTTTGCCGAAATATTATTTTGTAACATTTCTTCTGCAAGTCTTTTTCCTCTTGTTGAAGAACCTGATAAGATAACAATTTTATAGCCATTTTCACAATAATATTTTAAATCTTCAAGGAACAAGTCTATTCTCTGTTTTAATGCAATTGTAGATTTTACGGAAAAATCAACAACCTGTTTTATTGCTATTTCCTTAATGTTATGAGTTAACAATGAAAACAAAACTCTGCTAAATCTTTGTGAAAAATGGCTTATCTCTGGATATGAAAAAATCATATTTGATTGAGAAGGAAGCATATACCCTTTTAAAATACGATTTTTTATGCTTTCGTTAAATTCTTCTAATACATTCTCAGCGTGTTGAGCAACTCTTGAAGGCTCGTCAAAAAAAACCAAAGTATCAGAAGGCAAATAATCAAAAAGTGAAACTGACTGTTTATAAAAAAAATTGATATATTTATCTACTCCAGAAAAGCCTTTGTTTTCTTTTAGTTTCTCTAGCACCTCTGAAACAGTATCTTTTAAATTTTCGCTTTCTTCTATAAGGTTTTTATTAACATAATTTTTATAACTTTCATTGTATTCTTTCTCTATTTCAGAGATGGCATTTTTTATGTCATCATCGTTATATACAAACTCCCTCATTGGGAAAATCTCAACTTTCTCCACCTTTTCGATTGAGCGTTGTGAAAATGAATCTAGCAAACGAATAGAATCTATTTCGTCTCCCCAAAACTCTATTCTTATTGCGTTTTCGTAAACGGTTGTATATATATCAACTATTCCTCCACGTACTGCGAACTGCCCAGCTCCCTCAACAATCTCGGCACGTTCATACCCCATTAAAAGAAGTCTTTCTATAAGTGATTTTATTGTAATTTCATCTGCTACCGAAAGTTCTAATATATACTTTGAAAATATATCTTTTGGTGTTAATCTATCAAATAATGCCTCAACAGATAAAATAATTGTTATGTTTTCGCCTTTTATTAAGCTGTTAAGTATATTCAATCTTTGTTTTGTTATATTTATGCTTCTTACGTCTGCGTTGTAAAAAATTATGTCTTTTGATGGATAATACTTAACTTTGTCACGCAAAAAAAACCGCATGTCCTCATATATTTCTTTTCCATGCAGTTCGGAGTGTGTTATTATAATTGATGGTCTATTAAGTGTTTCTTGTATACTATACGCCAGATGGCATTTTTGAGAATCTATTACACCTGTACATAGAACAGGTGTTATATCTTTTTGTATGCTTTCCGTAATTACCTTAAAGCTTTCTAAAGACTTTAGCGGTTCTATTATTACATTCAATGTTAGCACCTCTAGTTATAATCAAATTAATCTGTATAATTAAATTAGCTTTTGGGGCTTTAAGCCCCAATCCCCTACTTCTTTCAGAAATATTTAATATTATTTTTCCGATTTCTTATTAAATATATTCATAGCCTCGCTTACGCCCAGCCTAATTATAGTTTCAACTGCGTCTCCTGCTTTAGTAATCCCACTAATAATATCTTCCATTTCACTTGGTTTGAAACGGCTCAAAACATAGTCAGCTAAATTCCAACCTTTGGGCTTTTCACCAACACCTATACGAATACGAATAAACTCATCAGTCTCTAAATGATATAATATGTTTTTCATTCCGTTTTGACCACCAGCACTGCCTTTTTTTCTTATTCTGATTTGCCCTATATCTAAATCAATATCATCATAAATTACAATTATATCTTCTGCTGACAGTTTATAAAAATGCACAATTTCTCTTACGCACTCGCCGCTCAAATTCATATATGTTTGGGGCTTTATAAGCATTACTTTTTCATTTGCAATAAAGCCTTCTCCTATATGAGCACGGAATTTTGCCTTATTGATTTCAATATTAAAATCATATGCGAGCTTATTAATCGTTTCAAAACCAACGTTATGTCTTGTACCTTTGTAGTCTTTTTCGGGATTACCGAGCCCAAAAATTAAACGCATACTTGTTCCTCAAATTCTCCAAATTTTCTAAATCGTTCATATCGTTCATTTAATAAATCATCTGTACTTTTATTACAAAGACTGTAAAGCTCCTCAACAATACTTCTTTTCATTTCCCCGGAAATATTTTCTAAATCGTTTTCAGCACCGTCTAATGGTTCCATTATTATTTTGTCTATTATTTTAATATCTAATAAATCATCCGCTGTAAGCTTCATAAGTTCTGCTGCTTCGGACGCTCTTGATGAATCTTTCCACAAAATACTTGAGAAACCTTCTGGCGACAAAATAGAGTAAACCGAATTACTAAGCATCCAAACTTTGTCTGCCAAAGCAAGTGCTAACGCTCCTCCGCTTCCGCCCTCACCTATTATAATACTTATTACAGGGGTTTTTAGCTTGGAAAGTTCAAAAAGATTTCTTGCTATTGCTTCACCCATACCTCGCTCCTCTGCACCAACTCCACAATATGCACCCGACGTATTTATAAAATTAATTACGGGGCGTTTGAACTTCTCTGCTTGCTTCATAAGGCGGAGTGCTTTTCTGTATCCTTCGGGGTGAGGAGAACCAAAATTGCATTTTATATTTTCTTCAAGAGTATGCCCCTTTTGTATTCCTATTACTGTTACAGGCATACCTGATATTGAAGCAATACCACCTATAACTGCTTTATCATCTTTAAAAGCTCTATCTCCAAAAAACTCAATAAAATCATCAAATATTAAATCTATATATTCACGTGCTGTTGGGCGAGTTACCCTTCTGGCAATCGTTACTTTATTATATGCATTGGTCATAAAAACCACCCTTTTATTTATAAAAGATAAAAGCCCTAGAAAACCTCAACAAGGAATGCCGCAAAAACGACATTCCGTCAAAAGTTCTTTAAAGGTTCGGGACCAAAAGCCCCAAAATAGTATTATCTTAACTCTAAAGTTTATACTTAATAAACTATTACTTATGATGAAGTTTCAAAATTGTATATAAAACCTCTCTCATTTCATTGCGAGGAACAATTTTGTCTATAAAACCATGCTCCAAAACAAATTCCGCCGTCTGAAAATCATCAGGCAAAGTCTGCCTTATTGTCTGCTCAATAACTCTTCTGCCTGCAAAACCTATAACTGCCTTTGGTTCAGACAAAATTATGTCTCCTAGCATAGCAAAGCTTGCAGTAACTCCACCCGTTGTAGGGTCTGTCAAAACTGTTATGTAAAGAAGCCCTTTGTCGCTATGTCTAGCTACAGCAGCACTTACTTTTGCCATTTGCATAAGGGAGATTATCCCTTCCTGCATTCTTGCTCCACCTGAAACGGTAAACACTATTACAGGTAGATTTTCTTTTGTGGCATGTTCAAAAATTCTTGTTATTTTTTCGCCAACTACAGAACCCATACTCCCCATAATAAAATTGCCGTCCATTACAGCAATAAAAGCATTAACACCTTTTATAGAACATATTCCACAAACCACAGCATCATTTATGCCTGTTTTTTCACGCAAGGTTTTAAGCTTTGGTTCATAATCAGGGTAGCTCATTGGGTTTTTGGCTATCATATTTTCGTCATACTCTATAAACGAACCTTCATCAACAGTTATTTCTATTCTCTCTTTTGCACTTAGACGAAAACCGGCTTGACAGTGAGGACAAATTTTACTTTCTCCCAGTTCTTTTTTATATATAGTCTTACCACAAGATGAGCATTTTACCCATAATCCGTCTGGTATAATCGGTTCACTTCCATATGACTGTTGTTTATTTATGTCAATAGGAACGTACTTTTTTTTCTTAAAAAGGCTCATTTACAATCATTCCCCTAATGTTACATTTTCATTTCAATATTTCTCTTGCAATAAAACCTGTATCATACTCACCTTTTACAAAATCACTGTTATTAAGAATATCCATTTGAAAATCTATATTTGTATCAATACCTTTTATAATAAGCTCTGATAATGCTCGTTTCATTTTTGAGATTGCTTCTTCTCTTGTACTGCCTTTTGTAATAACTTTTGCAATCATTGAATCATAAAAAGGCGGAATTGTATATCCTGCATAAACTGCACTGTCAACTCTTAAACCTAAGCCACCTGCCGGCAAAAATAAATAATTTATCATTCCGGGAGAAGGAGAGAAGTTATTATCAGGGTTTTCAGCATTAATACGACATTCTATTGAATGCCCTGAAAATTTAACACTTTTTTGTGAATAACTAATCTTTAATCCATAAGCTATTCTAATTTGTTCTTTTACAATATCAATTCCTGTAATCATTTCTGTAATAGGGTGCTCAACCTGTACCCTTGTATTCATTTCCATAAAATAAAACTTATCATCTTTATATAAAAATTCAATAGTTCCGGCATTTTTATAGTTTGCTGCTTTTGCCGCCATAACCGCTGCCTTTCCTATTTCATTTCTTTTTTCATCACTAATAACAACAGATGGTGCTTCTTCCAAAACTTTCTGGTTGCGTCTTTGCAGAGAGCAGTCTCTTTCACCTAAATGAATAATGTTTCCGAAATCGTCTCCCAAAACCTGAACCTCTATATGCCTTGCATTAATAATCATTTTTTCTATATAAACATTGTCGTCGCCAAAACCTGCTTTTGCTTCAGTTTTTGCGGCTAAAAACTGCTTTTCCATTTCATCTTCGTTTTCGACAATTCTTATACCTTTTCCGCCACCGCCTGCTGAAGCTTTAACCATAACAGGATATCCAAAATCGGCAGCTACTTTTTTTGCTTCTTTAACTGTAGATATAGTTCCTTCACTTCCAGGAATAACAGGAACTTTAGCTTTAATCATTAATTTTCTTGCATTCGATTTATTACCCATTAAGTCTATTGTTTTTGGGTCAGGGCCTATAAATTTTATGTTACATTCCGAACACATTTCTGCAAAAACCGAATTTTCCGCTAAAAAACCAAAACCCGGATGAATAGCCTGTGCCTTTGTGTTGCAAGCGGCACTAATAATATTCTGCATATTTAAATACGATTCCGTTGCTCTATTGCCACCAATACATACTGCTTCATCTGCAAGCTGTGTATGTAGTGCATTTCTGTCTGCTTCCGAGAAAACAGCTACTGTAGAAATACCCATTTCTTTACAGGCTCTTATTATTCTAACAGCTATTTCTCCACGGTTTGCTATTAATATTTTATTAAACATAGCGTCCACCTATCCAATCATAAAAGTAAGCTCGGCTTCGGCTACTCTTTTGTCACCGACATATGCAATACCTTTTCCTATTCCTGCTGATTTTTTTAATTTTACAAATTCAACCTCTAGTCTTAAAGTATCACCTGGAACAACCTTTGCCCGAAACTTTGCATTATTTATTGCACCAAAATACGGCGTTCTTCCTTTAAACTCTTCTAGTGATAATATTGCAAACGCTCCTGCTTGTGCCATAGCCTCAATAATAAGCACCCCTGGCATTACAGGTTCACCAGGATAATGCCCTGTAAAAAAGTTTTCGTTCATTGTAACATTTTTAATAGCTGTTATTTTTTCACCAGGAACAACGTCAATAACTCTATCTATTAACAAAAAAGGGTATCTATGCGGTATAATATCCATTATTTGATTTATATTTATTTCCATTGTTACCTCCTAATTGGTTATATATTTAAAACATTAGTTATAATTAAAACCTTTGAGAGGAAACTTTTAAAAAAGTTCCCTCTCAAAACCTATCCTTCAAAACTTTTGTAAGAAACGCACTATGTGCGTTTCTTTTTCGTATATAATTGCTATATATTATAACTCTGTATATAATTAATCCATAATTTTATCAATCTACAATTCTAAACAAAGGCTGATTATATTCCACCATCTGTTCATTTTTAACAAATATTTCAGCTATCTTGCCATCAAAATTACTTGTAATTTCATTCATGACTTTCATAGCTTCGACAATACATAGAACGTCACCTTTTTTAACAGTGTCGCCTTCCTTAACATAAGCCTCTTTGTCTGGTGAAGGGCTTTCGTAAAATGTACCAACTATAGGTGAAGTTACAATATTACCCTCTCCGATAATAGGCTTTTCTTCTGGAATAATAGTAATAGGCTCGTCAATAACATCAGGGATCTGTGGCTCGTGTTTAGTTATATGTGGTTTTTTTTCGCTTGTAGTGATACCTTTATTCATTCTAACATAAGCATCACCCAAACGCAATTCAAATTCCGAAAACGTCGATTTATCTATAATTTTTATAATTTCTTTCACTTCGTTATAATTCATATTAATCCTCCCATTTTTTGAAACATAAAACTGCATTATGTCCACCAAAACCGAAGGAATTACTTAATGCATAGTTAATTTCTTTTGAAACACCAATATTTGGAACGTAGTTTAAGTCACAATCTTCATCTTTAACTTTATATCCTATTGTTGGAGGGGCAAAACTGTCTCTAATAGCCATAATAGATGCTATAGCCTCAATAGCACCAGCACCTCCCAATAAATGCCCTGTCATTGATTTTGTTGAGCTTACAGGTAAATTATATGCATACTCACCAAAAACTTTTTTGATTGCTAATGATTCTCCAAAGTCGTTTGCTTGGGTACTTGTACCATGTGCGTTCAAATATCCTACTTCCTCAGGTTTTATTCCTGCCTCAGCAATTGCCAATTCCATTGCTACAGCAGCACCTTCTCCCTCTGGGTCTGGGCTAGTCATATGGTAAGCATCGCAATTTGTTCCGTATCCTATAATTTCACCATATATTTTTGCACCACGTTTTTTAGCCATTTCTAACTCTTCAAGAATTAATATTCCTGCACCCTCACCCATTACAAAGCCGTTTCTTTCTTTATCAAAAGGCATAGATGAACGCTCTGGTATGTTTGTTTCGGATAAAGCTTTTAGGCTAGTAAAGCCTGCAATACCTATTTTTGTTATAGATGATTCAGCTCCGCCAGCTATCATTATATCAGAATAACCATGTTTAATGCTTCTAAATGCTTCGCCAATACTGTTATTTGAAGCGGCACAAGCGGTAACAACAGATGTACAAACACCTTTTGCACCATATTTAATAGCTATATTTCCAGCTGCCATGTTAACTAAAGCACTTGGTATAAAAAGAGGAGCAACTCTGCTTGGACCTTTTTCTGTATTTTTAATAACTTGTGCTTCAATTGAGCCTAGCCCTCCTATTCCTCCTCCTACTATTACGCCAAAACGTCTTTTATCAATATCGTTCAAGTTTAATCCGCTGTCTTCTACTGCTTGCGTTGCCGCACCGATAGCAAACTGACAGAAAATATCCATTCTTTTGGTTTCTTTCCCTGCCATGTAATCTTCTGGGTTAAAACCTTTTACTTCTGCCGCTATTTTAACTTTATAATCTGTTGTATCAAATTTTGTAATAAAATCTATACCTAAAGTACCTTTTTTTGCATTTTCCCAAAATTCTTGTGCAGTATTTCCTATAGGTGTAACTGCACCCATTCCTGTAATAACAACTCTACGGTTCATATAAACCTCCTTGTGTAAATGTATCTGTTATTAAATTACTCAAATGTAATTATTAAATATATATTAACGTAAGTTCGAGTAAATATCCTTTAGCGAATTTCACCGAACTTTTGCCGCTCTGTTAAACACATGTCGTACTAATCTATTTTTTCTTATCAAATTTCTCTTGCGAAAACAAATAAGCTTCCTCTATTAGTGTTTTTAAATCCTCAAAGGCTTCCTTTGTAGGATTAAGTATGCTTATCCAACCCATCCATGCATATACAGGATGAGGAATAATTTTATTTAACTGTGTAAAATCATAATCCATTTTAACGACACCGCCCGCGGGCGGCCTTTTAGGTATATCGCCGAATAACTTTTTAAAAGTATTTTTTCTGATTCCCAAATTAACTCTAAAAACACCCTGTCTGTTTAAATTAGAGGCTTTATCGTTTTCACCATCTTTTTCTTTTACAGTAAGAAAGTATACCCCTCGTTTAAATTTATTATTTAGATTATAGAAAACTGATTTTTCTCCCCAGCTTTCAATAAGTACAGTTCCTTTAAAATTGTTAATACAATAATTTAATATGCACTCTGATGTCATTTAAGTTCTCCTTAAAAGTTTATGTCGATAAATTATTGGCTACATAACCATACCGCCGTCAATATTTATAACTTGACCTGTAATGTATTTACCTAGTGCAAGAAAAACTGCAAGCTCGGCAACTTCTTTAGCTGTACCAAAACGCTTTAGTGGAATTTTTTCTAAAGACTGCTCTTTAACTTTATCTGAAAGAGTTTTTGTCATTTCTGTTTCTATAAAACCAGGTGCTATTGCATTACATGTTATTCCTCTGCTTGCTAACTCCCTTGCAACACTTTTTGTAAGCCCGATAATGCCGGCTTTACTTGCCGCATAATTAACTTGACCAATATTTCCTGTTACACCAATAACACTTGACATGTTTATTATTGTACCAGACTTTTGTTTTAGCATAATGTTTGAGGCGTGCTTTACCATATTAAAAACGCCTTTTAAATTAATTTGTATAACATCATCAAAAGCTTCCTCACTCATACGTATAAGTAAATCATCTTTAGTAATTCCTGCATTATTTACTAAAACGTCTATTGTTCCAAATTCCTCTTTTGCTTTTTTTACAAGTTCTGATGCTTCTGAAAAATTACTTACATCAGCTTTAAAAGCAATACATTTTACACCTTCTGCTTCTATTTCTTTTATAACATCATCAGATAAATCGCTTCTGTAGTTCAAAACAATATTTGCACCTTGTTTTGCAAACTGTAAAGCTATTTCCCTCCCTATTCCTTTTCCTCCACCCGTAACAATTACGGTTTTATCCTTCAGCATTTTAATTACCTCCTAGAAACACTAAACAGCTTCAAAACTTTTTAAATCTTCAACATTAGATACTTTAACTTCTTTATCAATAGAATTAGCAATTTTTTTAACAAAAGATGATAAAGTTTTTCCGCAACCAAGTTCGATAAAGTTATCAACACCCAAATTAATTAATCTAACAATAGAATCCTCCCACATAACCGAACTCATAACTTGTTCCGTGAGAGTAGGAACTATGTCATCTTTGCTTTTAATAAAATCCCCTGTTAAATTTGTTACAACAGGTATGTTCATATCATTAATTGTAATGTTTTTTAATTCATTGTTTAGTTTAATTGAAGCGGATTCAAGAAGCTTTGTATGAAATGCACCGCTTACTTTAAGTCTCATACAACGCTTTGCACCTTTTTGTAATGCTAGTTCCTCTGCTTTTTTTACTGCTTCTACTTCTCCAGCAATCACTATTTGAGCTGGCATATTGTAGTTTGCCGGTGTAACAACGCCTAAGTAAGAAGCCTCTTCGCAAGCCTCTAAAACTGCCTCACGGCTTAAATTCATAATAGCAGACATTACCCCTACACCCTCTGGGCAAGCCTCTGTCATAAACCTTCCCCTTTTTCTGACTAAAGAAACAGTTTCCTTAAAATTCATTGCTCCACTTGCAACAAGTGCAGAATATTCTCCTAAGCTTAATCCTAATACATAATCAGGAACAATATTCTTTTCTTGCATTAATTTATATGCACAAATACCAACAGTTAAAACAGCGGGTTGAGTAAATTCGGTTTTGTCTAAATCCTCCCCACCTTCAAAGCATAATTTTGATATGCTCATTCCAAGTGCTTCATCAGCATAATCAAAAATTTGCTTACAAATAGGAAAGTTTTCGTAAAACTCTTTACCCATTCCTGCATATTGAGAGCCTTGCCCACTAAACATAAAAGCGGTTTTCATACTAACTCCACCTTTCAGACAAAGCCTTAATTGTTTCTCTGCATTCGCTCATTAACTCTTGCAATATTTCCTCGCATAATTGTTCTTTTTTAATAAGCCCTGCAATTTGCCCCGACATAATTGAACCATATTCAATATCGCCCTCTTCTACAGCTTTTCTTAGTGAACCTTTTCCAAGTTCGTCAAATTTTTCTGTAAAGACTTTTTGGTCTAAATATTCCTTTTCCAACTGTTCTAAGTTTCTTGCAAGTTTATTTCTTATAACTCTTACAGGATGCCCTGTACCCATTCCCGTAACTGTTGTATCAATATCTTTTGCATTTAATATTACGTCTTTAAAGTTGCTATGTGCCGTACATTCATTCGCTACTAAAAATCTTGTTCCTAACTGGACTGCTTCTGCTCCAAGCATTAACGCTGCTGCCATTCCTCTTCCATCGCCAATTCCTCCTGCCGCTATTACTGGAATATCGACAGCATCTACTATTTGAGGTAACATTGCCATTGTTGTAAGCTTACCAATATGCCCACCTGACTCCATACCTTCTGCTACAATTGCATCAGCACCTGTTTTTTCCATACGCTTTGCAAGTGCTACAGAAGGAACAACAGGTATTACCTTAATATTTTTTTCTTTAAAAGCTGCCATGTATTTCCCAGGGTTTCCTGCACCTGTAGTAACAACTTTTATATCTTCATCAAGAACCAACTGTACTATGTCATCAACATATGGAGAAAGAAGCATTATATTTAAGCCAAATGGTTTATTTGTTTTTTCTTTTGCTTTAATAATCTCATTTTTTACATGGTCTGCCGGAGCGTTACCGGCTGCAATTATGCCTAGCCCACCAGCGTTTGACACAGCAGAAGCTAAACTGCTATCTGCAATCCATGCCATAGCACCTTGAATGATAGGGTATTTTATTCCTAAAAGTTCACATAATTTTGAATTCATAGTAATCTCCTATATTTTTATTTTGTGTATCAATTCTAAAGCTCCTCAAAACTTTTAACAAAAACGCATTTTTATTTTTTTAACTGAAAGTATAGCTAAATATTTATTAGCATAGAGCCCCAAGTTAATCCTCCGCCAAATCCTGTTAAAGCTATTTTTTCATTTGAGCCTATAGTTATTAGGTCTTTTTCAACCATTTCGGAAAGTGCAATAGGAATTGTTCCTGCTGATGTATTTCCAAATCTATCAATATTCAAATAAAATTTGCTAATATCAATTTTCATTTTTCTTGCAATAGTATCGAAAATTCTTGAATTTGCTTGATGAGGAATAATATATTTTATTTCCTCAATAGGAATATTCGATTTTTCTGATAAAATTTGTAAGCTTTTTGGGATTGTTTTTACCGCAAAATCAAAAATTGCTCTTCCGTCCATTTCTAAATAAGGATAATATTCTTTTTTTTCTGTATAAGGATTTCTGGCTGGAAGATGCCCTCCTGTTAGAGAATTATATCTTGTTCCATCAGAACAAATATCTTCTGCAATAAAGCTTTCATTGTCACTTGCTTCCAAATATGCTCCTCCTGCACCATCACCAAAAAGAACGCAAGTTCTCCTGTCTTCCCAGTTTAATATTTTAGAAAGTGCCTCTCCTCCAATAACTAGTGCATTTTTATATGCCCCTGTTCTAATAAATTTTTCTGCAATGCTTAGACCATATACAAATCCAGAACAAGCAGCACTTATATCAAATGCAAAAGCATTTGAAGCACCTATTAGGCTTTGTACAATACAAGCCGTTGATGGGGTATAGTAGTCCGGAGAAATAGTTGCTACTATTATTATATCTATATCTTTAGGAGAAACGTTTGCATTCTCTAAAACATTTTCCGCTGCTTTTGCACAAATATCTGATGTATTTTCTCCTGTAGTAATAAATCTATTTTTTATTCCTGTCCGAGAAAAAATCCATTCATCACTTGTATCTACAATTTTACTCAAATCGTCGTTTGAAATAATATTATTGGGAGTATATCTCCCGAAAGATTTAATTTGTACATTATTCATTTTTCGTCTCCTATATGTAATACTTTTAAAAATAACAAAATCTTATATTTTTATAGTATATCATAAAAATTTTTCATATTAAATGAAAACTTATCATGTTATTAGCATAATATCAGAATAAAACTATGTTTATATTACCAAAAATTCGATGAAAATACTTCTTAATATTTTCACCGAATTTATATTTGTATTAATAAGTTTTAAGTTGTAAATGTAGTTAATATTCAAAGTATATTATTGATAAAAAAGTATGTCAACATTATATTGAAAAATAATATAAAATTTTAATTTTACTAATAGGCATTTACTCATTGACATGGCAAAACAAATATAATAATATTCTCTTAATAATACTACAACTAACTTTAATATAAATGAGGGATTATATGTATTTTAAATCGTTGACAATAGGAAATTTATTATCAAAAATTCCCATCATTCAAGGAGGAATGGGGGTGGGTGTTAGTCTTTCGGGTTTAGCGTCTGCTGTAGCTTGCGAGGGCGGTATAGGAGTAATATCTGCAGCACATCCGGGCTACATAGAGGCAGGATTTGAACAAAATCCATTAAAAACTAATCTCGAGGCACTAGCAAAGCATATTACTATAGCAAAGGAAAAGGCTAAGGACGGCTTGATAGGTGTAAACATTATGTCTGCACTAAAAAACTATGAGGAATATGTTAAGTGTTGTGTGGAAAGTAAGGCAGATATTATTTTTTCTGGTGCAGGCTTTCCAATGAATTTGCCAGCTCTTGTTAAAAACTCTACTGCTAAAATTGCTCCTATTGTTTCTTCTGTTAAAGCTGCATCTGTCCTTTTTAAAATTTGGGAAAAACGTTATAACTCAACTGCTGATATTGTTGTTATAGAAGGGCCTAAAGCCGGAGGGCATTTAGGGTTTAAACCTGAAGAACTGGAATCAGATGAAAACTTTGATAACGAAATTATAAAAATTGTTGAGTTTGTTAAAACTTACGAAAACAAGTTTAATAAGTCAATACCTGTTGTATTTGGCGGAGGCATTAGTACAAAAGAAGATGTTTTACATTATCTGAATTTAGGTTGTTCGGGTATACAAGTAGCTACTAAGTTCGTAGCAACTGATGAATGCGACGCTCATATAAATTTTAAAAATGCATATGTTAATGCTAAAAAAGAAGATATTGGAATCGTAAAAAGCCCTGTTGGGCTTCCAGGTAGAGCAATAATAAATAACTTTGTACGAGAAACAAGAAATGGTAACCTTAAAGTAGGTAAATGTTATAACTGCCTTATCCCCTGTAACCCCAAAGATACGCCCTATTGCATTACATCAGCATTAATTGCCTCTGTTAAGGGCGATGTTGAAAATGGATTAGTTTTCTGTGGTGCAGATGCTTATAAAATTGACAGAATTTCTACTGTTAAGGAAGTTATTAAGGAACTGACTCCCTGATAATAATCGTATTATAATAGTAAATAGAATATTTGGGGAAGGAAAACTTTTTCGGGAAAAAGTTTTCCTTCCCCAAACCCCTTCCTTTCAAAAAGCTTTAATTTTGGCATTCGACATGATAAACCTAATGTAAAGTTTTTGAAAATGGGAGTTTTAGAGGGGAAAAACTTTTTTTAAAAAGTTTTTCCCCTCTAAGGTCTTTATTTTATAAACACTTATTAAATGTGAATAGGCATATTTTGCAAATGATGTAAATGGTTTAAATTTTCAACACTCTCATTAATATCTACTTCATTTTCCATATTACGAATAGCAGTAGAAAGCATAAGCTTAATTCTGTTTAGCTGATTAACCTCGCTCGCACCAGGGTCATAATCTATAGCAACAATATTAGCGGTAGGATATATTCTGCGTAACTCCTTAATAATCCCTTTTCCTGTAATGTGGTTTGGTAAACATGCAAAGGGCTGCATACATACAATATTACTAGCCCCTTGATGTATAAGCTCAACCATTTCGGCCGTCAAAAACCAACCTTCTCCTGTCTGATTCCCTAATGAAACAATCGGTTCTGCAAACTTTCCTAATTCCTCAATAGATTTATGTGGCTCAAACCTATTGCTCTCCTTTAATGCATTTTTATAAAACGTTCTATAAAGCTCAATAATTTTTATTGCAATATCTGATTTTATTTTTGAACTTTTTTTGAAGCCGAAATATTTTTCTTTATAAGTAGAGTTGTAGAAGCTGTAAGTGAAAAAGTCAACTAAATCAGGTACAACAGCTTCCGCACCCTCACTTTCCAAAAGCGTTACGATATCATTATTTGCTGTAGGGTGGAATTTAACCAGTATCTCGCCTACTACTCCAACACGAGGTTTTTTTATATCTAATATTTCTAAATTATCAAAATCTTTTACAATATTGTAAATGTTTTTTTCAAATTCTTTTATGTTACCCTTTCTAACAGAATTTTTACAAATTTTATTCCATTTTTCGTATAATTCGTTTGCTGAACCTGCAACCTTTTCGTATGGACGAACCTTATAAAGAACCTTCATGAACAAATCACCATAAACAAGAGACTGCATTATTCTGTTTAAAAAAGCAAAGGAGAATTTGAATCCTGGGTTCTTCTCCAAATTGTTTGCACTAATAGATACAACAGGGATATTAGGCATACCTGCATTGGCAAGTGCTTTTCTTATAAAAGAAACATAGTTTGTTGCACGGCAACCACCGCCTGTTTGGGTCATAAAAACAGAAACATTGTCTAAGTCATATTTTCCTGACTTTAAAGCTTTCAGTATTTGCCCTACTACAATCACCGCTGGATAACAGGCATCATTATTTACATAAACAAGCCCAGTATCAACTGCATCTCTATCAATAGCCGGCATAATCTCAATATTATAACCGCATGAGCGAAAAGCACCCTCTAACAAATTAAAGTGAATAGGAGACATTTGCGGGCATAAAATAGTATGGTTTTTACGCATTTCTTTAGTAAAAACAACTCTGTTATTCCTTTTAATAGGCGTTCTTAATATTACTTTGCCTTTTCGTCTTCTTTCTTCTAGAGCTGCAAAAAGCGAACGAATACGGATTTTTACAGAACCTAGATTACTAACCTCATCAATTTTTAGCAAAGTATATATTTTTTTAACTGATTTTAATATGTCACTAACTTCATCTGTTGTTACTGCATCTAATCCGCAGCCAAAAGAGTTTAGTTGTACTAATTCGATGTCTTCAAGTGTCTTCACAAGCGTTGCACACGCATATAGCCTTGAATGATATGCCCATTGGTCTCTTATTGTTAGTGGAGTTTCTGTTTTTGTTAGATGTGATACTGAGTCTTCTGTCAGTACAGCAACACCATAACTTGTGATTAATTCTGGAATACCGTGATTAATTTCAGGGTCTATATGATAAGGTCTTCCAGCTAAAATAATTCCTTTTATGTTGTTATCTTTTATGTACTTTAATGTTTCTTCTCCTTTTGCTTTTATATTGCTCCTAAATTTTTCTTGTTCTTCCCAAGCTAATAATACAGCTTTTATAACTTCCTTTTTAGGAACTTCAGGGAATACTTCTATCATTCTTTTTGCAAGAGCCTTTTTGCTATGGAGACTAATAAAAGGATTTATAAAATTAATATTTTTCTCCCTAATTTCTTCAACATTATTTTTAATGTTTTCGGGATATGATGTAACAATAGGGCAATTATAATGATTGTCCGCCTGCTCAATTTCCTTTTTTTCATATGCAACACAAGGATAAAAAATAAAATTAATACCTTTATTTATTAATTCCATAATATGCCCATGTACCAATTTTGCTGGATAACATGCAGATTCACTTGGGATAGATTCAATTCCTTTTTCGTAAACATTTCTTGAGGATTGTGGCGAAATTTCGACTCTAAACCCTAGTTGTGTAAAGAAAGTAAACCATAGAGGGTAATTTTCATATATATTTAAAACTCGAGGTATACCCACAACCCCACGTTTTGCTTCCTTTAGTGGTAAAGGTTTGTAGTTGAAAATTGTATTGTATTTATATTCAAACAAATTAGGTATGTCTTTATTTGTTTTTTCTTTACCTAAACCTTTTTCACAACGATTTCCCGAAACGAAAATCCTTCCTCCAGAAAACTTATTTATAGTAAGAAGGCAACTGTTTGCACAAGATTTGCACCTTGTAAGTTTTGATGTTATTTCGAGTTTATCAAGCTCATTAGGCTTTATTAGTGTTGTTTCATATCCTCTTTCATAACGCTCCCTTGCAATTAATGATGCTCCGAAAGCACCCATAATACCAGCTATATCAGGTCGTATAGCCTCCCTTTTGCTTATTATCTCGAAACTTCTTAAAACTGCCTCATTATAAAAAGTACCGCCTTGAACAACTATATTTTTGCCCATTTGCTCGGGGTTGGTAATTTTAATAACTTTTTGTAGTGCATTTTTAATTACTGAATAAGCAAGCCCCGCAGAAATATCAGAAACTTCTGCACCTTCTTTTTGTGCCTGCTTAACTCTTGAATTCATAAAAACAGTACATCTTGAACCTAAGTCAATAGGGTTTTTAGCAAAAAGTGCAATATCAGCAAAATTGCTTATTTCAAGATTTAATGATTTTGCAAATGTTTCGATAAAAGAACCACAACCGGCGGAACAAGCTTCATTTAATAAAACATTATCTATTACTCCGTCGATTATTCGTATACACTTCATATCTTGGCCGCCTATGTCTAATATAAAGTCTACATCAGGTTTAAAAAATGCAGCAGCTTTATAGTGTGCGACTGTTTCTATTTCTCCAATATCTATTTTTAATGCGGCCTTTGCTAGTC
Organism: uncultured Defluviitaleaceae bacterium; assembly: GCA_964474135.1. Taxonomy (GTDB): domain Bacteria; phylum Bacillota; class Clostridia; order Lachnospirales; family CAYYRV01; genus CAYYRV01. Next base: position 83,055 of record CAYYRV010000001.1, read on the forward strand.
CCTCTCCATAACCCGTAACACAGCAATTTTTTATTGTGACATTTTTTGGTAGTATAGAATAGACTTCTTTTAAAGCTTTAATAATAACTTTGAGAGGGTTTCCTTCGTTGCTTTCATAGTAGGAATAAAGAAGCTCACCTGCTTCTCCTATTAACGCAAGCTTTGTAGTAGTAGAGCCTGCATCTATCCCTAAAAATGCATTTCCCTCATATTCATTTATTTTTTTTGTTGTTACTTTGTTTTTATTGTGACGTATTTTGAAGCTTTCATATTCATCTTTATTTTTAAATAAAGGGCTTAATCTTGCGATTTCAAAATCCGACTTTTTATTTGATTTTAAGTTGCTTATTAAGGTTTCAAAATCAGTGATTTTTTCGTTTCGTGATGATAATGCCCCTCCTATAGCCGCAAAGAGATGTGAGTTTTGAGGAATAACAACCTCATCATCACTAAGCCCCAAAACATCAATAAACCGATTCCGCAGTTCTGACAAAAAATGAAGAGGCCCTCCTAAAAATGCTACATTTCCCTTTATAGGTTTACCACAGGCAAGCCCGCTTATTGTCTGATTTACAACAGCTTGAAAAACTGATACAGCAAGGTCAGGTTTTGTAGCACCTTCATTAATAAGAGGTTGAATATCACTTTTTGCAAAAACTCCGCATCGTGCAGCTATTGGGTATATTACTTTGTAGCCCTTTGCAAAATCATTTAATCCAGAAGCATCAGTTTGTAAAAGTGTTGCCATTTGGTCTATAAATGAGCCTGTTCCTCCTGCACAAATACCATTCATACGTTGCTCAATTCCGTTTGAAAAGTATATAATTTTAGCGTCTTCTCCTCCTATCTCTATTGCCACATCTGTTTTTGGAGCAAATTGAGATATACAATTTGACACAGCGATAACCTCTTGTATAAATCCTAACCCAACCCAGTTCGCAAGCGAAAGCCCTCCTGAGCCTGTAATCATAGCTGAAAAACATATATTTCCCAATTCTTCTTTTGCATTTTCTGCAAGCATTAGGAGAGTCTCCTGTATGTTTGAAAAGTGTCTTTGATATTCTCCAAAAAGGATTTTATTCTGCTCATCTATAACAACTAGTTTAATTGTTGTAGAACCGATGTCAACTCCCAGTCTGTAGTTTTTCATTAATAATCCCTCACATGATAATATATAATAAAACCTTTAATAAAAGGAGTTTATACTTAATCTAGCTTTTTTAAATATGTATTATGTATTGTTCAACTATATCGAACTTTTAATAATATTCGCACAAATTTAGCCAAAATAAGACTAAATTTATGCTCATAACGTGAAAAATCTTACGATTTTCGGCTACGTCGAACTCACGTTAAATTATACTATTTACTTTAGCTCTATTCAATTGTAGTTTGTGGTATAAAAATAAAAATAATGTTTTTTGTGGGCTTTCTGCTCTAATCCCTATATGTTTCTTATGATAAAAAAGCAAATAACCCCTGCTAGAATGTTGCAAAGCAACATTCTAAGTCAAAGCTTTTTGAAGGGTTTGGGAAACTTTTTCTCGAAAAAGTTTCCCAAGGTCTTTTTCAGTTTGCATACAATATTAATAAAAAAACGACAAATCACTATAAACATTATACGAGTGACATTGCCGTTTAGTTAATTAATAATTTTACAAAATAATACTAATTACACAAAGTTATTTCTACAGAATTTGTCAATACATCTGTGTAGCTAAATGAAAGCTTACGAGATGGCAACTTACCATCATAAAGTTGGACAGTAAAAATACTGGGATATACGTCAGATATAATTCCCTCACTAATTGTTGTTTTATTTTTACCTTTACTTGTTTCCAGCTTAACTCTACTTCCCACAAATTTAGCTATATCCTTTTTAACAAAGGAAACGTCTTGCATAACATACATAACCTAGCCACCTTTCATACTATATCGGTTCAGGTTGTCTTTATATCAATAAATTTCAATTGAATTTAAAGGGTACCACTTTAAAATCACTTTTCCTACCAAAAAGTTATGTTTTATAGTTCCCAGTTGTCGACTGTCTAAGCTTAGCTCTCTATTATCACCCAATACAAAATACTCATCGGACTCTAATATAATGTCAATGTCTCCTGTAGTAATATTATTATCCAAATATGGTTCAATTAATACACTATCGTTCAAAAATACTTTTTCATCAACAATCTGAACATGGTCTCCCGGCTTACCTATTATCCTTTTTACAATAAATTCATCTTTTCCGTTTATATCAACATTGCAAACAACAATATCACCATATGAAAAGTTATAAAATAAAGTTGTTATTCTTGAAACTATTATTCTATCTCCCGAATAGAAATTATTCTCCATAGAATTACCTTCAACCTTAAAAGGCCAAAACAAAAAGTACAAAACAAAAACAATAATACCGGCATAAATTAAAGATTCAAGCCAATCCCTAAAACTTTTATTAATTTTCAAATTTTATGCCCCCACCGGTCTTTTATTCTTTATTATAAAATATGTTTGTCTATTAGAGTAACCAAATTCCCTATCTCCGGCTTTGTAATTTGTTCTGTAGCCCCTAACATTTGACCTTTTAATCTCATTTCATCATTTATTAATGATGAGAAAATAATAATAGGCAGATGCTTGAGCTGTTCGTCACTACGAATAAGCTTAGTTAATCTATGTCCGTCCATTTGAGGCATTTCAATATCCGTTATTACACATGCAACTTGCTCGTTTATTGATTTTCCTGTTTCTTTAAATTCAGTAAGTTTTTCCCAGGCTTCTTTACCGTTTGTACAGCATATTACGTTTGAATACCCTGATTTTTCAAGAGACTCTATCAACATTCTCTCAAGCAATGGCGAGTCCTCTGCAATTAGAACAGGTTTTGAACTAATAGCTCTAGGGCCTAGTCTGGTAATTTCACTTATCTGTATACCTGTTTGCGGGCTTATATCAACAATTATTTTTTCAAAGTCAACGATAGTAATCAATCTGTTATCAAACCTTGCTATCCCTGTTGCAAGCCCTTCTTCTCCTCCATAAATAGCGGAATCTGGTTTTTCTATATCTGTCCATGATATCCTGTGAATGGCTTCTACTGTATGTACGTGAAAAGCCGAACTCATTTTGTTAAAATTTGTAATAATCAATATATCTCTATCTTCATTTTCGCTAGGTGGCAAACCCATATATGATGCGAGGTTTATAACTGTCATAATAATATCACGTGGTTTAAATACACCTTCAACATAAGGGTTTGAATTAGGCATAGGTGTAACCTTACTGTATTGCATTATTTCAACTACTTTAGCAACATTAATACCAAAATGTCTGTCTGCTATTGTAAACTCCATTACTTCAAGCTCATTTGTTCCGCTTTCCAGTAATATTTCTTTTTTCTTGTTTTCAGCCATAAAATAAACCTCCGTATAATAAATTCTTACCAATTATTTAATAGGATAAGAGTAGGTCGATTAAATTTTAATTTATAGATATATAAAAATATGAATTATATACATTATATCATGTACATTTTTTTTAACAATATGCTTTTAAAAATAATTGCAAATATATGTGTTCTTAATTATATTATATACTCTAAATAAGCTAATAGTCAAATTTGTTTCCAATGTGTAATATAATATTCATATTTTATACACATAAGATTTATTGCAAAATAAAAAATGCATAAAAAGCACTAATTATACATTTTACGTATTTCTATTATTTTTTATTATCTTTTATTGTTTTTTCAAACAATAGATTATTATAAAAAACATATATGTACATTTTTTATGCTTAATTATCTTTAATGATTATGTAAGATTAACATATAAAAATGTATATGATTGATTTTATGTGGAAACTATGATAAAGTTTCTAATAGTGAAATACTTGGAAAAAGCTAATGGTTTGAGGAGGAAACAAAATGTGTGGTTTTTGTGGATTTACGGGGAGTTTTCTCGATAATGAAAAAACAATAAACCTTATGATGGACAGAATAGTACACAGAGGACCTGATTCGTTTGGAACTCATGTTGATGATAAAATAAGTTTAGGTTTTAGGAGACTAAGCTTTATTGATTTGCAAGACGGAAGTCAACCTATGTATAATGAGGATAAAAGCTTGGTTATTGTTTTTAACGGAGAAATATATAACTATCAGTCACTTAGAAAAAAGCTTATTGAAAAAGGTCATATTTTTTCTAACCATTCCGATTCAGAAGTATTAATACATCTTTATGAAGAGGAAGGCATAAAAATGCTTGATAAAATTAGAGGAATGTTTGCTTTTGTTATATATGACATAAAACAGGATATTGTTTTTGCTGTAAGAGATTTTTTTGGTATAAAACCATTTTATTATTCAAATATTGATAATAACCTTGTTTTTGCTTCCGAGATAAAAAGTTTTTTGGAATATCCTTTTTTTAAAAAAGAAGTAAACAAAGTTGCACTTGAGAATTATTTGACCTTTCAATATTCCGTTTTAGATGAAACTTTCTTTAAAGGTGTATTTAAACTCCCACCGGCACATTATCTTTTATTTAATCAAGGAAAACTAGAAATAAAAAGATATTGGGAGCCTAAATTTGAGCCTGTAGAAATGAGCCTTGAACAAACTGTTACTGCAATTGACAAAACAATACAGGATTCTATACAAAAACATAAAATAAGTGATGTTGAAGTAGGCTCTTTTTTGTCTAGTGGGGTAGACTCAAGTTATGTTGCTGCCTGCTCAAATGTTGATAAAACATTTACTGTAGGATTTGATTATGATAAGTATAATGAAATAGATTATGCAAAAAATTTATCTTCAAAAATAGGTGTTGAAAACTTTAATAAAACTATAACTACTGAAGAATATTGGGACAGCCTGTCGAAAGTACAGTATCATATGGACGAGCCATTAGCCGACCCTTCTGCAATAGCATTATTTTTTGTAAGCAAAGTTGCAAGCGGGCATGTAAAAGCTGCTATGTCTGGTGAGGGAGCAGACGAGTTTTTTGGAGGATATAATATTTACAAAGAGCCTCTTGACTTGAAGATTATTACTTCCTTACCTATGGGTGTAAGAAAATTTTTGGGTAAGCTTGTTTCTGTTATGCCTTTTTCTTTTAAAGGCAAAAACTTTTTTATTAGGGCAAGCAAAACCATTGAAGAAAGATTTATAGGTAATGCAAATATATTTTCTCAAAAAGAAAGAGAGAGAATATTAAAAAATCCTACAGGAAATTTTTCTCCCCAACAGTTAACAAAACCTTATTATGATAAGGTTTCTAATTTTGATGATATAACAAAAATGCAGTATATTGACATACATTTTTGGCTTTTGGGAGATATTTTGTTGAAGGCTGACAAAATGAGTATGGCAAACTCTCTTGAAGTAAGAGTTCCTTTTCTTGATAAAGAGGTTTTTAAAGTAGCTTCTAAAATTCCTACACGCTTTAGAGTTAATAAAACAGATACAAAATATGCTTTTCGTATGGCTGCAAAAGAATATTTGCCAGAAGAAGTAGCAAAAAAGAAAAAATTAGGATTTCCTGTTCCTATTAGAATTTGGCTAAAAGAAGAACTATATTATAACAAAGTTAAAAATGCTTTTAAAAGTGAAGCCGCAAATGAATTTTTTAATGTTGATGAGATAGTAGCATTACTTGATGAGCATAAAAATACTAAAAAGGATAACAGCCGAAAAATATGGGTTATTTATATGTTCTTGATTTGGTATAATGAGTTTTTTGGATAGGACTTAGTATCTTAGAACATTTAAGAAGCTCTGACAATTGGGGCTTTTAGCCCCAAACCCCGACTTCCTTCTTGAAAGAAAGAAACAAAGAACTTTTATCAGAAACGCACAAGTGCGTTTCTTTGTCGCTACAATATGTTATAGCCAAGCAAGGCTTTCGTTGTTTGAGGATAAGGTTTTTTGAATAATCACACTTTTAAAAGACTTTCTATATGTCTTTTATCTACAATATTAAAGATTTTACTATATTACCAATATTAACACAACAGTGTCATTAAAAAAATACTAGACTTTTATATTGTATTACATTATAATTACATTCGTCTTAAAATATAAATAGGATAGGTAGTAATTATGAAGGAATTAACAAAAGAGACATTATTACAAGTAAAAAATCTTAATGTTGTGTTTGGTAGCAATAAAAAGAAAGTTAAAGTAATAACGGACCTTACATTTGATATAAAAAAGGGTACTTCTGTAGGTATTGTTGGTGAATCTGGAAGCGGAAAAAGTGTTACATCTCTTTCTATTATGGGATTACTTCCAAAGGAAACTACAAGCATTTCTGGAGAAATTGTTTTTTTGGGTAATGACCTTATGCAGATGAACAAAGCTGAAGTACAAAATATTCGTGGGAAAGATATTTCAATGATATTCCAAGAGCCTATGACTTCTTTGAACCCATTACATACAATTGGTAAACAGATTATGGAGCCCTTGCTTGTTCATCAAAAAGGTTTAACATCTAAACAAAGAAAAGAGCGAGCTATTGAACTGTTAAATTTGACGGGTATACCCGACCCTGAAAACAGATTTCATGATTATCCTCACCAAATGTCGGGCGGTATGCGTCAGCGTGTTATGATTGCAATGGCACTTGCTTGTAACCCAAAACTTCTGATTGCAGATGAGCCGACAACTGCTCTTGACGTTACAATACAGGCTCAAATTCTTGAGTTGTTAAAAGACTTGAAACAAAAACTAGACATGAGTGTTATGTTAATTACACATGATTTAGGAATTGTTTCAGAAATTTGCTCAAGCGTAATTGTTATGTATACAGGGCAAATTGTTGAACATAGCTCTATAGATGATATTTTTGAAAATCCACTACACCCGTATACTCGTGGGCTTCTTAATGCAATTCCAAAAAAAGAAAAGCATAAATCAAAGTTATTTACAATTGAGGGCTCTGTTCCAAATCCTGGCGAGATGCCTATAGGCTGTAATTTTGCACCTAGATGTGACAAATGCTTTGACAGATGCTTAAAAGAAAAGCCAGAGTTAACAACACTACCAGATGGAAGGAAAGTCCGTTGCTTTATTTATTAACTTTAGTTTAGCAAAGTATGTATATTTTATTATAGATTTTTTTAGTTATAGTTTACAGGAAAAGAGATGATTATATTGGCACAAACGATAAATAAAAATAAGACAATCGTTAGTGTGCGAAATTTAAAGAAAACATTTAATATTAAGACTTCAAAAGGCAAAAAAATAAGTGTTCATGCTGTTTCAGGTGTTGATTTTGATATATATGAAGGGGAAACACTGGGGCTTGTAGGTGAATCAGGCTGTGGAAAAAGCACTCTTGGAAGAACGATATTAGGCTTATATAAAGCTGATGCCGAAAGTAGTATACTTTTTTGTGATAAGGATATAACAAAGTTTAATGCAAAAGAACAAAAAGAATATACTTCAAGTGCTCAAATAGTTTTTCAAGACCCTGCAGCATGTTTGAACCCTAGAAGAAATATTGAACAAATATTATCAGAGCCTTTTATAATTCATAAAGCTTGTAGCAAAGATGAAAGAAAAAATAGGATTCTGAAGCTTATTGATATGGTTGGGCTTGCTGATTACCACCTTACAAGATTTCCCCATGAGTTATCTGGTGGGCAGAAACAACGTGTTGTTATTGCAAGGGCATTAGCACTTAACCCTAAATTTATTGTTTGTGATGAGGCTGTTGCCGCTCTTGATGTTTCTATTCAAGCACAAATAATTAACTTGCTTGAAGATTTACAGGAAAAGCTTAGTTTGACGTATCTTTTTATTTCGCATAATCTTGATTTAGTGCACCATACAAGTAACAGAGTTGGTGTTATGTATTTAGGTAAATTAGTTGAACTTTCCGACCGTGACAATATATATGACGACACACTTCATCCATATACAAAAGCACTTATTTCGGCTATTCCGTCGCACGACAAAACGCTAGGCTCAAGAATAATATTAAAAGGCGACCTTCCAAGCCCTATCTCTCCTCCAAGCGGTTGTCATTTTAATACCAGATGCCCTAGCTGTAAAGACATTTGTAAACAGGTTGCACCAAAGCTTATGGAAGTTAAACCAAACCACTTTGTTGCATGCCATTTGTATACAAAATAATAGACTTATAATTACACTGTAAAAAAATTAACTAAATTTTAATATTATTTTAGTTAATAAAAAAGTCTTTTAAAGAATAAGGTATTTATTTAGAACATATTCACTAATAATAAATGCCGAAAGTAAAGGAGAAATTATAATGAAAAAATTATCACTTATACTTATAACTGTTGTAACAGTTATAATGTCAGGTTGTAGTGCACCAAAAGTAGAACAAGCTACTCCAACTTCTAAACCTGAAACCAGCACATCAGACAATATAGGGCAAACCCCTACTAACTCTGTAAAACCTGATACTGTTGTTATTGGTTTAGACAGCGACTTACAAACACTTGACCCAGCAAATGGATATGAGGTGTTTGGTAACTTCTACTTTTATTCAACTTATGATAATCTTTATAAACTTGAAGGCTCAAACATTACTGAACCACAACCTTGTCTAGCAAAAGAGTATTTTGTTGATGAAACTGGAAAAGAATATACTTTTACATTAAGAGAAGATGTTAAATTTGCTTCAGGAAATGAATTTACATCAGAAGACGTTGTTTATAGCGTAAATCGTACTATTAATTTAAAAGGCAATACAACCCCTATTATTGAAAATGTTGCAGAAGTAACTGCACCAGACAAATATACTGTTGTAATTAAGCTTAAAGAAGTTGATTCATCATTTTTAACAAAAATTGCTTCTAATGCATTTTCTGTTTTAGATAGCAAATATTTAGAAGAACAGATTAAAGACAAAACTTCACAAACTGGAAAAGATGTTGCAGCTGAATTTTTAGATGCAAATTCAGCAGGAAGCGGCCCTTATGTTCTTAAAAGCTGGACAATAAAAAGCGAATTAATATTAGAAAGAAATCCTAACTATTGGGGAACAACTCCAGAAATTAATACAGTAATATTAAAAGAAATTCCTGATTCAAATGCACAAATGCAAATGCTTGAAAGAGGAGAAATTGATATTGCACTTACAATTGGACCTGACCAAGTTGCACTTATTAAAGATAAACCTGGTGTTCGTGTAATTTCTACTCCTACTGCGATGACTTCATTTTTATTAATGAATAGTTCAGAAGAAGTTTCCGGCCCTCTTTCTAAAAAAGAAGTTCAACAAGCAATTCGCTATGCAATTGATTATGAAGGACTAAGAGTTCTTGCCGGAGATGGTGCTCAAATACCTCTTTCATTTGTACCTATGGGATTTGTTGGGGCATTACCACGTCCTGATAACTATACAAACTTAGATAAAGCTAAAGAACTTATGGAACAAGCTGGATTAAAAGATGGTTTTACAACAACGATAAAAGTAGCTAATTTTGATTCAGAAGGTATGGCATGGTCTACTATTGCTCAAAAAATAAAAGACGACTTAGCAAAAATAAATATTAATGTTGAGATTGAAACAAGCGAAATAGGCGTTGTTATTGATGAATATAGACAAGGTAAATCTCCTTTTATAGTAATGCATTGGGAGCCTGACTATTATGACTTAAACAATCAGCTTGTTTTTGCACCAGGTAATCTTGTTGGTCTTCGTGCTAATTGGGAAGAATCAGCAAATCCTGAGCTTGCTGCTATAGCAAAACAAATTGCAGCTGAAATGGATAATGAGAAAAGAAAAGGGCTTTCTGAACAAATGCAAAAAGAAATCTCTGAAAACAGCCCATACGCTTTCTTAATTCAGCATCCTAAATCATTTGCTGTAAGCGATAAATTGTATGATGTATATTATAATAATTATTGCAAGATTCAATTAGGTATGCTTAAATTTACAGATTAATTAGCCGTATTTGGTAGTTTTTGGGGGAGTTTAAGGTTTAAACCTAAAGCTTCCCCTTTTTCGGTGATATTTATATTATAAATAGGAGGTATGTTATGTTGCGTTTTATTGCAAGGCGGCTTATTATGTTAATATTTTTAGTAATTGGTTTATCCTTGCTTGTATTTCTCATATCAAACCTTGTTCCTAATGACCCAATTGCCTCAAAGCTTAGTCAATCAGCACTTAATAATCCTGAGGTTGTAGCGGCTTTTAGAGAAAAGTGGGGACTTGATAAGCCCTTACATATACAATATTTAACATATCTTGGCAATTTGTTAAAGGGCGACTTAGGAACATCAATAAGAACAGGAAATCCTGTTTTGCAAGATTTATTAGTACATTTTCCTGCAACACTTGAACTATCAATATTTGCAATGATTATAGCTATTATATTTGGTATTATTTTTGGAATAATTTCGGCAGTTTACAGAAACAGTTTTTCGGACTCAATTATTAGAACAATATCTATAAGCGGTGTGTCTATACCTAGTTTTTGGTTCTCATTACTTACGTTATATGTTTTTTTCTATAAATTGGAATGGTTGCCCGGTTCGGGGCGTGTTTCCCCAAGAACTCCGACAATTACAGGTGGAACAGGGTTATACCTTATTGATTCGATATTACTGCAAGACATGAACCTTTTTTCGGACGTTTTTGCTCACCTTGTTTTGCCCGCTGCAGTTTTAGGCTTTTTTACAATGGGTCTTATCGCAAGGCAAACTCGCTCCAATTTACTTGAGGTTATGTCTCTTGATTATATTAGGACTGCTCGTGCAAAAGGGCTTAAAGAACATGCTGTTGTTATTAAACACGCACTTAAAAATGCACTTATACCTGTTTTGACGGTTGCCGGAATAGGATTTTGTAACTTGCTTGGCGGAATGGTTTTTGTTGAAAATATTTTTGCATGGCCCGGCATTGGACAGTATGCTTATTTATCGGCTACAACCCGAGACTTTCCAGCAATTTGCGGAGTCTCAATATTAATTTCAATAACCTATGTTATTATAAATTTGATAATAGATATTTTATACGGGGCAATTGACCCGAGAGTGAGGTAATAGTGATGAAACTTAATTTACGCTCATTTTTCCTGCAAAAAGGTATTTTATTTAAAATTGGTTTGTTTATATGTGCATTTTGGATTGTTATAATGATTTTTGCACCGTATATATCAAACTTTGACCCTCTTGAGCAGAATTTAATGAACAGATTTAGCCCTCCTTCCTCCGAACATATTATGGGTACGGACGAGCTTGGGCGAGATATTTTTTCAAGAGTAGTAATGGGCTCACAGGTTTCTCTTTCTGCCGGACTAATTACAGTTTTTTGTGCCTTTTTATTTGGTATTATATACGGTGGTATTGCCGGATATTGTCAAGGAGTAGTTGACGATGTTCTGATGCGTTTTGCCGAACTTGTAATGTCGTTTCCTCCATTAATTCTTGCTATGGTTATTGCTGCTGCACTTAGCCCCAGTATACTTAATTCCGTTTTTGCTATGGCTATTATATGGTGGCCTAACTATGCAAGGTTAATGCGTTCTATGGTAATAACACTTAAAGAAAATGAGTACGTAACTGCTGCGAAAGCTTTTGGGGCTTCGCACTTTAGAATTTTGTTTAAAGAAATTTTACCAAACAGTATCGGCCCATTGTTTGTTATGGCTACGCTTGATATTGGTAATGCAATATTAATGTTTTCAGGATTAAGCTTTATTGGGCTTGGAACACAACCTCCAACACCTGAATGGGGAAGCATGGTTGCTGTAGGTGCAAAAACATTTACTTATTGGTGGATGTCTACTTTTCCTGGTATCGCCATTTTCTCTGTTGCAATAGGTGCAAACTTTGTTGGTGATGGGCTTAGAGATTTTCTTGACCCTAAAATGAAGAATATGTTATAAAATATATTAAAGAAATATATTGGGGGGAAAGCTTTTGAAAAAACTTACTCCCCAATCCCCTCCTTCAAAACTTTTAATATAAACGTACTTTGTGCGCTTCTATTACGTCATTCATGAGTGGTTAGTTTTGAAGAGATATAATAATTATACTTAGGAGAATGAAATATGGACAGAATAAAAATTAGCGAAATAATTCCTACAGGTATGCCTTTATATGAAATGCGTACAGCATTTACAAAAAGCGGTTCTTTTAGTAATGTATCTATGAGTGTAATTTCACTTACGCCTGGTGAGCGTATTCCGAGTGTAGGAGAAAGCTGCCATGATGCAGACGAATACTCATACATTATTAGCGGAAAAATAAAAACACATTGTGGTGGAGAAACAACCTATGAAGAAGGGGGAAGTGCTTCTTTAATACCTAAAGGCGAAAGCCACTGGTGTATTAACGAAGGTGATGAACCTTGTATACTTGTTTGTTTTATGGTTAAATAACGTGAGTTAGATACAATAAAGCTGCACCGAACTCACGTTAAATAGAACCTATAATTTTACTACAAGCCAACAAAATAAAAAGAAGAAACGAGTTAGACTAGTTTACAATAAAGATTTTAAAAAGGGTTTGGGAAACTTTTTTCAAAAAAGTTTTCCAAACCCTTTTTAAAGCATAGGAGAAAGTAACCTAGAGACAGCCTCTCGTACTTTAGTAAAGTTTGATCGTTTCATATAGAAATTCAAATCTATTTGAGAGCAGTCACTTAAATCTGCAATAAACTGCTTTTCTAACTTCTTGGATATTTTTTCATCATATATAAAAGCATTTATCTCAAAATTAAGCTTAAAGCTTCTTACATCCATGTTTGCCGTTCCTATTGACGAAACTAGCCCATCAACAATTATAAGCTTACTATGAACAAAACCTTTCTCGTATTGGTAGCATTTTACTCCAACGTTAAGCAATTCACCTAAATATGATATTCCTGCCCAATATACAAATGGGTGGTCGGGGTTTGCAGGAATAATTATTTTTACATCTATTCCTGATAATGCTGCAATTCTTATTGCCTCTAATATGCTATCGTCCGGCACAAAATAAGGTGTTTGTATATAAATAGATTTATCCGCTTCTGATATCATTTTTGTATATGCATGATGTATTGAGTGCCACTTTGTGTCAGGACCGCTGCTTACTATTTGAATTGGTATGTTATGTTTTTTATTGGTTATTTGCGGGAAATACTTTGTATCTAAGCAAATATTGTGATTTCTGCTTGTAAAATTCCAGTCCATAATAAACCTAACTTCTAGCTGTCTAACTGCTTCTCCTTCTATTTTTATATGAGCATCTCTCCAATACCCGAATCTTTTGGATTCGCCTAAATATTCTTTGCCAATATTAAGCCCTCCTATATAACCTATACTTCCATCTATTATTGCAAGCTTTCTATGGTTTCGGAAATTTAGCCTAATAAAATGTGGCGGAAGAAAAATTGCAAATTTACCTCCTGATTCGATTAGTGGTTTAAATAGTCTTTTTGATGTAGTAACACAACCCATTCCGTCTATTAAAAAACAAACTTCTACACCCTGTCTTGCTTTTATTGCAAGAGCTTGTATAATTTTTTTTGATAGTTCATCATTTCTTACAATGTAGTATTGCATGTGTATAAAATGTTTAGCGTTTTTTATGTCCTTTAATAGGCTATCGAATTTACTTTTTCCATCATGGTAAACATTTATGTTATTGTTCGTAGAGTAAGCACCGTGACCCGATATAAAATTAAGATATATCATATCATTTAAATGTTCTGCGCCATTTATATTCAGTATGTTTCTGCTCTTTATAATTTCCATTTGCCTGTTTAAAAACTCAATGCTATTTATATCCATGTTTAAATAGCTTTTATAAACCTTATCATCTTTTTTATTTTTATAATAAAATACTCTATGTTTTCTGCCATCAAACCCAAGCATTAAGTAAACAATAAATCCAAAATACGGTATAACAAGAGATACCATTAACCACGCCCATGTAACAGCAGGATTTTTTCTTCCCGAAAAAACAATAAATATAGCAAAAAATATATTTATTATAAATAAAGTATCTTTTAATATCTGTAAAAATTCACTTAGCATTTATTCACCTCCTAGTAATTTATATTCATGTTTATATAAAAAGGAAGATATTTTAGACAAAATTTTTTATACAAGTTTTTCAATGGCTTTTGCTCACTATTCTATTTTTTAATAAATTTAATATTACCTATTTAAATATTTGCAAAACAGTGGTAAAATAATGTGGGTTCTATGAAATTATCATTATAGCAATTAATTTTTGCATGTTGTTTTGCTTCATCGAACTTATGTTAAAATATATTGAAATTTACTATAACACAGGAGGAGAAAAATGTTAAGTGCCGGTGATATTATTATTATAGTTTGTGTGGTAGCAGGTCTGCTCATTATGGGGCTTTACTTCCTTAACAATTGGGCTTCAAAAAAGATGGGTAATCAACAAGAACTCATTGAGAAATCCAAACAAACTATGTCGATTTATGTTATTGATAAGAAAAAAACGAAAGCCGAAGGCTCTGGTTTACCAAAAGCCGTAATGGAAAAGCTTCCTAAAATTTATAAATTTATGAAAGTTTATCTTGTTAAAGCAAAAATTGGACCTCAAATTATGACACTTATGTGCGAAAAAAAAGTTTTTAACGCTTTGCCTGTCAAAAAAAATATTAAAGTTGAAATTGCAGGTATTTATATTATTGGTATGAAAGGCATGAAAAGCGAAAAGGAAATGAAAGAGGCTTCTAAAGCTAAAAAACAAGCTTCAAACGAAAGTAAAAAACCTTGGTACAAATTTTTTAGCAAAGGGTAAGATTTTTTATGAAGATACCTAATGATGTTAAATATATTATTGATACATTAAATAATAATAATTTTGAAGCTTTTATTGTTGGGGGCTGTGTTAGGGATTGTTTGATGGGTATAACTCCTAAAGATTGGGATATTACCACATCTGCTTTGCCTGAGCAAGTAAAAAAGCTTTTTAAAAAAACGTTTGATACTGGAATTAAACATGGTACAATTACTGTTGTAATCAATAAAATAGGATATGAAGTTACAACTTATCGTATTGACGGCGAGTATTTTGACGGCAGACACCCTGAAAACGTATTTTATACTTCAAATTTAGAAGAAGACCTTTTGCGTAGAGATTTTACGATTAATGCTATTGCATATAATGAAGATATTGGGTATGTTGACCCTTTTAATGGAATTAACCATATAAAAAATAAAATTATAAGAGGTGTGGGAGAACCCTCTAAACGTTTTCAAGAGGACGCTTTAAGAATGTTTAGAGCGGTTCGTTTTTCTGCACAGCTTGATTTTAATATTGAAAATAAAACGTATGAGGCATTGATTAATAACTCACAATTAATATGCCAAGTTAGTATTGAAAGAATTAGGGACGAGTTTATTAAACTTATTATGACGGATAACGCACAAAAAGTTGATATTTTGTTGGAAAGTGGACTAATAAAGAATATTAACTATACTTCCGAAGGTTTTTCAAAAAATGAGTGGGAAAACTATATTATTAAGTATTTTGAGAATAATTTTGAGAAGGTTGTTCCTTATGTATTAAGTTGCAATAAAAATGTGTCTAATAGATTAAGCTTGCTTTTTGTTGATTTAAGAAAAGACTTGTTACAACGATTTTTAAAATTTTTTAGATTGGATAATAAAACGATTAAGGAAATTGGAATGTTTGTTTCGGCAATAAATATGGATTTTGAAGATAGTTATTATTCTATAAGAAAATATTTGAATACTTTTGAAAAGGATTATTTTCTTAATATTCTTTATTTGAAAAATGTTATTAATAATGTAAATCATGATAGTAAGGCTGTTGAGTATATTGATAATATAAAAAGCAAAGTGCTTGAAATATTAGATAATAATGATTGCTACAAAATTTCTTCTCTTAAAATAAATGGCGAGAAGCT
This sequence comes from uncultured Defluviitaleaceae bacterium, assembly GCA_964474135.1. Taxonomy (GTDB): domain Bacteria; phylum Bacillota; class Clostridia; order Lachnospirales; family CAYYRV01; genus CAYYRV01. The sequence goes on from CAYYRV010000001.1 coordinate 98,939, forward strand.
AAAGGTATTAGGTGTCACAGAAGGAAAGAAAATTGGTGGGACATTGAATTATTTGCTTGATGAGGTTATGAAAGAGCCGTATAAAAATGATGAAAAAATTTTAGAGGAGATTGTTGCAAGCAAGTATTAATAGAGTGAATGTTTGGAGTAGACCTTTTTGTAAAAATTTTTAGTCCGTAAAAAGTTGACACTTTTTTAATAGAATTATGTGTTATTATGCTAGTGTGAAATATTAGAAATCGTTTGAAAGATTTTTAATATTTTTTTTATTGCAAAAAAGGAGGGAAGGTATTGGAAATTAAAACTTATAAGCTTTTGGTTGAGATTGCTGGGGAAAGCAAAGTTCTTAACGGTCCAATTGTTGTTCGTGCAGGGGATATGGATACGCCTATTTTAGATGTCGTTGTTTCTCAAACTGATATAAATGGTAATAATACTCCCTTTAATCTAATTAATAAAAAAGTATATTTTGAATGCGTTAATAGTGACGGATTTACTTTTATTGATGATGGGAGTGTTTTTAATAACTTAAATATTGTTAGTTATGAGATGGGGCGTTTTAAATATTTAATTCCTTCTGCTGCGAAAGGTTCAAGAGGTAAGACTAATTTAGCTTATTTTAGGTTTTCGGAAGAAAATGCAGATTTCGAATCTAATACAAATGTGCAATCTACGGGTAACTTTTCATTTGAAACGGTGGGTGATGCTTTGAGCAGTGGAAAGGGTATTGAAATTTTTCATGCTGATGTTAAAAAAATGCAAATTGAAGTTACTAATGTTAAGCACGATATTGAGCAAGTTAATAATAGTTTTAATTTGAAGCAGGATAAGGTTTTTGGCTCTAGTGTTGGTAATGTAGTTGTATGGGGTAATGATGGGGAAATAGCAGATGTTGGTATTGGTTCCGAAGATATTATACATGGAAATAGAAGTATTATTGATGGACTAGGGGAACAGCTAGGGAGACTTACATATAATGGGGAGGAGATTGGAGGAAATGTAATAGAGGTTACTGTTACACCCCCTACTGATAAAAGAGAGATTTGGATTAAACCTATCTCCTAGAAGCATTTAAAAAATAAGTTGCTACTATAAGTATCGAGCTCTAACCTTTTTGTATTAGTAAAAAATCAAAGAACTTCTATTAGAAACGCAACTTATGCGTTTCTTTTTTGTTACTAATAATGCTAATTAATGTTTATTTAAAGCATAAAATACGCTTTGGTTACAAAATTTAATTAAAAGGAGGGTGAAAATGGCAACACTTAATACACAGTTTTATGCATATAACAAGAATACAGGTTCTTATGATTTGTGCCATATAGAAACTGTTTCTGAAATGATTAAAATGAAAAATCCTAACGAAACGCTTGAGGGTGCTATTCAGACTATAAGAAATAATATAACTGATATTGAAAGACTTTATGTTGTTTTAAATAACGAAGAGATGGAAGGCTTGAATAGTCTTAATTTGGGAGACGAGGTATTTGTAATAGAGGCGTTACTTGATGATAGTCTAGTAGAGGACGAACCTTTGGACGAGCATATGCCGAAAATTGGCTGGGCAAAATATATTTTTGATGGATATAAATTTATTAAAATTTTTGATGCTAATTCCGAAAATGTCTTGAATAATGTTCAAAATGGCATTATTAATGGTAAAGAATTGGCTTATGTAGATGATTTAGAGACTATACAAAATTATGCTGATGCAATTTCTCAAAGTGTTGATGATATTGGTATTAAGCTAGAAAATGATATTGAGCAGCTAGCTAACAGAGTTGATGAAAATATTGCGGAGTTAAACGGAAATATTGGACTAGTAGATAGCAAAATTAATGAGAAAATTTCTGAGTTAAATGAGAGTATTGAACTGGAAATTTTAAAGGTTGATGAAAAAGTAGAAGAAAGCAAGGTTGTAATTGAACAATCTGAAACTAATGGTAGCATTACTATTAATGGTAGCGATATTGTTGTTGCTGATTTGCAAGAGTTTGTAGAAAAAACTGATTTGGCGGTAATAGATTGGATTGAACCTGTTTTTCAGAGTGGATACAGAAATCATAGCAATGCACTTAGCAAAGTAGGTTACACAAAGGATTCACTTGGTAATGTTTATATACAAGGTATGTGCTATATCCCTACTACTCCAGTGGAAGACTCTGTTGTTTTTCAACTTCCTGCCCGATTTCGACCACGAAAAACTATTATAACAACAGGGATTTCAAATAGTGGGGCGATTTTGGGTATTAGTATTTCGTCTACTGGTGAACTTATAGTGTTCCGTTCATCTTTGTCTTATTGGGGAACATGGTTTGGTTTAGGGGTTTCGTATAAAGCAGAAGTTTAAAAAGGGGGAGTTGTATGCCTAAAAAAAAAGAAAGTATTAGTAACAACAAATTAGAAGACAGAATTTTCTCGGAATTTGAGAAAATTGCTTTTGCACCTGTTAACAGTGATGATTTAGTCAAAATACCCGAAAAAATAAAAGCATTAGACTATTTGGTGAAATACTGCGGAATAGAAAAAGATAAAAAATCAGATGTAACGACTGATAAACCTGACCTTTCTTCTTTTACTCCTGATGAACTTAGAAGGTTATCTGGCATTGATTAGTAAAGATTTATTGGTTAAAAGACAAGCTAAAATTGAACTGGCTAAAATTAGCTTTTGGGCATTTTGTCAGGTTATTGCCCCTGATTTTTATATTCCTGAAAGAGTACATTTAAAAAAGCTTTGTAATACTTTGGAAAGTCTTTATTTCGGTAGACTTATTAAAGGTAATGGAAAGCCTTATACTAAACTTATGATTAATATGCCCCCACAACATGGAAAGTCTCGTACCTTAGTTAATTTTGCGTGCTGGGTTTTGGGGCTTAATTGTGCTGAAAAAATTATTACTGCCTCTTATAATGATATTACTGCTTCTGATTTTTCTAAATACGTAAGAGATTGCATTATTCTTGAAAAAAATAATGATTTTGATATTTGTTATAAAGATATTTTTCCGCATGTTACTGTTAAGAGCGGTAATAGAAAGCAAAACAGGTGGGCTGTTGAGGGTCAACATTTTACTTATTTGGGGGCAGGTGTCGGTGGGTCTATTACCTCTAAAGGTGGAACAATACTTATTGTTGATGACCCTATAAAAGGTGTTTATGAGGCTTACAATGAAAACGCTTTGGAAAAGATTTGGAAGTGGTATACAGGGACTTTTATCTCCAGAGTTTCGGCTAATAATGGTGAACCACTGGAAATTATTAATATGACCAGATGGAGTAAAAAAGATATTTGCGGAAGAATTTTGTCAAGTAATGAGGCTTCTGAGTGGTATGTTGTCAAAATGGAAGCTTATGATAATAAAACAGGCAAAATGCTTTGCCCTCAAATTTTATCTAAAAATAGATATGACAGCTTAAAGAAAACAATGGATAGTGGAGTATTTTTTGCAAATTATCATCAGCAACCCGTTGATGTTACGGGAAGACTTTATACTTCTTTTAAAACTTACAAGCAGATTCCTGTAAAGGCTAATGGTGATTTGGATTTTTCGCATATTTTTAGTTATACCGACACGGCTGATTGTGGGGCTGATTATTTGTGTTCTCTTGTCGTTGGTGTAAAGGACGGATTGGGCTATATTTTGGACGTTGTTTATTCTACTTTACCTATGGAAGAAACAGAAATTACAGTATGTGATATGCTAAACAAATGGGGAGTTAATACTGCATTAATTGAATCTAATAATGGTGGCAGGGGGTTTTCAAGAAATGTTGAAAGACTTCTTTGGGAAAGAAATAGAAACAGAAGTGTTGCGGTTAAGTGGTTTCATCAATCAAAAAACAAGAATGCAAGAATATTGACAGGAAGTTCGTCCGTAATGCAGCTTCTACTTTTTCCTGAAAACTGGGATGATATGTGGAGTGATTACTATTCACATATGTTTAGCTACTTGAAATCGGGTAATAATCTGCATGATGATTGTGCTGATGCTACAACCGGTGTTGTTGAATACTTACAGAAAGGTGTCGGGAAGTTTTCTGGTGTTGTTTCTGTTGTTGGCGTTTAATTGGATATGCCATTTATTTAAACCTTTATTTAAACCTTGAGGAAATTTTAAAAAGTTTCCTCAAAATCCTTCAAAACTTTTATTGGAAAATACACTTTGTGCATTTTTATGGAAGCTAATTATAACCTTGCTTTAGCGTAACTTTGAGATGATTTTTCGTTATACAAGGAAAAACCGAAACTAATAAAATTATAAGAGAGGTGAATTAATGTTAACTAGTTTAGATTTTCTAAAATCTGGAGAGGCATGGCCCCCCTTACAGGAAAGAGATAGGCTGAAAAGCTATAAATATAACAGACTTCTTTTTGAGGGAGAACATTCCGCTGTTTATGAAGAGCAGTTTAAAAGGATACAGAGGATAATAGGTAACTTTGGAGATGTTGTAAGTTATCCTATTATTGTTAATTTCCAAAGGCTACTATCTCTAAAAGTAGCTGACTTACTTTTGGGTGAGCCTCCAAAAATAATTTGTAATAAAAATCAGGAAAAAGTTAATAAATTGATTTTAGAAAGCAATCTCATGAATATAGCATATGAGATTGCTTTAGATGTTTCTCGCTATGGAACAGGAATTTTTTATATACATAATGATGAAACTGGAAAAGGTACAATAAGCATAACACAGCCGTCTTGTTGGTTTCCTGTTGTTTCAGGTGAAAACATTAAAAATGTGCTATATCATGTTTTGGCATGGACTTATACAAGCAAGGAAAATGGAAGAGAAAAAAACTATATTACTATGGAAATTCATGAAAGGGGGTGTATTACAAAAAGGATTCATGAAATTGTTGACGGATATATTGGCAAAAGAGTTGTTGAAGATGAAAAACTTTTTACAGGGCTTGACGGCTTTGCTGTTATTCCCGTTCATAATTCTTTGACTTCTGATAGAGTTTACGGTATGGATGATTACTTTGTTGTGGATAGCATTGTTAGCGAAATTGAGGTTCGTATGGCACAAATAAGTCGTATTTTGGACAAACATTCTTCTCCAACTATGACAGGCCCTTCTTCTGCATTAGTTGAAGACCAGTTTGGACAGCTTGTTCTTAAAGCTGGTAATTATATTCCTAACGATGCTGGATTTGATGGCGAAAAATCAGACGTTAAATATATTACATGGGACGCTCACTTGGATGCTAATTTTAAACAAATAGAAAGGCTTTTGAACTTTTTGTCTGTTGTTTCAGAGACGGGCTCTGTTGTCTTAGAAGGTGAAACAGGTGTTAGCGGAAGGGCTGAAAGCGGGACTGCTTTACGCCTTAGAATGATTTCTCCTCTTGCTAAAGTGCAAAGACTTAGAATGAGGTTTGACCCTGCATTAAAAAAAGCTATTTCGAGAGCAAGTAAGTTAGGTTGGGGAGATGTTGATATTAGTAATATCTCTATTATTTGGCAAGATGGCTTACCTAATGACCCTCGTGAAGAAGCTGAAATTATGAATATACGTACAGGTGGAAAAGCCACAATCTCTCTTTCTGAGGCAATAAAAAGACTAGACGGTGTAAGTGAGGAACAGGCTAGAGATGTTTTGTATGATATAAATTGGGAGAATGGTAAAGAAATTAATTATTGAAAGTGGGGATAATATGAGTACTGAAAATAATTTAGCTGATGATTTTCAAATTGATAATGAACAGGAATACAGCAAAAATGATGATGACTTAATAGGTATTAGGGAACAACTCGAAGCCGATAAAAAATTAATTGAAGCTGATAAGATAGCTGTTAGGGAAAAGCTTGTATATGTTAACGGAATTTTAGAGGCTGTCAATATGGGCGTACCTACAAGCAGAGTTGAAAGGTTTGTAAAAATGTCTGATTTAAGCAAAATTAAAATTGATGACGAGGGGCAAGTTGACATTAAAAATATGAGAGAGGCTTTACTTGAAGTTGCAAGAGAATTCCCCGAATTTTTATCAAGTAAAAATAAAGCTTCAGGTGGTGCTAACCCTGGGGCTGTAGGAGTAATGACAAAGTCCGAAGAGTATGTAGAAAAGGTTAATAACGCCAGAAGGTGTGGTGACCAGCTTAGCGTTATAAGGCTAAAACGTGAAGCGGCATTAGAAGGTATTTTTATTCAGTAGTTTTAGAGTTTATAAATAGACCTCTTCTAAAACCGTAAACGTGGGTGTTTTTAGGTTTCAGAAGAGGTCTAATATATAAAAGATTATAAAGGAGGAATTTTATATGGCACAAATAACAGCAGTAATTGATAGTTTTAATTCACCACAATACACAGGGGAACTTTTTTCGGCAGAACCGACTAATACACCTCTATTATCAATGATTGGAGGTTTGACAGGAGGAGTTCAAACAGATAGTGAGGAGTTTCCTACAGCAGTTTTATGCGATTACCCTGAACCAAAACAACCCGAAATTTCAGAAACTGCCGCAATAAAAGCACCCGAACCACAGTTTTTGACTAGAGGTCAGGAAATGAATGTTGTACAGATTTTTCAGGAAACAGTTGAAATTACATACTCAAGAATGGCTAATGTAGGTAAAATGTCTGGTATTAGTCAGAATTGGGGAGGTAAAAATTTTCAGATGGAACTTGATTGGCAGTTAGAGCAAAAATTAAAAATTGTTGCAAGAGACGTTGAGCATACTTTTATAAATGGTAAATACCAAAAACGTTCTGCTGCTAATATTCCTAACAAAACAAGAGGGTTAATCGAACTTTGTACTGCAAATGCAATTGACGGAGCTGGTGCATCGCTAACTAAGGATATGCTAAAAACACTGTATAAGGAAATGGCTGACAACGGGGCTTACATGGATAATATGGTTATATTCGTTAACTCAACACAAAAGGAGGCGTTAACTGAAATTTATTCTTCTCAATTGGGTTATGCCCTTCCTGCAACTAGAAATGTAGGTGGGCTTAATATTATGGAAATAGAAAATGACTTCTTTAAATGTGGAATTATTTATAATAAGTTTGTACCTAAAGATACTTTATTGCTTGCAGATGTCGCACATATAGCACCTGTTTTCCAAACTATTCCTGGTAAGGGTAATTTGTTTCTTGAGGAATTAGCGAAAACAGGAGCAAGTGAAAAGCATCAGCTTTATGGGCATATAGGGTTAGCACATGGACCTAATTTTCTTCATGGCGTTATTAAAAATTTGGCTTGCTAATCTTTGTTGTTCTGATGATTAAAAAAGTTTTATAAGGTTTTTTAAATACTTTTTATATGGAGGGGAAGAGTGGAGAGTTATGCTACATTAGAATTTGCAGATGAGTTCTTAAAAAAACTTCCTGATGGGCAAAGATGGTTGGAACTATCAACTTTAGAAAGGTTAAGTTTTCTATATAAAGCGACATTGAGAATAGATAGCCTACAGTCATATCAAAATGGGTTTGTTGGGAAAAAACTTGAAGAGAATCAGATTCAACAGTTTCCACGGGACTTATATCCCGAAATTCCTATTGAGGTAAAAATGGCGTGTGCTTTTGAAGCATTTGCTATTTCTAACCCTGATGGTTGGGAAAGAAGAGAACTTCTTATTCATGGAGTAAATCGTGTTTCTGTTGGAAAGGCTTCTGAAAGCTATAACAAAATGCCTGTATATTTTCATTTTTTATCTTCTAATGAGGCCTTAAATTTATTAAAGCCTTATTTAGCAGGGAAAGGAGTGTTTCCTATATTATGATTTTGTTTGGAAAATTAAATCAAAAATGCTTGTGGGAGAAAAAATTACATGATGATGATTACGGCGATTCTGTTTATGATGTGCCTATAGAAATTTGTTGCAGAAAAGAAGGCGGTAATCGTCTCATCCGCGACAAAAGAGGTAAAGACGTTATAGTTTCTGCTACTTTTTATTTGGATAGGAAAGTTGAGCCTGATGATAGACTTGATGGTTTAGCCGTTGCTAATGTTTATGAAATGGTTGATATCAAAGGAAAAACAATTGGTTGGGAGGCGGTTTGCTGTGAATACTTTGGATGGGCTGCTTAACAGGATTGCAAATATAAGTGAAAAGATTTTTGACAGAGCATCAACTGAAGTTGAGAGTGTTATGCAAGATGTTTTAATGAAATCAGAGGAAATTAATTTTAGAGATGAAAAAGCTTTTTTACAAAAACGTAAGAATAGTGACAGCCTAGAGCTGGATTTAGGCTATTCCTTTCCAAATTGCGTTTTTGAACATGAAAATGTTAGTAATACAAAATCTAAATTTTTGGAAAAACCATGGAATGACAGCAAAAGAGAATGTGTTGAGCAAGTTAAGTCTATTCTTTGTGATGTTTTGGAGGAGGTTTAAATATTGGGTACTTTGAAAGAGGATATAAAGACTTTTTTAAAAGGTAATATTGAAAACTGCCCTAGAATTTTCTTGGATTTTGCGGGAGACAGCCATTTTGAATGTATTACAGTTTCTGAATATGGCTCTGATTTAGGTAATATGCATTTTGATTATGGTATTGCAGCGAGATTTTTGCAAATTTCAGTAAAGTGTAATGGATATAAAAAGACAGAGGATTTATGCTATTTTATATATGAATTGCTTAATAGCGGTTTGACAGAGGAAGAAAAACTTATTGAACTTGACGATGGAAGAAAGGTAATTGCTAGACCTAAGCAATTGCCTTTTTTATTGCAAAAAGACAAAAAGGGTATGACAACATTTGCTTTTAATTTAATTGTTCATACGAATTTGCGTTAATAAAAAAATATATTGGAGGTTATTTTTATGGCTGAAAAAATTGCGTTACAAGGATTTAGCAGATTAAAACTTTTTCCTATTATTAATAATAGTGCTGAGGAATATTCCGTTGATTTAGATAATAGTTTTTATGTTCCTTGGGCACAGGAAATGACACGTGAGGCTGATACGGCTGAAAGTAAAATTTATGCTGATGATACTTTATACTTGAACGTCAAAAACTGGAATGGAATGAAATCCACAATTACTGTTGCAGAACTTACTCTTGAAATGATGTCTAAGCTAGGATTTGGTAGTTACAATAGCGACGAGCATACAATTTCGTGGAATCCACAAGGGGAAAATTTGGCTTTTGGCGTTACGTTTAGGTGTTTACAGACAAACGGTAAATACAGAATGATGAGGATGTATGTTTTTACAATTGATGAGATTAAGGAGACAGCTGTCAAAACAAAAGGAGATAGTGTTTCTATTAATTCATATCAGCTGATTGGTACTTTTACAAACAGGCTTTATGATGATAGACCAGGAGAAATTCATGATGGTGACGACATGGATTGGCTTGATACAATACCTATTGCAGTTTAGGAATTTATCTTGCTTTAAGTGTAATTTAAAACATACTTTTATAAAAGGAGAGAAAAATGTCGGATAAAACATCATTATCGTTGCCAAAATCAAAAAAAGTTTGTGGTTATGATATTAAAAAATTGCCAATTGGGGCTTATTTAAAAGCAATAAATAGTATTAAAAGTTTTCCCAATGAAGTAATTGAAAGCTGTTTTCCTGAAAATAGTTTTGAAGAAGTTTTGGATAAGCTTGCTGAATTTGATGGTTTGATTATTAAGCAATTTTTAAGCAGTTTTATTGATATTGCGCCCGACTATTTTTTTGATTTAATTGAAGAACTGACAGCTATACCTAAAGAACGGTTAATAAATGACGAAAATATTGGTTTAGACGGGCTCTTGGATATTTTAACTGCTTTTGCTGAGGTAAACAGTCTGGGAAAGTTTATTGCGGGCGTGAAGCAAATAACATCAAAAACGCGGCACAAAATAAAGACAGTGAATACTGGCTTCAAAGACTGATTGCTACGGCTGTCAGCATTGGAATAGGCAAAAGGCAGTTGCTTGAAGATTATTATTTAGACGAAATTGGTGAAATATTTTATGAGTATAATGCGATACAGAGCTTTGATAAGTCGGAAGATGTTATTAGGGAGTCTGATGCTGTAGGGTTTTTTGGGTTTTAGAGATTAAAAGGGAAATGGGTTGGGTAGGAAACTCTACCAACCCAATATATTTAATCACTAGGAGGTGAATAAGTTATTAATATTGAGGAATTAGTAATTAAACTGAAATTGTCTGCTGAAGGTGTAACCCAAGGCGTATCCGAAGCTATGACACAGCTTAGAAAACTAAATTCAGTAAATGAAGTTATTAAGCTTGCGATTGATTCAAGCGAACTTGAAAAGGGAAAAGTAAGTATAAAGGAAGTAACAGAGCTTTTAAAAAACATGGGGAAGCAACCTCCCGAAAGTTTGGAGCAAGCAAAAGCTAAAGTTGATATACTTGAAAAGCAGGCTTTCGGATATAAAGAGTCTATCGCACTTCTTAGGGATAAAAGGGCACTTGACCAGATTACGGCTTTAGAGGAAATTGTTTGGCTTGAAAGAATAAGCGAAAAATATGCTTCAAACGAAAAGGAAAAGATTGATGCCGAAAAAAGAATTTATGAAGCTAGAAAAAAATATAACAAAAAAATATTTGAAGAAGAATTAGCCGAGATAGACTCTTTGAACACTGGGAGCATTAAAACTACTGATTTTGCAGCAAAAATAAATGCTTATGGTGAGCTTATTGCAAAATATGCTGAGGACGAAGAGAAACTTGCTGTAATTGGAGAAAAGGTTGCTTCCGATTTGATAGCAAGAAATAAAAAAATCGTTGACAGCAATATGGAAAGGCTTAATGAAAACATATCTATTATAGAAAGAGAACAAGAAATTGCAAAAAAAAGAGAAGGCTTATTATTGGGTAATGGTGAAAAGTTTCAATATTCTAAAGATGAGGAAATTGCTCATGCAAAGCAAAAGATAGACTTAATTGAGTTGGAAATCCAAAAAATTGAGGAGAAGGGCAACATTGCTTCACAATACGAACTGGATACCCTTGAAAAGCTTTATAGTATGAAACAAGAATATCTCAAAGATATTGAGGATTTAGAAATTGATAAGGAACACGAAAAAACAAAAAAGCTTCTTGAAATATTAAAAGAAGCAAAAGAAGAAGCGTTGGAAGTTGTAAAGCAACAGATAAGAAAAGAACAAGAACTTAAAATGAAGGCTATTGACGACGAAATTGACATATTTAAAAAAGGGCAAAATGAAAAGAAAAAAGAAATTGAAAAATACTATAAAGATGAAATAAGTGCTTTAAATAAACAAAAAGAGAGCATAATTCAAGGCTTTAAAGATAGGATTGAAGCAATTAAATCGGCGGTTGACTTGGAAATTGCTCAATACAAAAGAAGAATTGAAGAAATTGATGAGATTCTAAAGCAAGACACCAGAAATGACAAGGATAGCAGTGAACTCAAAAATATTGCTGTAATCGAAGATGAATTGAAATATGAAAAAGATGAAAGTAATATATATGAACTTCAAAAAACATTAGCAAAAGCAAAAAATGAATATGAAAAAAGAAAGAGAAAAGAGTCTCTTGAAGATGAAAAGGATTCCATAAAAGATAAAATTTCTGCTCTGCAAGAAGGTTTGAAGAATGAAATTAAAATTTTGGAGAAAGAAAAAGAAGCCGCTATAAGCACATATGAGCAAGAGGCTGAAGCAAAAAAAGTTCAGTTGGAAATACAAAAAGAAGCTGCACTTAAAACATTAGCAGAAGAAACTAAAGCAGGGCTTGAGCATTTAAATCAGAGACGTGCGGATTTAGAGGCTTTCTATAAGGAAAAGTTAAATAAGGCTAAATTAAATGCACAGCAGGAAAAAGAACTTTTAAAGCTTACACAAAAAGAAATGTATGAATATTTAATGCTTAGTGAGGTTTTGTCTAATTATGAGATGGCTGGGGAAGCCCATGGCAAAGCATATCAAGGCTCATTCAACAGAATACTTGATGAAATTGAGGCAAGACTTAGAAGTTTGGCACTAGTTTCGGGAGGCTCAGGAGGCTATGGAGGCTCATCGTACAGTGCAGCATCTTTTAGTTCTGGAGTTTCTTCTTTTGGAGCAGGTATTTCTGATTTTGCGGCTTCGGCAATGAACAATGCAATGGAATTTTCATTAAATGCGGTTAGTAATGTGCAAAATACTCGGAATGTTAACAGCTCATATGACAATCGCACAGCTACTGTTAACCAAAGTTTTAATGTGACATCAGGTGATGTTTCTCCATATGAAGCAAAAAAAGCCGCAAAACAAGCATTAAAATTGGCATTGGGGTGATTTATGCAAAAATTGATTTACAAAAATGAGAACGCAGAAACTATTGAGTTCGGTTACAAAGGCTCAATAATTATGGAACATTTGGATTTGGGTAGTATAGCCGTAAAAAAACAGTCTGCAAAAAGCATAGGGCAAGATGGTGTTAAGCTTTATGCTAATGTAATGGATACAAGGCTTCTGACTGCTTCATGTTGTATTATTGCAACCTCGGAAAAAGAAAGGTTTGATATTAGAAGGAATATAGGTAAGGTTCTTAATCCCAATCTTGAGGGCGAACTTATATATGATAATGGTTATAGGCAGTACAAAATTTCTTCGGGGCTGAATACCTCTATTGAATTTGGAGATATGTTTAAAAACCGTAAGTTCCAAAGATTTGAGGCAACCTTTTTTTGCCCTAATCCATATTTTAATGATGTTTCAGACACTGTTAGGTATTTTCTTGAAGTAACTCCGCATTTGCATTTTCCTTTAAAAATAAAAGTGCCAGGGTTTATTTTTTCCTCTCTTGCAGGAGGAGAACTTTCTGTAAATAACAATGGTGATGCAAATACATCATTAACAATAATAATTTATGGGCCTGTCAGAAACCCATGTGTATCAAATTTGACTACAGGAGAAAGTATTAGAGTAAATTATGAACTTAATACCTCAGAAAGATGTGTTATTACTACCCACTTTTCTAATAAGCGTGTAACTGTCATAAGTGAAAACGGAGTTGAATTTAATGCTATGCACTATTTGGATACTAGCAAAGGTATAACATTTTTTGGGCTTATTCCTGGTAGAAATGTTTTAAAATTTGATGCTGATGTCGGAAAGGATTTAGGAAGAATGACAGTGCATTTTAATCCTAAATATTTGATTGTATAGGTGATTTTATGAGTTTTGTACGTGTTTATGACAGAAATTTAAAGCCTATGGCTGAAATAGACGAACTAAATTCTCTTGTTTTTACAAAAAAGTTTTTTTGTGAAGGTGAATGGGAGCTTCATATTCCATATCGCAATGATATTCATGAAATTATCAATATTGGAATGTATTTTCTTATTAATAATGATAACAAAAAGGTCGGGGTTTTGGATAATGTTGAAGTAGATGAAAGCCTAGATGGGGTTATTTTGTCTGGGTCAACATTGTCGGGGGTTTTGGGAAGACGGATTATTATACCTCCTCAAGGTGATAACTTTTATAGAATTGATAATAAGTGCTGCGAAGATATTATGTATCAATTTGTTGAGAGTCAATGCATAAATCCTCAAGATGTAAAGCGTAAACTTAATTTTTTGACAGCTATGAAAAGCAAAGGTAGAGGTATTGTTGCAAACTGGCGTGCTTCATATCCAAACTACCTTAACGAAATACTTTATGATGTTGGCATTTTTAGTGATTTGGGATATGACATGTACTTGGATATTCCAAATAAAAAATGGATATATGAGGTTATACAAGGAAGAGATTTAACGGAATACCAAACAGAAAACCCTAATGTTATTTTTTCTACTAATTTGGATAATATGGAGAATGTCATTTATCAAAAAAATGAAAAGGAATATAAAAACGCTGTTTATGCTTTAATGGGGGATTTAAACAAAAACGAGTTTACAACATACCTGTCAAGAGATACCTATTTAAGCGACTATAACTTAATTGAGTGTTACCATGAGGCATCAGCAGAAGCGGAAAATGTACAGGAACTTAGAAAAGCTGCTGAAAAGAGAAAGAAAGAGACAGTAATTGTCGAAACACTTACAGGAGATGTTATAGATACCCTTTCGTTCAAATATGAAAAAGACTGGTTTTTGGGGGATATTGTTACTATAGTACATAATAAAGCCGGAAAAATATTAAATGAGCGTATTACAGAGGTCACAGAGGTATACGAAAACAAAAACTGCAAGCTAGAGGTTGTTTTTGGAATTGATAATAATAATCCTGTACAAAAAATACAAAACTTAGAAAGGATGGTGAGATAGTTTGGCAGAAAAAAGTGGTTTTTTTAATGCAAAGCTTCTTTCGGATAGTTACGGTTACCCTCAAGTTCATGAAGACGGAAGCTATGTTTATGACAGAGAATATACAGCCTCGGAATTTGCTGATTTGTTTAGTTTATATTTAACAAATGGTATTCGTAACGGTGGAACAAATTTAAAGGTTATGGCTAGTGGTGGGCTTTACCTAAAGGTTTATCCTGGAGATGCTATGGTCAAAGGCTATTATTATAGGCTCTTGGATGAACCTAAACTTCTTTCTCTTAATAAATATACGGGGTCAGGAAACAGAATTGACAGAATTGTATTACGTTTAGATTTAACTGATAAAGGAAGACAAATTACTATTGATGTTAAGCAAGGTTTACCGGCAGCCGCCCCATTAACAAGAAATAATGAAATTTGGGAACTTTGCCTTGCTGAAATTACTGTCCCCATGAACTGGGAACAAATTACTGATGCTCAAATTAGGGATACAAGACTTGACAATAGTGTTTGTGGATTAATAAATTCCCGTGTTGAAGTTGATACAACGCTCTTGTTAAATCAAATTGATACTTATTTTGAGCAAAAAAAACTGGAGTGGAATGCAACAAGTAATGGTTATAATAACTGGTATCAAAATGTTATGAATAACTGGTTAGGCTGGTTTAATCAAATTAAAATGGAACTTTTCAGTCAAATGAATACTATTTTTGATGATTGGTCTAGGCACGGAGGTTATAACAAGGAAATTGAGTTTTTGGCTGATGCCAGTGGAAATGTTTATAAAATAAATGAGAAGCTTTATAACTATATTAATTTGAAAATTCAGGCTACAAGAGTAACTGAATTCCCTAATAATACTATTAAAGAAACTCTTGTTTATACAGAACCGTCACTTACTGTAATTAAAACTACATCTTTTGAAGGAAATAAAATTATTGAAATGGTTAGATAGAAAATAAATAAAACAAACTTAATCTTTATTATTATGTGAAAAACTTTAACTTATGCTTAAAAATATAAAAGCATAAATTAAAGCTTTTTGAAAGAGCGTGGTTGGGGAGGGAAAACTTTTTCTCGAAAAAGTTTTCCCTCCCCAGTATATTTAAAATATTATCAATAAAATTTGAAAGGAGAAAAAAATGAGTTGGGCAGAAATTAAAAAAGCAGTTAATTCAAACCTAAATAAAGCACTTGATGTTTTGATAAATGAAAAGTTTACAGCACTTAATCAATTGTATATGGACAATTATAATGCTTTAAATAGCAGGTGTACAGAAATAATAAGTAAAACACAAACACTAAGGGCACAGGCATCTAATAATGTAAGAGTAAGCTTTTCACCGCCTTCTTTTATATTCCCATCGAGCATGGAGACTCCTGTTTACTTAGTAATACGGGCAAGCGGAACCCAAAATATTAATGTTTATTCTAGCTATATCAGCTATAGCGGAATATTTAAATTAAATATTTACAGAGGTGACGATTTAATAGCGTGGGAGACAGGCAATACCGGTTCATCGACTCCCGTAAGCCTTACTTTTAATGCTAAAAATGGAGATGTACTAAAAATATTTGGAAGTAAAGCCGATGGATACAATTTTAACGGTGGACGATTTACTAAAATAGACTTAAAATATGACCTTTTACCATGGGATTTTGATACAACTATTTATGTATAGGGGATTGAGAAGGTGAGATTATGGTTTTGACAATAGAGATGATTGGGGCAGTAGTCGGTTTTATTGGTTTAACAATAAGCTTAATATGGAATTTACGTAATTTTTATAAAGTTTCAAAAGATGAAGCTCAAAATAATGCTGTAAGGAATGCAAACATAGAAACCCGACTTATACATATAGCAGACGATGTAAAAGAAATAAAAATTCAGCAAAAAACTCATGCTGACAACTTTAGTGCAATTAAAACTGAAATGGAAGTTGTTAAAAAAGATTTGCAGACACTTTTTACTAGTGTAGATGATATGAAGGGAATGAATAGATAAAATGATAGAGCTTACAACAGCAGTTGCCGTTATTATCGGAATATCAGAAATAATTAAGGAAGCAAAGCTAGTTAATGCAAAATATATCCCTATTTTGAACTTGGCTATTGGCATAATAATATGCTTATTTTTAAGTAGTGATACAATTGAAATGAGTGTATTTGAAGGGCTTATTGCTGGTTTAACGGCAAGTGGTTTATTTAGTGGAACTAAAAATATTGTTCAAAAAATTGGAGGTAAATAATATGAAAATAGAAGACATGTTATTAACAAAAAATCCTTATAGTCGTCCTGCAATTGCTTTAAACAAGGTAAATGCAGTTGTTGTGCATTATATGGGAAACCCTAATACAACAGCAAAAGCTAACAGAAATTATTTTGAAAATCTAAAAACAACAAAAACAACCTATGCTAGTAGTCATTATATAATTGGATTGGAAGGCGAGATTATAAGATGTGTCCCTGAAAGTGAGATTGCTTATTGCTCTAATCACAGAAATTCTGATACAATAAGTATAGAATGTTGCCATCCTGATGCAACAGGTATATTTAACGAGAAAACATATAATAGCTTAATTTGGCTTTTGTCTGATATTTGTATTAGGTATAAAATAGAGCCTGTTAATGGAGTTATTCGCCATTATGATGTTACTGGAAAAATGTGCCCTTTGTATTATGTTAAAAACATAAACGAGTGGAATATTTTAAAAAGTAATGTTGTTAAAAAAATAAATAATAGTGAAAAGGGGCAACAAGAAATGGTAGAAAAAATTGAGATTTTGGTAAATGGTAAATCAGAAGATGTTGAAACAATTTTAAAAGACGGATACAATTTTATAAAGCTTAGAGAGTTAGAAAAATTTGGTTTTTCTGTGGGGTTTGATAGTGATAAGAAAGTACCGTCGATAGATTACAAAGTAGCCGGATAGTATTTCTAGTAAATTATTAAAGACTTGGGAAACTTTTTTAAAAAAGTTTCCCGACTCTTCAAAAAACTTTAACTTGACGTTTTGCACGTATATTATTTATTTTCTTTTCCATTGCAGACTAGCCCGAAAGCATACTCATTTTCAAAAAATCCATCTGTGTCATAATTAATTGCATATTCAAAAATTGGACCATCATAAACAAAAGTATGATATTCTCCGTTTTCCCCACATGGGTCTGAACCTAGCTTTGTTATTTCATCAACAATTTCATGAGTTAGAGTTTTACCTAACATCTCTTTTGGCAAATTGAATTGCTTTGAAACTGCTTTAATTACTGCTGTAAATCCTGTATCTATAAATTCATTTGTAATGCTAAGTCTATTTTCCTTCCACAATGGGAATGTTGCCTCCATAGATACTTGCTTGCAAATTTCTTCTCCCCATTCTCTATGCCCTTCTAAATCGATATCCCCAAAAACACAACATTCTGCTCCCATGTCTTTTGCTTCTTTCAAGGCTTTTATAAAAGCACTAGCATAGTCATCTCCAGAAGAAAACGCCTTTATAACAGGTATATTTAGAGACTTTGAAATTTGACTTATTGTTACTTCATCTACCCCATGAAACCATGAGCGAGAAACATCTTTGTTTACAGAAATAATTAATGCTACAGGAATATGCCCATTTTTAATCATACGGTAAAGAGCCAAAGTTGAGTCTTTTCCACAACTATATGAAATTGCAAATTTGCGTTTATCCAATTTTATTAACTCCATTCATGTATTTAACAAGTGCATCAGGTATAATAATACTTCCATCTTCTTGCTGATAGTTTTCAATTATTGCCGCTGTAGTCCGTCCTACAGCCAAGCCGCTACCATTTAAAGTATGCACAAATTGGGCTTTATCTTTAGGAGTTTCTTTGTAACGAATATTTGCTCTTCTAGCTTGGTATGACTCAAAGTTGCTACAGCTTGAAATTTCTACATAGCGATTATAGCTAGGTAGCCAAACCTCTATGTCGTAAGTCATTGCAGAACTAAATCCTAAGTCACCTGCACATAGTTTAACAACACGGTAAGGCAATCCCAAAAGCTGTAATATCTCTTCTGCATCATTTGTTAACTTTTCGAGTTCTTCATAAGAGTTTTCAGGTTTAGCAAATTTAACAAGCTCAACTTTATTGAATTGGTGTTGGCGTATTAAACCCCTTGTGTCCCTACCAGCAGAACCTGCTTCTGCTCTAAAGCAAGGTGTATAAGCACAGTAACTCATTGTTAAATCTTTTCCCTCTAAAATTTCTTCCCTATACATATTTGTAACAGGCACTTCTGCTGTTGGTACTAAGAAATACTCTGTACCCTCTACTTTGAATGCATCTTCTTCAAATTTAGGAAGCTGTCCTGTACCGTACATGCTTCTTCTGTGAACCAAAATAGGAGGCATAACTTCTGTATAACCATGTTTCTCAACATGAGTATCCAGCATGAAATTGAAAATTGCTCTCTCTAATCTAGCACCCAAACCTTTGTAAAATGTAAATCTTGTACCTGTCGTCTTTGCGGCTGTTGCAGGGTCTAAAATATTGAGGTTGTCCCCTAACTCCCAATGTGGTTTAGGTTCAAAGTCAAATTTTCTAGGTTCTCCCCATTTTCTCATTTCTAAGTTGTCGGCATCACTTTCACCTGTAGGAACAGATGGGTTTGGAGCATTTGGTATGTTTAATAAGAAATTTTCAATTTCATCATCAAGTTCTTTTACTGATGGCTCCATTTCCTTAATTTTTTCTGAAAGAGTTTTCATTTCCTCCATTATTTGTGTAACATCTTTACCTTCTTTTTTTAGTATAGGAACTTGCTTAGATACACTGTTTTGTTTGCTTTTTAGTTCTTCAACTTCCTGAATTAGCTCCCTTCTCTTTTTATCTAATTCCAAGAAGCTTTCTAATTTAAAATCCTTATTTCTTTTTCCTAAAAGGTTTTTAACTTCTTCAAAATTATTTCTTAGCTCTTTTACATCTAACATTATGTTTCCTCCTTGTTTTTTACTAACTATAAATAAATTATGGTGAAACAACAAAAAACTCCCGTCCCCATAAAAAGGGACGAGAGTAATCTCCCGTGTTGCCACCCAAATTGCTGGCTATAAACTAACCAACCACTTTAATAAATGCTATAAAGGGCAAACCCTTCTGGCTCATCACCAAATGCCTTCGGAAAGTGGAACTTTATTTCGCCTTATAAGCTCACACCAAACGCTTACTCTCTAAAAAGGCTATATAAATTAGCTTTCCTGTTTTGTAAATAAACAAAACCGCATATTATATAATTTCTAAGCTATATAAGAAGCTGAATATTGATTATTATAACATAACAAAAATAGTTTGCAATAGTAAAATTTTATTTTTTAACAATTATCAAATTGTGTCACATTGTCCTTTTTTTACATAGTATGTAATGTAATATGTATTCAAATTAAAATAAACATTAAGAGATTTAATTAAGTTAGCGTAAGTTTGATGCAATAAAACTGCAGCAAACTTTTGATAATATTAGTACAAATTTAACCAAGAATTAGGTTTGATTTATACTAATAGCGTGAAAAATTTTATAATTTTCGTCTTGTTTTACAAGTCGGTTTGACTACGTCAAACTCACGTTGAGTTATTATTCGAGAGGAGAGTTGACACAATATGAGCAAAAATGAAAAATACGATATACCCGAAAATGTTTTAACTTTATTAAAATCTGCACATAAATCAGTATATACAAAAAGTAATACAAATGGATTTGAGTCTAATAAAAATTATACTTTAAAAGGCAATTACATGAGTATAAAGAATGCAAACACAATGACAATTAACGTTTATAATGAGAATACCTATACAAAATTTGAGACAAATGCAGTTATAAGTGATTTTGATATTTTGATACCTATAACTGAGTTTGCAAGTAAGCTCGGTTATAGCGTAAAATATGACAAGGTAGGTGCTTATCTTTTAATTGCTAGTAATATTGATGTGATAAAAATTAAGTTAAATGGAGAGATATCTCTTAACAACAGAGTATTACCCGTGCCTGCATATAATATATCAGGAAAAATATACTGCTCATCAAACTCAATAAGAACATGTTTTGGATACAACTCACATTATGAAATTGGGATTAACCAAATTAACTTTTTTGGAGATGCTCTATCCCAGTTTAGCGTGTTTGTAAATAACACAAATGTTTTTTATCCTTATTCTATACTTGAAAAAGATAACATATATTGGATAGGTATTGAACATGCAAATTATATTTTTAAAAGTTTTACGTTTAGAAAAAATTGCAATGAAGTAGCAATTAGTTGCTTTGCTACAACAAGCTCTGTAGTATATAAAAGAAGCGGATATGCAACCATTCATAAAATTGATAGCTATATACAGAAAAAAATTGACGTGTCTAAAATTATTTTGGACTGTAACGGAAGAACATATATTAATTTAATAGAATTTTGTAATGATATTAACAACAAAATTACTATTAAAAATAATATAGTTTCTATACAAAGTCTACAAACAAAAAAAATGGTACAAATTTTATCACAAAATCCACTACAGCTTAAAAACGAAGAATATTTTGTCCTCAAAGAAAATTATCCTTTTAAATCATTTGAATGTGGTGAGCCAATATACGAATCAGACTATAAAGCATACGAGCCGTATTTGAAGTTGCCAGTGTTAGTTTATGGTGGTATAAGAGTTTTTGTAGATAAAGAAACATTTTATGAAATGCCTGAAGATGCAAAACCTTTAGATGACTATAGCTTAGTAAACGGCTGGAAAAGTAAAAGCTGCTTGCAGCGAATTTTAAACGAAATTAATAATTTTAGAGTTACACAGGGAATTAGTGAGGTTACGCTAAAAGATAGCGATTTGTTTTTGAATTGGACAGGCAATACTGATGGATTAACTTCAAATAAAAAGAAAAACTTAATTCAAGTTATTAAAAGTAAAACAGATAGTAATAAAGAAACTCCTGTATATTTAACAGGGTACGGCGAAATTTTGATAAAAAATACATTTATTACTAACACTCCTAGCAAAATAGTTACAGGTTGGTTTAATAATTTTAATGACAGAAAAAACCTTTTAAGAGCAGACGTTAAATACATTTATATTATTTTTACATCTGATATTAAGGGAAATATTAGTATTGGCGTAATAATGGAATAAATATTAACTAGAATACATTTATGACAACAAACTCCTTAAAACTATATAGAAACATTTATCAGACTTTCTAAATATTAATAATTAAAATAATTTTAAATTAATACTAAGTAACTTGTACAAGATGTATTAATTTTGATTTTGGGAGTCAACATAAATTTACTAATTGAAAAACCCTCTTGTGTTTTTTTAATAAATATATATTACTTAACTTAAGTTTGACCCAATAAAAATATGTCAAACTTTTGATAATATTAGCATAAATTTAGCCAAAAATTACGCTAAATTTATGCTAATAACGTAAAAAATCTTACAATTTTTGGCTTGTTCCACAAGCCAGCTCGACTACCTCGAACTCACGTTACTTAATAAACACTTGCTTAATATCTTAGCAGGTGTTTTTTTGAATGCTTGTCTTCACACGTGTGAAGAAATTGATATATTTAACTCTATATAATGTAGAGTTTGACTCTACAATAATTCTGCTTGTGTGACAAGCCTGTTGTGTACAACTCTACACTAATATAAAAATATGGTAAATTTTAATATGTGAATAAATTTAATAAAAAAATCCAAATTATATATATTAACGTAAGTTTAGTAAAATTATAATTTAAACTATTAATAAGGTGGTGAAGATTTTTGGAAGTGTATTCATCTTTGGACGAAAATATTAAATATTTAGAAAACACATTTGCTAATTGCGGTGATATTGTAAAAAGAAAATTCCCAATAGGTGTAAATAAAGAAAATTACATGTATATAACATACATTGATATGCTTGTAGACAGAGCTTTAATAGAAATGAGAATACTTGACAAACTTATTTTTGGAATAAAAATAGTAAAACCAAGTATTTCCGAAGTAAAAAATGACCTTTTTAATGCACTATATGAAGGTGGTTTTCCTACAGCCGACTTAAAGGAAGTTACAAGTTTTGAAGAAATAAATATAGCAATATTATCTGGTGATACAGTTTTATTTTTAGATGGATATAACAAAGGAATAGTCGTCTCAACAAAAGGTTGGCCAAATAGGGGTATCCCTGAGGCTGATACGGAAGTTGTTGTGCAAGGTTCAAAGGAAGCCTTTTGTGAAGTATTTCGTTTTAATACGGTGTTAATAAGAAGAAGGATAAGGGACACTAGATTAAAACTTATACAAACTAAAGTAGGTAGAAGAAGCTTAACAGATGTAGGAATAATGTATCTGGAGGACGTAGTAAGACCAAATATTCTTGATGAAGTGCTAAAAAGAATTAACAATATTGATATAGATGCTATATTGGATTGCGGATATATCGAGCAATTTATTGAAGATGATTGGATGTCTCCTTTCCCACAGCTTCAAGTCACAGAACGCCCCGACAAAGCTTCGTCAGCAATTTTAGAAGGACGTATAGTTATAATAGTAGATAACTCCCCTTTTGTGCTTTTAGCCCCAGCTACTCTAAACGTCTTTTTTCAGGCCTCAGAAGACTACTACCAACGTTTTGAAATTATGTCTTTTGTAAGATTTATTAGGTATATTGCGGGATTTTTTGCTCTAACACTTTCAGGATTATATATTGCTACGGCCGTTTATCATCCTTCTATGCTTCCTACACTTTTAACATTTAAAATGGCAGGAGCAAGGCAAACCGTTCCTTTTCCGGCTGTTGTTGAAATATTGCTAATGGATTTTGCCTTTGAGCTTTTGCGTGAAGCAGGAATACGTTTACCGGGGCCTGTAGGAAACACAATAGGAATAGTAGGAGGTATAATAATTGGGCAAGCAGCAGTTGAAGCAGGATTGGTTAGCCCTATTGTAGTTATAATTGTAGCATTAACAGGAATTTGCAGTTTTGCGATACCTTCCATATCCCTAGTCAGTGGGTACAGAATAATGAAATATTTACTTATAGCATTATCTGCTATTTTAGGGTTATTTGGCTTTTGGATAGGGTTACTCCTTGTTTTGATACATTTAGTTACATTAAAAAGCTTTGGAATACCATACATGTTTCCTTTTGCATCAGGAGATATGAATGAATACTCAGATTTAAAAGATACTATTTTTAGAATGCCTTTATTTTTTATGAAAAAAAGACCTATATTCTCTAATCCTAATCAATCAAATAGGCTCAAAATGCCCGAAACAGGTAATAAAAGAAAAAAGGAGTAAAATCGTATTATGCTTTCATTTAATGATAAAATTTCAATAAGACAGCTACAGGTTTTGCTTATACTTGATATTTTTGGTACAGGAGTAATCGTTTTACCCAGACGTGTTGCAGAATTTGGAGACCAAGATGGATGGATAGTAATAATAATTGCCACGCTTATTGCAATGATTTATGCATACTTTATTACTTCAATAGGCAGAATGTTTCCAAACAAGTCGTTTCTCGAATATACCTCTATAATTTTATCCAAACCTATAGCAATATTAATAAGCATAGGATTTATTATAAAAATAGTAATAGGAATAGCAATGGAAATAAGATTTTTTGCAGAAATAATAAGGCAAACTATGTTATACAGCACTCCTTTTATTGTTATTTTTTTCGGAATAATTTTGGTAAGTGCTTATGCTGCTGCAAAAGGATATGAAACACGAGCAAGAATAGCCGAGGTTTTAATATATATTATGTTTATACCTTTAGCGTTCGTTTTTGGTGTTGTAGCATTTGATGTTGATTACTCTAATCTCCTTCCTATAATGAAAACACCTCCTGTAAACTTAATTATCGGAGGATTCTTTACAGGTATATCATTTAAAGGAATGGAGTTTTGTCTGCTTGTATACCCATATATACAAAAGCCAAAAGCCGTAAGAAAAGCTGTTGTAAATGCAATTGGCTTTATAGGCATATTGATGTGCTTTGTAACAATAATTACAATTGGCAAATTTGGGCCTTTTGATGTAAAAAGACAAATGTGGCCTGTTTTGGAAATGATGGATTCAATTGATTTCCCTGGCTCATTTATAGAAAGACAAGATGCACTTATTATGAGTTTTTGGATAATAGCTACATTTTCCGTTGTTAACTCAGGGCTGTTTTTCTCTTCTATTTTGCTAAAAGATATTTTTAAAAAAGGTCGCCATTCATTATACATTTTAGCCTGCATACCTATCGTCCTAATTATTGCGTACATTCCTAAAAGCATTGTTGATGTTTATAATATAATGGAAGCCGTTTTTATTACTTTTGGTATAGTTTATATGTTAATAATTCCTCTAATACTTATGCTTGTAGCAAAAGCAAGAAGGTTGGGTGAAAAACTATGAAAAAATTTTCTATGAATCAAATTTTATTATACTTAATATCTTGCTTTTTTCTGACAGGATGCTGGGACAAAGTTGAACTTGAAAACAGAGGTTTTGTTAACGCTATAGGTATAGATAAATTTTATGAAGATAAAAAAACTATTTCATTTGAAAAATCAAGTGACGGAACAACAAATAGATTTGTAGTATCTATGTCATTGCCTAGTTTAGACTCCCTCTCTGGAAAAGGAAGCGAAGAAGCAAAAAATAAATCTGTAAAGTTAGCCGCCAATGAAACAGTATCAGCAGCGATGCGTCTTGTTGATTCTAGTTCCAGCCAAAAAATATATTTTGGGCATACAAAAGTAACTATTCTAGGAAAAGAAATGCTTGAAGACGAAAGCCTATTTAGGGAAACTATTGATGCCCTTGAAAGAAACAGAGAAATAAGCAGAAAAATAATAGTGGTAGCAACAGAAGATAAAGCTTCTTCAATATTAGAAGAAGATATTACCGGAGAACCACTTGTAGGTATGTTTATATCCAATTTTTATAAAAATAACGAAAGTTCTCTTGCTTTGGCATATCGTCAAGATTTAGAAAGCCTGATAAGAGACCTTAGAAGTACAGGCTGTACCATCATACCCAAAATTGATATTAAAGACAAAGAAGTCAAATTAGGAGGTTCAGCAATTATAAAAGATTTCAAGCTTGTAGGTTGGTTAGACGACCAAGAAACAAGAGGATACCTTTGGCTAAAAGGTGAGGCAAAAGGTGCACAAATTACTATTCCTTATGAGAATTTTTATATTCCTTTGCGAGTAAACAAAGCCTCAAGTAAACTGGATTTCTTTGAAAACGGTGAAAGCATTGTATGCACTGGAAAAATCAAAGTTGAAGGTAGTATAGAGGAGTTTACTTTCAGTAATGAAACACTTTATGACAGTAAAAAAATAGATGCACTATGCAGAGAATATGAGGAAGCTATAAAAAAAGAAATTTTAAATACAAATGACTTTTTCCAAAAACAATTTAAAGTAGATGGATTTGGTTTTATGGATAGAATACGCAAAACTAATTATGAAATTTTTAATAAATACAGAGACAACTGGAACGAAGGATTCCAAAAAATTGTACTTGTACCAGAGGTTCAAGTTGAGATTACAAGTACAGGTTCTACTAAGTAGGTAATTTTAATATATTTTTGGGGCTTTCAGCTCCAAGACCCGACTTCTTTCTTGAAAGAAAGAAGCAAAGAACTTTTACTAGAATGTCGCTTTGCGACATTCTTTGTTAAAGTTTTCTAATTCTTTTTGTTATGACACTACATAATAAACACTGTTAATTTATTCATATTGTAATAGCTTGTTTTAGCAAAATATAGTATAATGGTTTGTATACATTATAAACATTATACTATATACAATTACAAAAGGGGGAAGACTATGGGAATAGTTATAGGTATAGATATTGGCGGAAGCACTACAAAAATTATTGGTGTAAAAAACGACGTTTCCATTACGCCTATGCTAGTAAAAGCTACAGACCCAATGGCTTCTTTATTTGGAGCATTTGGCAAATTTATAGATAACAACTGTCTTTCTCTTTCGGATGTAAAAAGAATTATGATTACAGGCGTTGGAGCATCATTTGTAAACCGCCCAATATACGGTATACCAACAGGCAAGGTAGAGGAGTTTTTGGCAAACGGTTTAGGAGGGCAGTACCTTTCTGGGCTAGATAAAGCTATTATAGTTAGCATGGGTACAGGTACGGCTATTGTAAAAGCAGAACAAAACTCCATAATGCATATTGGAGGAACAGGAATAGGAGGAGGTACAATACTGGGATTATCCAGCAAAATGCTAAATATAAGGGACATTGACTTAATTATACAAACAGCTAAAAAAGGTGACTTAAAAAATATTGATTTAATGGTAGGCGATATAACTAAAGATATTTTGCCAGGATTGCCTCCACATACAACAGCATCAAACTTTGGAAAAATAAGCGACTTGGCTTCATCAAGTGATGTTGCTTTGGGTATAATAAACCTTGTTTTTCAAAGCATAGGAATGACAACTATTTTTGCACTTAGAAATTCTGGTTTTAATGATGCTGTATTAATAGGAAATTTGACAATTATTCCTCAGTGCAGTGAAATTTTTGATAATTTAAAAACTCTGTTTGGAATAAACTTTATAATCCCTAAAAATTCCGAACATGGTACAGCTATAGGGGCAGCACTTGCTTATGTAAAAAATAGAGAATTTATTGATATTTCGTAATTATTTTAATTACTATAAGGAGAGAAAGTATGGATACAAGAAATGAAATTCTAGCAAAAAATCTTGTTAATTATTCTTGCAAAATAAAAAAAGGAGAAAAAGTTTTAATAGAGTCAAAAGGGCTTGATGGTATACCTTTAATGAATTTAATTGTTAAGGAAGTATACAAAGTTGGTGCAATACCATTTACAGAAATATATGACCCAACAACTGACAGGGAAATTCTTCTAAACACAACAGAGGAACAGCTCAAATTAATGGCTGAATTTCATTGTGCTAGAATGAAGGAAATGGATGCATATATAGGAATACGTTCAGGTTCAAATACAAATGAACTTGCAGACATTCCTCCTGAAAACAATAAACTTTACTCAAGACTTTACAGCCACCCAGTTCATCATAATATTAGAGTTTCAAAAACAAAATGGGTTATTTTAAGATATCCTAATGCAAGTATGGCTCAACTTGCAGGAAAAAGCACAGAAGCATTTGAAAAATTTTATTATGATGTTTGTAATTTGGATTACGCAAAAATGTCTGAAGCAATGAACCCTCTAAAAGAACTTATGGAGAAAACAGACAAAGTAAAAATAGTAGGAGAAGGAACAGACTTAACATTCTCAATAAAAGATATTCCTGTCGTAAAGTGCGATGGGCAATGTAATATTCCTGACGGTGAGATTTATACAGCACCTGTTAAAAATTCAGTAAATGGCAAAATAACATTTAATACACCTTCATATTATAATGGATTAGTTTATGAAAATATTGTTTTGGAATTTGAAAATGGCAAAATTGTAAATGCTACTGCTAACCATACAGAAAGAATAAATAAAGTTTTTGATACTGACGAAGGAGCAAGATATGTAGGAGAGTTTGCTATCGGTGTAAATCCATATATTACAACTCCTATGAAAGATACTTTATTTGATGAAAAAATAAGAGGCTCATTCCATTTTACACCAGGTTCATGCTACAAAGAAGCAGACAACGGAAACGAAAGCGCTATACACTGGGATTTAGTTTGTATTCAAACAGAGGAGTATGGTGGAGGAGAAATGTATTTTGATGATGTACTCATTAGAAAAGATGGGGTTTTTGTTTTACCTGAACTTGAATGTCTTAACCCTGAAAATTTAATGTAATTTTAAATTATAATAAAGTTGGGGATTTCAACCTCAAACCCCGACTTCTTTCTTAAAAGAAAGAAGCAAAGAACTTTTACCAGAAACGCACTAGTGCGTTTCTTTGCAGGTTTTTTACTACTAGTATCCAAACTGACTAATAGAGACTTTTGCCAGCTTGTGCTACAAACACACGCAGGTGTGTTTGTGCGCTAAAGCTTTTTGAAGGATTTGGGAAACTTTTTCTCGAAAAAGTTTCCCAAGGTCTTAACTAATTAATAAGCCATACATAAAAATAAACCGATGGGCGGTGAATATAACAATGGGCAAAAAAGATAAACAACCACCAGCAATTATAGCAGTAATAGACATAGGCTCAAATGAGCTAAGACTCAAAATTGCACAAAGCGGAAAAAACAAATTAAAGTATATAGAATCGTTAAGTTACCCTTTAAGCCTAGGAAGGGATACTTTTGATACTGGTAAAATAAGCTTTGAAAAAGTAGATAAAACATGTAAAATAATAAAAAATTTTATAACGGTAGCATCTGAATATGGTGTTACAGATATAAAAGCGGTTGCAACATCTGCAGTAAGAGAAGCAACAAACAAAGACTACATCTTAGACCAAATTAAAATTAAAACATCAATTGATGTAAAAGTTATAGATGACACAGAAGAAAAGATATATATTTATAAGCTTATGATGTATTTGCTTGCTGAAAAATACAGAAAATCATCACTTATGGTTTATATAGGGTCTGGAAATGTTGGAGTATCGCTTTTGCAGGACGGTAAAATACCTTTTATGCAAAATATAAAAATAGGTTCATTAAGATTAAGTGAGCTTTTTATGGACTATATGGACTACTCAAATGAATACTATAGAGTTGTAGAGGAATATTTAGAAGGATTTACAAGTTCACTTCCTGATATACTTCCAAATGAATGTAATCAGTTAATTGCATCTGGACATGAAGTCTCTGATATAGCAGAGCTTTGTCAAGCAAGAGAAGATGGAGTTTTTCTATATATTTCGAGAGATAAATTTACAAAAATTTATAACGAAATAAAGCATAAAACAGTAGACCAAGTTTTTATTGACTATCAAATTCCTGTTGAAAAAGCAGAAGTTATTATTCCAGCAATGTCTATATTATCGGATTTACTAGATATTAACTCTGCTACCGAAATAGTAACGCCTTTAGTATCTTTGATTGATGCTTTGATATTTGAAAAACTATACCCAAATGAGTTTGCAAAAATAAATAAAGATTTTTCAAAAAGCACAGTGTTATCTGCAAAACTACTTGCTAACAATTACAGTTCCGAGGAAAAACATGCTCTATTAGTAGAAAAATATGCTTTGAAAATATTTGATAAAATGAAAAAAATACATGGAATGGGAAGTCGTGAAAAAGTAATATTGCAATCGGCAGCAATATTACATGATATAGGAAGATTTATAAGTCACAAAAAACATTATAACCATTCTTATTATATTATAAGAAATTCAGAAATTGTAGGTTTGAACACAATTGAGAAAGAAATTGTAGCTTTGATTTCTATGTATCACAGCAGAATAACACCTGACTTTTCACATAAAGGTTATACAAAGCTTTCTTCCGAAAACAAAGTACTTGCCTCAAAGCTTATAGCAATACTGCGTATAGCAGATTCATTAGACCCAAGTTTGGAGCATAAATTTGAGGAGGTTGACGTTTTATTAAAAGACAATGAATTAATAATAACAATTTCTACAGAAAAAAATACAGATTTGGAGCAGTGGTTTTTTAATCAAAAAAGTCTATTTTTTGAAGAAGTATTTGGCATAAAAGCTACGCTTAAAGTAAGGAGGGCTGTTTAATGAATTTATCAAATCCAAAATTTTATAATAACAGAGAATTGAGCTGGCTTGAGTTTAATGAGAGAGTATTAGAGGAAGCACAGGACAAAAGCAACCCTTTGCTAGAGCGACTTAAATTTCTTGCTATAACCGCATCGAATTTAGATGAGTTTTTTATGGTGCGAGTTTCCAGTATAATGGACCAATATATAGCAAATGTCTCAAGCTTAGACCCATCGGGGTTAACACCAGAGGAACAGTTGCTAGAAATAAGCAAAAGAGTACATGCATTTACAACAAAGCAGTATAACTGTTTAAATCGCTCTATTCTGCCGTCTCTTGCAAAGGAAAATATATTTTTCCTGTCACTGGAAGACTTATCAGATGAGCAGACAGAATATATCAAAAGATATTATGACAGTACAATTTACCCAATCTTGACACCTATGGCAATTGACCAAAGCCACCCATTTCCTCTATTAAACAGTAAATCTCTAAACATCATTGTGGAACTTAAAAGCTTAAAGGAAAAAGAAGAAATAAGCAACTTTGCTCTTGTTCAGACTCCTTCTGTTGTTTCAAGAATAATTGAGCTTCCTGTTGAGGATAAAGATAAAAAGCAGTTTATTTTTCTTGAAGATATTATAAAGGAATATATTGATACACTTTTTACAGGGTACAAAGTTATGAATACTTCTCTTTTTAGAATAACAAGAAATTCTGACTTTGAAATTGATGAAGAAGATACAGACGATTTATTATATGAAATAGAAAAATCGGTTAAAAGAAGAAAATGGGGAGACCCTGTTAGAATCGAAATAGAAAAAAATATGACCATAACCGCAAGAGATTTTTTGAAATCAGCACTAGACTTAGATGAAGATGATATTTATGAAATCAACGGTGCTTTAGACCTAACTGTGTGGATGGGATTCAGCGGAATAAAAGGATATGATAAATTAAAAAATCCTCCTTTAACACCACAAACTCCTGTTGATTTTATAGAAAATGAAGATATCTTTAGCGTTATACGACATAAAGATATTTTGGTACATCACCCCTATGAAGCTTTTGATTGTGTAGTAAATTTTGTAAAAGCTGCCGCAACAGACCCTAATGTACTTGCAATAAAACAAACTTTATACAGAGTTTCGGGGAACTCCCCTATTGTAAATTCATTAATACAAGCCGCCGAAAATGGCAAACAAGTTACCGTAATGGTAGAGCTTAAAGCAAGATTTGATGAAGAAAACAATATTAACTGGGCTAAAAAACTGGAGAAATCAGGCTGCCATGTTGTTTATGGGCTTGTCGGATTAAAAACGCATTGCAAAATCTGTTTAGTCGTAAGAAAAGAAGAGGACGGAATACGAAGATACGTTCATCTAGGAACAGGCAATTACAACGACAGTACAGCAAAAATTTATACAGACTTAGGATTCTTTACTTGTAAATTTAGATATGGGCAGGACGTTTCATCACTGTTTAATGTTTTGACAGGGTACTCTAAAAATACAGATTGGAATAAACTATCTGTAGCACCTATTACATTAAGAAATACATTTTTGAAATATATTGAAATAGAAACAGCCAATGCAAATGCTGGAAAAGATGCCTCTATAATTGCAAAAATGAATTCCCTTGTAGATGTTGGGATAATTCAGGCGTTATATAAAGCCTCAATGGCTGGTGTTAAAATAAAGCTTATAGTTAGAGGAATTTGTTGCCTTAAAACAAATATCCCTGATGTAAGCGAAAATATTACGGTAGTAAGTATTGTTGACAGATTTTTGGAGCATAGCAGAATTTTTTATTTTGAGAATGCAGGAAATCCTAAAATTTTTCTATCAAGTGCTGACTGGATGCCACGAAACTTGGATAGGCGTGTTGAGGTGGCATTTCCTATTGAAGACAATGAATTGAAAGAGAAAATAATTGAAATATTGGATATAACACTTTCTGATACCGTAAAGCTTAGAGAATTACAACCAGACGGCTCTTATGAAAAAGTTGACAGACGTGGTAAAGACACAATTCATTCCCAAATGCTTTTTTATAATATGGCTATCGGAAAAATTAACTCGTTAAAAGAAGAAGAAGATTTTGATACATTTATACCTATCTATCACAAAGAGGAAGATGATAACTAGAATATGAATTTACTACTTAACAAAAAATACTAGAGTTTCATTCAAATGCAAGCCCGTTCTACTATGCTGTGGTCACGTTATATATCATAAGTAGCTTCTAATAACTACCTCTGTAAAAAATGTTTAGTCCTGTTGTGGCACATTGTCAAGACAGGACTAAATTAAAACTTGTACTAACCAAAATCATGACGGTTGCCACCATCACTTCCTACTTTTTCAAATACACATATAATCTTCTCAATTTTAGCAAAACATTCTTTATCATCAATGCTGTCATCTTGAATAATGGTCTTAATTGTTTGTAATGCTTTATAGCATTCAAGCTCAATTATTTCTTTCGTGCTAATTGTAAGATTCGGAAATGTAACACTTATTATTTGTTCTTTTAATACTTTTACTAATATTTCTTTGTATAGTTCCACTATATTCACCTCATATTATATTTTATCTTAAAACAAGATAAATGTAAATATCTTAATTTAAGATTTTTATAATATAAATAGGTGATAAAGATGAGAAAAGAAATACTAAAATATGAAAGAATAAGAAATATTCGTTTTGATAAAGAACTAACACAAAAAGAAGTAGCAGAGTTTTTACACATTAAACAAAATACATATTCTCAATATGAAATTGGAGTATTAAATTACCCACTTGATATTGTTATAAAATTAGCTTTGTTTTATGAGACAAGTGTGGATTATTTGGTGGGGCTTACCGACAACCCCAAACCTTATGAACGCAAACAAACAAAATAGTAAGAATACATATTTCCTAAAAGTATAATTATTAAAAATTTTTAGTCTAGGTTGTGATGCTGTCTTGACCATTATACGCAAACTTATTAATAAGCTTTTTGAGCATTGCATTAGTTAGTGATATTTATGTATGTAATCAACAAATTAAATGTACAATCGCCAAGACAGTAATAAGTAATTGTATTAATCACCATACACCAAACAAAACAAGCCTTCTATGTTTTGCGGAGTTTTAACCTTTAGCCAAGGAACACAGTAGTATTCATTATCTTCACTATATTCATCATATACAAATTCAATATCTGTCACCAAAAGAGGTGTATCTTCAGGAATAATCCCTATATATTCTTCTTTAAATTCACCATCATATGTATAATTAAGTTTTGTTAAATCTCTGGAAGATACAACAATTGTATATTCTGTCTTAGGCTTACTGAATAGTTTTATATTGCCCCTTTTCCCTTTTAATTGTTGTGTACATAATACAATTTCTTTTCATAGCTAATCCCCCACCATTCCAATAATAACTTTGTATTTTCAATACAAGTTCTATCTCTAAATCCGTAATATAATATAATTATATCCTAAGCCCTTTGTTCTTACAATCAATAAAAATTTGATACTAAGCAAAGTATAAACTTGTAAATTATGTAAATACTATATTAAGACTACATAATAAAAAGGATAGATACGTATGCTTAAAAAAATTAGTTTTTGGTATAAAAAAGATAAAAAAATAATAATAGCATCAGTATTAGCAGGTATATTTTTTACAATAGGATATGGTTTATATGAGAGCAAAAATTATTCTGATAGAATACAAGGCGACATATCAAACCAAGTAATAAGGTTTCATGTGAAAGCAAACAGCAACTACGAACATGACCAACAATTAAAAATTGCTGTAAAAGAAAAAGTGTTAGATACATTTGCAGTATATTTAAATGAAGCCGAAACAATTGAAGATACAAGAAACTTTCTACAAAAAAATATTGAAAACATTAAAATTTGTGCATTGGAAGAAATAAGAAGACAGGGATATGACTATACTGTTGATGTCAGTCTTACAAAAGATATATTCCCAACAAAAACATATGGAGATATTTCAATTCCCTCTGGCGAATATGAAGCTTTACGCATTGATATAGGTAATGCGGAAGGTAATAACTGGTGGTGTGTTATGTTCCCGCCATTATGTTATGTTGATATAACCCATGAAAACTTGACAGATGAAACAAAAGATAAGTTTAAAAATCTTTTAGCAGAAGAAGAATATGAACTAATATCAATTAACAGCAGCAGCAACCCCGAACTAAAAATTAAGTTTAAAATAGTTGAATGGTGGCAAAACCAAAAAATAAATGAAGATAATAATAATAAAATTGTTAAAAAATAATGTTTTTTTAGTGAAAACTCCTTACCATATTTTTTAATATATTTAAAAACTATTAATTTTAATTAAAATTTGTTAAACATTTACAATATTTGCTTGCTTTATTTATAAAAACAACATACAATGTGTAACAAATATACAAATATAAATAATCTGTATATTTTCTTTCATATGACATTAAAATAAAAGCTCAATTTGTAATTTTATATTTTGTTTAAAATCAAAAGTTTTAGTAAATTAAAAACAAATTTGAGGTGAAGGAATTGAAAAGAAAAATATTTAGAAATATATGTATTGTATTTGTTATGTCACAAATAGTATTTGTTTTTAGTGGGTGTTCATCAGCAAGAAAAAATGATAGCCCTCCTATGTCAAGCTCATCTGAAACTTATTCTAATAGTGCTTACGCACAAAGTGATACTATGCAAGATGGCTATGACAATTTTAACACAGAAGAGTATGGTGTAATAAACGAAAACAGCTTTCAATCTACAGCATTAAGACCTCTTTCTACATTTTCGGCTGATGTAGACACTGCCTCCTATTCAAATGTACGAAGAATGATTAATCAAAATACTAGACCACCAGAGGATTCAGTGCGTATTGAGGAAATGATAAATTATTTTCATTATGACTATCCGCAACCTGTAGGTAATGAGCCTTTTTCGGTAACAACAGAAATATCAAACTGCCCATGGAATAAGGATACTATGTTATTGTTAGTTGGAATGCAGGCGAAA
This sequence comes from uncultured Defluviitaleaceae bacterium, assembly GCA_964474135.1. Classification (GTDB taxonomy): domain Bacteria; phylum Bacillota; class Clostridia; order Lachnospirales; family CAYYRV01; genus CAYYRV01. Next base: position 133,822 of record CAYYRV010000001.1, read on the forward strand.
AACATTGATATTAATGAAATACCTCCTTCTAACTTAGTTTTTTTAATTGACGTATCAGGCTCAATGGAGGATAGTAATAAGCTTCCATTGTTAAAACGTTCATTTATGTTATTAACGGAGCAGTTAGGTCCACAAGATAGAGTTTCTATTGTTACATATGCTTCTGCTGATTTAGTGTTGCTTGAAGGTGCTGACGGAAATGACAAAAATGTTATTATGAACGCTATTGAAGACCTTACAGCAGGCGGCTCAACAGCTGGTTCAAAAGGTATTACAACAGCATACAGTATTGCAGAAAAATACTTTATAGAAGGAGGGAACAACCGTATTATTCTAGCTACAGACGGAGATTTCAATGTTGGTACTTCAAGCGAAGGTGAGCTTAAAAAATTAATTGAAGAAAAAAGAAAAAAAGGTGTATATTTATCTGTTTTAGGGTTTGGAATGGGAAATATTAAAGACAATAAAATGGAAACACTAGCTGATAACGGAAACGGAAACTATGCTTATATTGATGATATTTCGGAAGCTAGAAAAGTTTTAGTAGAAGAACTAGGAGCAACACTTTTCACAGTAGCAAAAGATGTTAAATTTCAAGTAGAATTTAATCCAGCAAAAATAAGAGGATATCGTCTCGTAGGATATGAGAATAGACTTTTGAAGGATAAAGACTTTGAAGATGATACAAAAGATGCCGGTGAACTTGGTGCAGGGCATAGAGTAACAGTTCTTTATGAACTTGTTCCTGTAGATTCAGAATATGAAATTCAAAAAACTGAACTAAAATACCAAAAACAAAATGCAGAAATAACAGACACCAATGAGTTGTTAACAGTAAATGTTAGGTATAAAGAGCCTAATGCTGATGAAAGCAAACTGTTGACATATCCTGTAGCAGATAGTGCATTTAGTACAGAATTATCAGATAATATGCTTTTTTCTTCATCTGTTGCACAAGTAGGTATGCTTTTACGTAATTCGGAGTTTTCGGGCACGGCTAGTATTAACGGCGTTTTGGAGCAGTTATCACAAATAAAAAATTTAGAAAATGACACATATAAAACAGAGTTTAAAGAATTGACAAAAAAATTAGTTCCAATTCTTAAATAGTAGGTTCTAAGCTACTAACTTATATTGCTACAACCTAAAGAGAGTTATTATAATCTTTTAAAGTTTATATAACTCTCTTTTTTTATTAAAATCTACATAGTTTTTGTTTAAACCTTAACACAAAATGATTAATATGTTATAATAAAATAAAGTAATTAATTGTATAAATATAACCAAACTTATATTACTTTTTTTGCGTATATTTTATTTATAGTAAAAAATCTTTTATAAAAAATTTTGAGGTATAATTATGAAAAAAATGTTTTTAAAGTTTTTAAAACCAATTTTAATAACAGTTATAGGACTTATCAGCATACTAGCATTACTTTTGTCTGTATACGCTTACTACTTGAGCGAAAGCAAATCCTCAGGTAAAGGAATTTTAAATATAGACCCTGGCATAAAAAAGAAAAATGTAATAACCGAAATATTTGAGCCTACTCCCCCAAAAGTAAACTTTATAGTTTTGGGAGTGGACAGTGACGGAACAAGAACTGATTTTATTTTAGCAGGTTGTTTTAAACCAGATACAAATACTCTTGACTTAGTTTCTGTGCCAAGAGATACATACGTAGTTATTCCTGAAGAAAGGCTCAAAGTTATAAAAGAAAAAAGTTCTATTGTACCATATAATGGTGATATGAAGCTTTGTGAGGTTTATCATTTTTCGGGAAAGGAATTAGGGCTTGAATATGCCTTTTTGCAAATAGAAGAAGAATTAGGCGTTGATTTTGACTACTATGTAAAAGTAAATTTTGAAGCATTAAAATATGTAGTAGACGAATTAGGAGGAATAGAATTCGATGTTCCGCAAAGAATGTATTATAACGACCCAACTCAAGATTTATATATAGATTTATACCCTGGTGTGCAAGTTTTAGATGGAGACAAAGCTGAACAACTGGTTAGATACAGAAAAGCTGATGAGTATAATCCTATAAGCAAAGGTTATGCAAGTGATGTTGAGAGAATGGCTGTTCAACAAAACTTTATTAAAGCTGTAATAAAAAAATCACTTTCCAGCGAAAATATACTAAAATCAATTCCGACAATAGCCTCCACTGCATATAAATATATTGAGACAAACTTTAGTTTAGCAGAAGTTACTAAATATTTAAAATATGTAGCCGATTTTAGTGTAGATAATATAAACACATATACTATACCATCAAGAAATAAAATTATAAATGGTAAATCATATGAAACATTGATAGAATCAGAAAAAAATGAAATAATTAAAAAAGCATTTTTTACAGAAGAAGAAATGTTACAAATGGAAAAGGAAAGTAAAAATAAAAAAATACAAGTGCTAAATGGCGGGTATACAAGCGGTATAGCAGCTAAAACTAAAGAAAAACTAGTAAATGCAGGCTTTACTGTATCAAGCATAGGAGATTATGAGGGCGAAAAAGGTGTTAGTACAAGAATTATTGTAAAAAAAGAAGGGCACGGTGAAGACCTAAAACAGTTCTTCTTGGACAGCAATATTGAAGTTCTACCCGAATATACATCTGATTATGATATTGTTATAATAATAGGTACTATTGAAAAATTAGATTAAAATGGCAAGGGTGATAATTTGTGATTGAAATAAATAAAGTTCTTGTATGTATTACGCCGCAGTCAAACAGTAAAAGACTTATAGACAGAGGGTTTGAAATATCATGTAGTTTAAATGGAGAATTACATATTCTGCATGTGGAAAAAGGTAATAACTTGTTTGTTACCAAGGATTCCACCGAACTTTTGCAAAGACTATTTGACTATGGTTCTGAGCTAGGTGGAACAGTACATGGTTTATGTGGCGAAGATATATCTCATACAATAATAAATTTTACTAAAGAAAAGAAGATTACTAATATACTTTTAGGTGAAGCACCGAAAAATGCAGTTATTAAATCAAGCGATGTTGCGGACAAGATAAAAACCACGCTTCCTTATCTGGATATTGAAATACTAAATAGAGAGAATTAATTAATAATAAAATAAGAATACGTAATAATGTAAATGTGAATGATAATATATTAACGTGAAAAATCTTACGATTTTCGGCTTGTTTCACAAGCCGATTCGACTATGTCGAACTCACGTTAAATAAAAAGAGTATTGGGGAGAACATCTTAAAAGCGTTCCCCAATACTTATAATTTCTTATGTAATACATATGTATCACTATTTAGCTTGAATTTTCCGCATATTTTTTATAGGAATGTTGGCACATAGCATAGGAACGTTTTGCCCTTCAGTTTCAGAAGAAGGAGTATACGATATTTGAATATCCAACCCATCTTCGTCAATTTCCATGTAATTTGAAATCACCTTAATAATATCCGTCTTAAGCATCTCCAATAACTGCGTCGAACAGTTAGCTCTGTCATGTATCAAAACAAGCTTTAATCTATCTTTTGCTACATCTTTCGAGGGTGGCTTCTTTGCAGCAAAATTAAATAAATCCATTTTTTAACACATCCTTTAGCTTCCAAATTTAATTAGTTTCTTTAATTTTTTCATAAAACCTTCATCAACTTCTAAATTCATAAGTGGTCTGTTTTCTCCAAGAAGTCTAGCCGTAATATTTCTAAATGCTTGTCCAGCTTTGCTACCTTCATCTAAAACTGCCGGCTCACCTTTGTTTGATGAAACAACTATACTCTCATCATCAGGCACAACTCCCAAAACATCAATGGCTAAAATGTCTGTTACGTCATCTAATGCCATCATATCTCCACGTTTAACCATATCTACTCGTATTCTATTTAATATAAGCAAAGGGTTTTTAAGCTCTGCCGCTTCAAGAAGACCAATTATTCTATCAGCATCTCTAACTGCTGAAACTTCTGGGGTTGTAACAACAATAGCACGGTCTGCACCAGCAATAGCATTTTTAAATCCTTGTTCTATACCTGCTGGGCAATCAATTATTATAAAATCATAATCTTCCCTTAAACTATCACAAAGCTTCTGCATTTGTTCTGGGCTTATTGCATTTTTATCTCTTGTTTGAGCCGCTGGCAACAAAAATAGGTTTTCATAACGCTTATCCTTAATTAATGCTTGTTTAAGCCTGCATCTGCCCTCAATTACATCGATAATATCATAAACAATTCTGTTTTCTAATCCCATAACAACATCTAAATTTCTCAATCCTATATCGGCATCAACCATTACTACTTTTTTTCCTTTTGTTGCAATTCCTGTTCCTATATTTGCAGAGGTTGTAGTTTTTCCAACCCCTCCTTTTCCGGAAGTTATAACAATGACTTGACTCATCAATTTTCCCCCTAAGTATGAACTTTTATAATCGCTACAATACGATTTCTTTTAGTCTAAAAACTATTATATAAACATAATAACAAAAATTATTGGATTTTGCATTAATTTATGCAAACAAATTTCGACTTTAAAATTGCTCCAATGCAAAAATTTACAAAAAATACATAAAGAAATCATCTACTTTATCAAAATATAAAAATAATTTAGTTTTCGACATATCTGTATTATTTTCAATTAGTTAATGGAGATATATAAATCTGACCATCTTTTATATATGCATAAGAAGGATGTACATTCTTGTCTTTCTTTTTTTTAATTTTTATTCTTTCAACAGGGATAAAAGATATTATTTGGGCAATTCTTAGTTGAGTTGGCATAAGTGATAAAGCGGCAATAAAACAATCTGTATTTCCTGACGAACCAGCATGAACAAGCCCTTTTACTGAGCCCAAAACAACAATGTTACCTGTACATATTACTTCGGCACCAGGATTAACGTCACCGACTACTATAATGCTTCCGTTAAAACGTATTGATTGCCCCGAACGTAGAGAACCCCTATGGAATTTTGTAACATGTTCTGGCAAATATAATTTTGATGTATATGAGGCAATACTATTCATATTATCCGAAGGTACTTCAACGGCTTTATATATGTCATTATAAACAAATGATATATCCAAATTTGCTTTTTCAGCAATTATATTTAAAAGTTCTGCTTCTTCCTCTTCTGAAAGGACTTTACCTCTAACATAAATAGATGTTTTTGCACCGCCAAAAAATTTCTTTGCATCTACAACTTTTTTTATTAATGTTTCTTTAATACTCTCAAAGCTAGCTTCTTCATCAAGTAAAATAGTTATTCCATCTTTATTACCTTTGAAAACTACACTATTTCGGTTTTGCATTTGTTCCTCCATTTTTAGGGCATTTTATCTCTAAATTTTTTAAAAAAACTTTCCACAAAATAGCTTCTTTGTTAAAGTTTATTGAAGGGTTTAGGGAGGAAACCTTTTTTAAAGTTTCCTCCCCAATATTTAAGAACATAATTATTATTTTACAAGATGCCTAATTGTATATATATAACATTTTTTATTTTGACAATGAATTTATCTGGAGAGGCAATTCAGGCATAGAATTAAGCCCAAAATATTCTCCCATTATTTCTTCGGCAACCCTAGAAGCAGGTGCAATAACAGTTCTCGAATCACTGTATGGTATTACAACATAAACTGCAATTTGAGGATTTTCAAAAGGAGCAAACCCTGCAAAAGATGAGTGGTCATTTCTTTTTGGGTCTTCTTGAGCAGTACCTGTCTTTCCGGCAACACGAATAGGAAAATCCTTAAAAACCGAAAGTGCAGTACCTCCTGTTTCCTCTGTTACAGCAAGCATACCACTATAAACTATATCCCATGTTGAATCATTTATTTCTACTACATTTTCTATTACAGGCTCAAATTTCTTAATCAAATTACCATTATATGATTCTATTTTGTCCATAAAATGCATTTGATATCTTACTCCCCTATTAGCAAGAGCAGCAGTATACTTTACCATAGCAGCAGCAGTATAGTTGTTTTTGGACTGACCATATGCCGTTCTTATTGTTTCACCGTCTGTCCATGCATATTCAGATGAGCGTGCCTCAGGATTTCTGCTTTTAACAATATACTCCATATAACTAGGGGACGAAATTGCCAATACATCATCTGGAATAGTATCTCGGAATTCACCTATTTCCACACCTGTTCTATCATTTAACCCGAACGCTGTCATATATTTATTCATAGCTGAAATACTGTTTGTAGAGTTACCATCTTTTGCATTACCCATTCTGTAAGCCATTTCAGTAAAAAAGTAATTGCATGAAACTTTTAATGCCTCTTTTACAGTAATTGAACCATGTGAAACGGACGACCAACAATTAGAATATGGTACTCCCGTTTTTGTAAAAGAAACTTCATCATAAATTCTTGTTTTAGAATTAATAACACCCTCCTCTAGCCCCGTTATTGCGGAAATCATCTTGAATGTAGAACCAGGTGCTCTGGGCTCCATAAAAGGTCTATTCCACATAGGCAATGTAGGGTCATTATTAATTTTTGAATAATACTCACTGTTTAAGTTGTTAACAAGCTGATTATTGTCATATGTAGGATAACCTACAGATGCAATAACTCCTCCTGTCTCCAAATCAACAACTACAGCAGCACCTGTTGAAGGGTCTAAAGCAGTCATTTGCGGTGTAAGTTGTTTGTTATCAAGCATATCTAGAATAACTTGTAAAGGCCCTAGCCTTCGTCTCCTTAAATTATCTATATAACCTTGTTCAGCAGTAAAAACACCTTGCTCAAACATCATTAGAAGCATTTCTGTAGATGATATAAGCCCTTTCTCTATGCCTTCAACAATTATTCTTTTTATTTCGTCCTGTTCCTCTTGCACTGAAGCAAAAGGCTCTTGGGGAAGTCTATCTACAACAAATTGCTTAATCCTAAAAGAATCACTTCCTTCTTCCGAAAGCATAATTTTCTTAATAGGAATGTTATTACTTTTCACCATTGAAGCGAAAAGTTGCTTTTGTGTTACAGGGAAGTCCTTTGGATTTCCTCCTACAAGCTTTGCCCTAATAACATCTGTTAATGTATTCTCCAAAATATGATAAACCTTTTTTTGGAGCTCTAAGTCTAATGTTAGAAAAAGCTTATCACCTTGCATAGGCAACTCCGTATCAATTGTTTGTACAGGTCTACCGTTTGTATTTACATATACAAGCTTTTCGCCTTTTACTCCTCTAAAGTTTTCTTCAAAAGACCTCTCCAATCCTGTTTTCCCTATCAAATCAGTATTCTTATATCCATTATCCTTATTTGCTTCAAGTTCCTTCTCGTTTATTTTGCCTATATACCCTATAATGTGAGAAGCATACCCAGCAGCAGGATATTCACGTAAAGGTACAATATCTACAAAAATACTTGTGTATTTTTCGCTGTTTTCTTCTAAATCAACAACAGTCTCGTTTTTTACATCAAAGGCTATAGTTATAGGAGCATGCTGTTTATACCTTTGCAAGTATACCAACGAACGAAAGGAAAGTATTTTTCTGGCCTCCTCATCTGACATTTCAGCAGGTAGCTTAAAAAAATCTCGTAAATGTGCAAATGTTTTTTCTGCATCATATTCTACAGGAACACTCATGTCCTCTTTCCATCTTTTCTCACGTGTTTCACTTTCATTAAACATAAAATAATAAGGCTTCTCTTTAGAAATAGGAAACTCATCTACATAACTTTCACCATTCTTTTCGAGAAGTAAAACAAGGTTACGCATTACATCATTCAAATTATCAACAGCAACACCGGGGTCAATTTTTATTGTATATGCTGATTTATTAATCGCCATAGGTCTTCCAAACCTGTCATATATCGTGCCTCGAGGTGCTTCAATTTCAAGCGATTTAGGAACAATTGTAGTTAAAACTTCATTATAGTGCTTTCCGTTTACAATTTGAAGTTCAAAAAGCTTGATTACAAGCAAATAAAACATTATGCATATTATACCACTCATAATAAGTAGCCTGTTTGTAATAAATCTCAAAAATTTATCTTTAAAGCTTTCTTGCATTAAAATAATCACCTAATTTCTTACACATATTTCAGTATTAATAACAGTATTTAAAACAGTCTCCGATTGTGTTTTTCATGTTCTTCAAGAAAAAGGTTAATACCATACATTATTCTATATATAGGAATAGCAATTACAATTGTATAAACTGTTTCAGGTAATATTACCCTACTAAAATAATAAAATAAATCTATATTCCCTTGAAACAAAAAGAAAATAAAATAAAAAGCAAATTCATAGCAAATACAGCTTATACCGCTCAAAATTAAAGGAATCATATAGTTTTCTCTATAAAAATCTTTAAAAGGCTTTCCGCATATGTATCCTGTAAGTAAACCAAGCATAGCATAAAGCCCCAAAACTCTTCCAAACAAAACATCTTGCAATAATCCGGAAAAAAAACCTACAATTGCACCCTCTAAATCGCCTCTAAGCATGGCATAGGTAACAATAATTAATAATGCTGAATTAGGCTTTACTCCTATAATTTCAATGTATCCAAATACTGTAGATTGCAATACTAAGTTAAGGAGTAAAATTAATGATATTACTAATACTCTCATTGTTATTCCTCCGGAAACAATATAGAAAAAATAAAGATAAAATAATAAATATTTTGGGGCTTTCATCCCCAAACCCCGAATTCTTTCTCCTAAGAAAGAAGCAAAGAACTTTTGCCAGAAACGTACTATGTGCGTTTCTTTTCCGTTACTGGCGTATCGTGACTAATCTTTGCAAAACAACACTTGCGTTGTTTGGTGGTAAAGTTTTTTGTAGGGTTTGGGAAACTTTTTTAAAAAAAAGTTTCCCAAGGTTTTATATTTCTAAAAAAACTCAATCTTTATTTTCATCTATAAAACTATTATATTTTTCTTCAATTACAAGAACCGTTTCCATATGCTTAAAATCTACAACAGGTTGAACAATGGCGTACTTTGTAAGCCCTTTTGCATCTGTTTTTACTTCCTTTACATATCCCACTGTTATACCGGGAGGGTAAATTTCTCCCAAATGAGACGTTACAAGCTCATCGCCTTCCATAATTTCGGCGTTAATATCAATGTAGTCCATACGGCACAACCCATCTTTCATAAGTTCCATATCACCTTTAACAATGCCCAATTCTTCTGTACGAAGACATTTTACACTAACAGAACTTGTTTCCTCAATATTTATAAGTGATATAACTTCTGAATATGTAGAGCCTGCTTTTATTATTCTTCCAACAAGCCCTCCTGATGACAGCACAACCATATTTTCACTAAGACCATCATTTGTACCTTTATCTATCAAAAATGTATTAAACCAATTGCTTGTATCAGATGCTATTGTTTCAGCACCTACTGTAGGATATTCAGCATACTTTTCTTTTATTTTAAAAAGTTCGGCTAGTTTTTTTCTTTCTGATTCAACTAGCTTTAACCTCTTGTTTTCTGTTTTTAGGTAATCAATTTCTAATTTCATTCTTTCATTTTCTGCTTCAATTTCCGAAATATTTCCAAAAAAACTCAGCTTACTTGAAACCCAACGAGAAACATTTGTTGCCCCTTTTTGTACAGGAGTAATAACATATCCAAGGGCGTTATCCAAAAATGTCGGTCGATATCTGTAATTTATTGTTGCAATAATTGATATTATACAAATTATTACTGCTACTATTATAAATATTCGTTTGTGTCTTTGTAAAAAATCCAAAATAATTTCCCCTTAACACTTTTATTCCAAAGAAATATTATTATTAAGATGTTGCTTTCAGTAACATAACCCGACTTCTTCCTTGTAAGAAAGAAGCAAAGAGTTTTGCTGGAATGTCGCTTATGCGACATCCCTTGCTAAAGTTCTCTGTTTGCATACCCAAAATAAAAACCTATCTAAGTTTACGAGGAGAAATAAGTACATTTTTAAGAGTATGAATATCTTCTAAAACAATACCTGTTCCAGCTGCAACACAATTTAAGGGTTCTTCAGCAACTTTAACAGGCATACCTGTTTCATGAGATATAAGCTGGTCAAGCCCTGTTAAAAGTGCTCCTCCTCCTGCAAGCATTATTCCTGACTCCATAACGTCCGATGCCAATTCTGGTGGAGTTTTTTCAAGTGTAAATTTAATTGCATCAACAATCGCACTTACAGGTTCTGCAATCGCCTCATTTATTTCTGGTGCAGAAATAGTAATCGTTTTTGGAAGACCACTTATTAAATCTCGTCCCCTTATATCCATGCAAAGAGACGGGTCAGAATCAAAAACTGCACCAATTGCAAGCTTGATTTGCTCTGCACTTCTTTCACCTATAGCTAAGTTATATTCTTTTTTAATATAGTTAACAATATGCTCGTCAAGTTCGTCTCCTGCTACTCTCAACGACTTACTTGTAACGATACCCCCCAAAGAAATTACTGCAACCTCGCTTGTACCTCCACCTATATCAACAATCATGCTTCCTGTAGGCTCGGCAACAGGCAAACCTGCTCCAATAGCCGCCGCCATAGGTTCTTCTATAAGGAAAGCTTCCCTGTCTCTTGCTCCTGCTGTTATTGTTGCTTCCATAACCGCTCTTTTTTCTACTTCTGTAACGCCCGAAGGAACGCAAACAACAACTCTGGGACGACCTGAAAGAAGTGACTTTTTAAAAGCTTTTCTAATAAAGTATCTTAACATTGCCTGAGTAGTTTCAAAATCTGCAATAACACCATCTTTCATAGGGCGTATTGCAACAATAGAGCCTGGTGTTCTACCAATCATCTGCTTTGCCTCGTCACCAACTGCCAAAATCTCTCTTGTTTGGGTATTTACCGCAACAACAGACGGCTCATTCACTATGATACCTCTATTTTTAACAAATACTAACGTATTTGCAGTACCTAAATCTATACCTAAATCTCTGGAAAACACAAATAATTACTCCTTCCTTAAAGTAAAACAACATATTTATTATCGTTTATTATTAACAAATATTAGCAATTTAACACATACCTTATAAATTAACGTTTCCCTATCTAATATAGAGCACATTAATTTATGCTTGTGTCATAAATTTCGAGTTAAAAAGTATTCAATAGAGCTTATATTAATTTGCTAATAAGCCCCTTAAAAGAAGCTATAAACATCATACACTTTTTTATGGCATTTTTCAACAAAAATTGCAACTAGAATATATAACTATTAACAGAAAGGTTTTTAAGGCGTAACTTCAATATTTGCTCTCCCCACTAAAAAATTTCCAAAATCATAAATATCAAATATTTCTTTTGGGAAATATGCCTTTTCACTTATGTTAAATACATATACGGTATTTTTGCTTAAATCTTCAGGCATAGAAGTAAAATTTACATAATTAAATCTATCTTTGTAAGGCAAAAGTTCTAAATTATTTTCATCATAAATAACTTTTTTGCCCTGAAAATATAACGAGTCAATATTACAGTGAAACATAGTTAAAATTTCACTTACTTGATAAGCTTCATCATATTGCGTTTTGCTTGTAATATAAATTTTATTTGCATCGGTTGAATTGGCATACTTAACGGCCTCTCCAAACCCATCATAAAAATAATACAAAATACTTTTTGAGTATTCGCCAAAATAATTATATGAAAAAGCAAAAAAAGAAAACAAATACATAGTAATAATCAAAACCGAAAAAGTAAAAATTTTTATTTTATCAAATAACAAATAGTAAATTCCTAGACTGCAAAAAATTAATATAGGATAAATGATTATATTAATTCTGTTTATATTAACCCCGTTTACCATTACCCCGCCATATAAGCCTATAAAAAACCAAACTACAATAAAAAAACAACCAGTCTTTTCAAATAAATCTTTTCCTTTTTTATAAATAGACAAAACATAATATCCTCCTAAAATTAAAAAAGGAAGAGAAAATAAATAATATACACCGAATTGTGGTATAGAATTCCAAGGCAAATCTTCAAACTGAAAAATTACAGTATCCAAAGATTTATAAAAATTGTTTATGGCTTGTCTTAAAATGTTGTCTGCATAAGGGAGCAAGTCTGTTGACCTAATTGAATTAGGGAAAAACGGTATTGTCAAAAACGGTGTTTCAATCGTGGGCATCTTTAAAAAATTTATAATAATTACACCAAAAATAGGTAAAGAGACAAAAATATAAACTGCAAAGCAAATCAAAGCATTTTTTATTGTAATAAGTTTTTTACTTAGCAAATAAATACATAAAATAATAAGAAGCAAGGGAATTGTATAATAAGCAATACCATATGCATACATTGTTAACCCAAAAAACACCATTGAAATATACATAAAAATAGGCTTTTTTAAGCCTTTATAAAGAAAAAAAACTGAAAACAAAATAAAATTAGGAAATATATTGCTTTCTAGACCCCATCTGCTTATCATAATTTGCCAAGGATTTATTACTAAAAACGCTAATGCAACAAGCCCTTCATTTTTTCCAAAAATTTGCTTAATAAAACTAAAAAAAACATATATTGCAAATAAATTTACAAATAACATTGGTAGTCTTGCAGAAACACTACTCATACCAAATATTTTAAAAAAGGGAATCATTAAATAAGATTCTAGTACATTCATTTGTGCAAAATCCCATGCTGTAAAATACGCAGGATACTTCATTCCAAATCTATCAGTACCATAATTTGCTAATGCAAACCCGTCAACCGCCGCCATAGCCTCGTCCTGATTAAACCCTCCTGGTATAATCCCGAATTTGTACACCCTTATAAATAATCCAACTAGAAATAATGCTATTATAATTACGTTATAACTTTTGTTGCTCAAAAATAGTTCATTATTGTGACATTCCTTTTTTGATTTATATTTTAACGAGAAAATAATTATTAAAGAAATTAGTATAGTGTTAATTATATTTATATAATCCATTACAGAAAACCTCCAACATTAAATGTATTTTATGCTATTACGTTAATTTAAAATATCATACTACAGCAAAAAAACCAATATATTTTTGCATTTTTAAAAAATATTAAATGTATATTGACAAACATATTAGACAAATGTATAATTTAAATTATAGGCAATTGTCTTATATTCTGTGTATATTTGAAAGGAGTTGATAAAATGAAAATATTAAAAAAACTACCAGAGGCTGAATTTGAAATAATGAAAGTTGTTTGGGCAAATGAATCACCTATAACAACTAATATCATTATGAAGCAACTTGGAAACGAAAAAAAATGGAAGGCACAAACTGTTATTTCTTTACTTCTAAGACTAATTGAGCGTGGATTTCTTCGGACAGAAAAAGTAGGAAAAGAACGTACTTATTATCCTCTAATCAACAGAGAGGATTATTTGCAATTTGAAACAGGGAATTTTATTAAGCAATACCACGAAAGCTCATTTTTAAATCTTGTAAATACACTGTATACCGGAAAAAATTTAAGTGATAACGATATTGACGAGTTACTTCAATGGGCAAAGGAGTTGAGGAAATAAATGCAGAATTTTATAATTATGTTACTGGCTTGTTCTGTTACAATGTCTATTCTTGCGTTACTTTATATGTTAATTACGCCTATCTTATCCAAACGTTATTCAGCAAGTGGGCGATATTATGCATGGCTTGTTATAGTAGTTGGATTGATTATTCCATTTAGACCTCAATTTAGCAACGCAATCATTCAATTAAAAATACCACAGCAATTAGGCATACAGTTTGAAAGTAAAGAGTTTACAAGAGAATTAGAAGAAGCGATTGCACTTGAAAATTTTCTAATAGAATTAGAAGAGGCAATTGCACAAGAGAATGTATCAGGAAAGTTAGAAGAAGCGATTAATCTGGAAGCTGTATTGGAAGAATTACAAAGCTCAACTTATCAAACAAATCTACCATTTAATAATACTATTAGCGATAATATACTGATTACTGCGGCATCTCAGGGCACTTCTTGGTGGCATATTACAATAATAGTATGGTTGGTAGGAATAGTTTTTTGCATTATATATCATTCTGTAAAGCATTTTTATTTTATGAGAATGTGTAAACGTTGGAATGAAAAAGTTACTGATGAATACACAATAAATTTATTTGATGACATAAAAGCTAAAATGCAAGTTTCTAAAAATATAGGCTTATATATTTGCCCATTTGTCAACAGCCCCGTTTTAATAGGGTTAACATCTCCCAAAATAATTTTGCCTAAAATAAATTTTGCAAGTGAAGAACTTACTTTTATTTTAAAGCATGAGTTAGTTCATTATAAACGTAAAGACTTATGGTACAAATTTTTAGTAATCCTTGCAACAACTATACATTGGTTTAATCCAGTTGTATATATAATTGCAAAAGTAATTGACATACAATGCGAATTATCATGCGACAGCGAAGTTGTACACAGTGAAAATATTGATGTACGCCTACAATACAGCGAAACAATAATCGGTGCAATAAAGAATCAGTCAAAACTGAAAACAGCACTATCTACTAATTTTTATGGGGGTAAGAATGGTATGAAAAAAAGAATTTTTTCTATTATGGATATGAGCAAAAAGAAAGCAGGAATTGCTGTATTAATTAGCGTTTTTATAGCAACATCTCTTACAGGTATGATGTCGATTGCTTATGCAAGCGTAGACACATACCAGAATGATACTAAAATTACTACTACAAATAAAACCACTGTTACTCAATCTGTAAATTGGGGAACTATTATTGATGATTACGGCAAAAAAGATTTAGAGAATTCTTCAGATAATTTTATTTCTAATGATGAAAAACCTCGTTTTTACTCAACTGCCGCACTTTATAAAGAGCCATACATTGTAGAGGTAGCGTGGAATTTAACAGAAAACGAATACAATAGTTACCCAACAAAAGCCCAGCTCACACTGAATGATAACACAATTATACCAGTATCATTTGACGAGGAGTATAAACAATATGCTACTATCAAAGACGTGCTTTCTACAGTTACAGAACTAATAGAAGGACGAAGAGAAGCGTTAAATCCAAACTATCTTAATAAATTTGAAAGGCCCCTAGTTATAAGTGTTGAAAAAGCACCTGCAAATGATATACCTACATTTGTAGAAAAATACTATAAAAACAATGATTACTTAAAGTTTTCGACAATGTTTTCATTTTTGGATAATAATTTGAAAACGGAGTATTGGGAGATAGCGTTTAAAGAGGAAAATATATCGCCGTTTGCAACAACAGTAAAGGATATGGATAAAGCAACAACTCAATCTTATGCTGAGAGAGCATTTACAGAAGATAAAATTGAGTTTTTCAGTGTTTTAGTAAACAACATCAACAAAGAAGCAATTCAATCTTATGTAGAGAGGGCATATTCAGAAGATAAAATAGACTTTTTTAGTGTTTTAGTAAACAATATCAACAAAGAAGCAATTCAATCTTATGCTGAGAGAGCATTTACAGAAGATAAAATTGAGTTTTTCAGTGTTTTAGTAAACAACATCAACAAAGAAGCAATTCAATCTTATGTAGAGAGGGCATATTCAGAAGATAAAATAGACTTTTTTAGTGTTTTAGTAAACAATATCAACAAAGAAGCAATTCAATCTTATGCCGAAAGGGCATATTCAGAAGATAAAATAGACTTTTTCAGTGTTTTAGTAAACAACATCAACAAAGAAGCAATTCAATCTTATGTAGAGAGGGCATATTCAGAAGATAAAATAGACTTTTTTAGTGTTTTAGTAAACAATATCAACAAAGAAGCAATTCAATCTTATGCCGAAAGAGCATTTACAGAGGATAAAATAGACTTTTTTAGTGTTCTAATAAAAGATATCAATAAAGAAGCACTTCAATCTTATAAAAAGAGAGCATATTCAGATAAAAAAATTGAATTTTTTGCAATTTTATCCTACTAGAATAAAGGTTAGCCAAAAGAACACAAAATATAAATTTTAAACACCTTATTAGGCTCATGTTAAATAACGTGAAAATTTTTATGATTCTCAACTTGTTTACAAGCCTATTCGACTGAATCGAACTCACGTTAAATAAATATCATATTTCTTCTTTTTATGAATAAAAATTATAAAAAGGAGGAATTGCTTTATGATAGAAAAAACTAAATCTTTTATGGAATCACTCCAAGGAAAAAAAGTATTTAAAATAATATTTGTATTTTTATTAGTATCTGCAACAGTATTTACAGCAAAAAATGCTGTAGAGAGTGTTTTTAATGAATATAAAAACACGGAAATTACTCAAAATACCACACCACAACAAAGGGTAAGTAAAAGCCAAACAAAAGATGGTAAGAAAAAACTACCCATTTACTGCGTTGACACGCCAGAAAAGAAAGTTGCAATATCTTTTGATGCGGCATGGGGTGCTGATGACACAGATACATTATTACAGATTTTAAAGGAATACGATGTTAAAGCAACGTTTTTTTTATGCGGGTACTGGGTAGACAAATACCCTGAAGAAATAAAAAGAATATCAGCAGATGGGCATGATATAGGTAATCATGGCAACACACATGCACATAGTTCTCAATTAACCAAAGAAAAAAACAAAGAGGAAATTTTGGCTGTTAACGAAAAGATTAAAAACTTACTAGGAAAAGATGTAACATTATTTAGACCACCTTTCGGAGAATATAATGATACTGTTATTGATGCCGCAGACGAACTCGGTATATATACTATACAATGGGACGTTGATAGCCACGATTGGATGAATAAGGGCGTTGATTATGAAATCAATCAAGTTCTCAACCATAAGCATTTAGGTAATGGCTCAATTATTTTATTCCATAATGATGCACGGGATACGCCAAAAGCCCTACCTGTTATACTAAAAGGTTTGAAAGAGAAGGGTTATGAGATAGTTCTAATTTCGGATTTAATACATAAAGATAATTTTTACATGGACCATGAAGGCAGACAAAAACTAAATGATACAACTACAACTACTCAATAATTTTAAAAAGTTCTTATAATTTATATTTTTATATTAGGGAAACTTTTTTTAAGAAAGTTTCCCTAATCATTATTGTATAACCCACATCATTTTGCATAATATTTTTTTATTATATGAACAAAAGCCTCAAAGCTTTCATCTACAGTCATACTAGAAACATCAATAATAATATCACTATATTTTTCATATAAAGGTGTTCTCTCTTCTAAAAGCTTTTCAATTGTTCCCCTTCTATCAGCAGTATTTAAAAGTGGACGATTATCAAAATCTATTGTATTATTATAAATTTTTTCTGCATTTGCTTTTAGAAAAATAATTATACCGTTTTTCTTCAAATTATCAATATTATTTTTGTTTTTAATTACTCCGCCACCTGTAGATATAATAACACTTCTTTTTTGTGATACATTCTTAATTGTATTTTCTTCAAGTTCCCGAAAATACTCCTCTCCATACTTCTCAAAAATTTCAGTAATAGACATTCCAGCATTTTTTTCAATACAATCATCTGTATCTATAAATTCATACTCAAAGTATTCAGAAAGCATCGTACCTAAAGTAGTTTTTCCACTCCCCATAAAGCCTATAATTACTATATTATCTATATTCATCTTCTTCATGTCTTGGATTTTTCTCCACAATGGCTGAAGCTTTTGTAATAGCGGCTATAATATCAACATCAAACTGTTGGTGCAAAGCCTCTAGTTTTGTATAAAGCTGACCTTTCTTTGTTACAACATATTTTGGTGGTAATGAATTTAAAGCAATTGCTGTGACATCATATTGGCATTTCTCACAAGTACATGCATTTAAGTCTGCAAGAACTGTTATAAGCATATCCTGAATACAGTCCTCCATATAGTTTTTAATAATTGGCATAAAATAAACCTCCTCCTTATATTTCTATATTTTAACACTCTCTAATATTTTTTGAGCAATATCTGAATCTATTTTTATTTGCTGCCAAATCTCATATGCATCTAACCCTTGGTATACTAGCATATCAAATCCATCTATACAAGTACATTCTGCTTTTTCTGCTTGCTGTAAAAACCTTGTTTTGCCTTTTTTATAAATAATATCTAAAGCTACATCAACATTCTTAAAAAAGCTATCTTTTTTTATAGGGGAGTTTTCATCATCGCTTTTCAATCCTATAGATGTAGTTTGTATCACTATTTGTTTTTCATCAATAGAATCTAATTCATTATAATCCATAGCTTCTATTTTTACATCATAAAATCTTTTCATATGGCTTATTAGCTTTAAACTATTTTCTAATGTCCTGTTTACTATTATAATTTTATTAGGTGAGAAATCGGCTGCCATAGCAGCAACCGCATATGCTGCCCCGCCTGCTCCCAAAATAACAACTGTCTTATTATTAAAAGAAATATTCCTTATACCAAAAACTCTTTTAAGCCCTGTATAATCAGTATTGTATCCTACATATCCGTTATCCGTATACTTCAATGTATTTACTGCACCTACTGTTTCGGCAGTTTTATCAAGGGCATATAAATACTTCATAACCTGTGTTTTATATGGCACTGTTACATTAAGCCCCTGAATATTAAGTGCATAAGCTCCCTCAATTGCTTTTTGCAAATTGTCATTTTCAACATGAAGTGGAATATATGCTATATTATGCCCAAAAATCTTTGCTGTTGTATTATGAATTGTTGGTGAGAGCGTGTGAGAAACAGGATTTCCTATTAATCCGTATATTTTAGTGCTTCCATTTATTATAATATCCTTTTGTATCATTTACTTTTTCACCTGCTTTTCATAAATGTTTATAACAAATTTCTCTACACCTCTTTTAATTTTTACAGTAAACTCATCTCTCTCGGCAACAGGTCTTACTAAAACAGTATAAAGCCCAAGCCTGTTACCACACCATACGTCCGTAAAAACTTGGTCGCCTATCTGTACTACTTGTGTAGGATTTAATCCTAGCAATCTAATTGCTTCATTAATTCCTCTTAATGTTGGTTTTCTTGCTTTTGAAACAGCTGGAAGCTTTAAATTTTCATTAAACTTTATGACCCTGTTATGATTATTATTTGACAGCAGGCAAATTTTGAAGCCCATTTCCTTTAAGTCCTCAAACAGCTTTATTATTTTTTCTGTAGGGTGTGGAATATCAAAAGGTACTAATGTATTATCAATATCAAAGACCAGCCCTTTTTTATTTTCTTTTATTAATTTCTCATATTGTATGTGAAAAATAGAGTCTACATATATGTCGGGAAAAAAACGTTTAAACATAAGTATAAACCTCTTTTCTTTTATTAATCAAAAAAATTGAGAAAAAAGACCTTGGGAAACTTTTTTGAAAAAAGTTTCCCAAACCCTTCAAAAAACTTTAATACGTAATGTCTCTATGCAACATTACGGCAAAGACTATTCACATCTTTTAGGTACAAGCTTAACCTAACAAATCAGGTCTCTTTTGTTTAGTTCTAATAAGAGACTGTTCTTTTCTCCATAAATCAATATTGGCATGATGACCCGAAAGAAGCACGTCAGGCACTTTTCTTCCCAAAAACTCTAAAGGTCTTGTATACTGCGGATATTCAAGCAAACCATCAGAAAATGTTTCATTCTGGTATGATTCCTCTTTGCCCAAAACACCAGGCAAAAGTCTTGCTACTGCATCTACTACAACCATAGAAGCAAGCTCTCCTCCGCTCAAAACATAATCTCCTATAGAAATTTCATCGGTAACTATTTCCTCGATAATTCTTTCATCAACGCCTTCATAATGTCCGCACAAAACTATCAAGTTTTCCTCTTGTGAAAACTCGTATGCCATATTTTGGTTAAAAGTCTTTCCTTGTGGAGACATATACAAAACTTTTGGAGTGTTTTCTGTTTTTTTACAAACATTCAAATAAGCTTTATATATTGGCTCGGCCTGCATAACCATTCCACAGCCCCCGCCATAAGGGTAATCATCTACCTGTTTGTGCTTGTTTTCCGCAAAATCTCTTATATTTATACATTCAACTGAAAATATACCTTTATCCATACCTTTTTTTAAAACGCTGTAATTAATTCCATTTTGCACCATTTCGGGGAAAAGTGTCAGTATATAAAAATTCATTACCTCAGCCCTTCCAAAAGCTTTACAATCATTTTGTTTTCATTTATATTAACATTTAAAATACACTGTTTTATTGCAGGTATCAAAATAGTTTTCTTTTCATCATTTTCTACTGCATAAACATCATTTGCACCCGTTGTAATTATATCTGTAATTTTACCTAAATATTCATTACAATCAGTATAAACGTCCATATCATATAAATCTTTTATATAATACTCGTCCTCATTTAAAGGAAGTGCTTTGTCTGATGGTATTTTTATTACCATGTTTTTTAGTTTTTCGGCTTCTGTCATATTGTTAATGCCTTCAAATTTTATTATAACAAACTGCTTGTGATACCATATTTTTTCTATCTTTAATATTTTACTTATATTACGAGAAAAAATTTCTACTTCATCAAGAAGTTCAAATCTAGTAGGGTCGTCTGTTGTAGGTATAACACGCACATCGCCTTTTAAGCCTTGTGTGTTTACTATTTTGCCTATTTGGAAATACTCCAAAGTAATTACCTCCATATAAATATGCTCCTTGCAAAACTTTAGCGTTTATTAAGACCTTGGAAAACTTTTTTGAAAAAAAGTTTCCCAAACCCTTCAAAAAACTTTGTCAAGGAATGTCGCTTCGCGGCATTCGGGCAAAACCATTGGGTAACTTCGGGTCAGCCGCCTAAGAAACTAGCGTAGCTAGTTTCTGTCAAAAGTTTCTTACCCAATAATATTCTCTTTAATTATTAGAAAGGCTGCCCTAAAGTAGTTTTTGCTACATTAGGACAGCCTTTTTTAAATTGCTGATAAAAGTCTTTAATTTTTTAGAAAATTAGAGTCTATCCCTAATTAAACAATTTCTACTAAAACTCGCTTATCCTGATGGATTGCCGCAGCTTTAATAACATTTCTTATTGCTTTCGCAATTCTGCCTTGCTTACCAATAACCTTGCCCATATCTTCTTGGGCAACCCTTAGTTCGAGAGTGATTAAGCCATCTGTTTTAATTTCTTTAACTGAAACTTCCTCTGGCTTTTCTACTAAATTTTTAGCAATAATTTCTAAAAGTTGTTTCATAGTTTATCCCTCCTAAAAGGTATCAGTAAAATTACTAATTACTATTCACCATAAACACCTGATTTTTTTAATAAAGTTTTTACAGTTTCGGAAGGTTGTGCACCTGTTTTAATCCATTTTTGTGCTTTTTCAACATCAACTTTAAGTACAGCTGGTTCTTTTGTAGGGTCATAATATCCTAATTCGTCGATTGCTTTGCCATCTCTAGGTGTTCTTGAATCAGCAACTACAATTCTATAAAAAGGAGCTTTTTTTGCACCTAATCTTTTTAATCTGATTTTAACCATTTAATTTCACCTCCTTTAAAAAATAAAAATATCTATTTAAAAAATGGAAGATTAAATTTCCCTTTTTTACCTTTAGCAGAGTCTGTTAATTGTTTCATCATTTTTTTCATTGTCTCAAATTGCTTTAAAAGCCTATTTACTTCTTGAATAGAACGTCCACTACCTTGTGCAATTCTTTTCTTTCTTGAACCATTTAAAATATCAGGATTATCACGTTCGGCTTTCGTCATAGATAAAATAATAGCTTCGACATGAGCCATAGCCTTATCATCAATTTCTGCCTCATCAATATTCATTTGATTCATTCCAGGAATCATTCCCAAAATATTTTTTAAAGGTCCCATCTTTTTAATTTGTTGCATTTGTGTTAAAAAGTCCTGCAATGTAAAATCATTTGTGCGAATTTTCTTTTCCAGTTCTTTTGCTTGGTTATCGTCAAAAGTTTGCTGTGCTTTTTCTATTAAAGAAAGTACATCTCCCATACCTAATATACGAGAAGCCATTCTGTCAGGGTGAAAAGGCTCTAAATCCTCAAGCTTCTCTCCCATACCAACATATTTTATAGGTTTTCCTGTTACAGCTCTTACGGAAAGTGCCGCACCGCCTCTTGTATCGCCGTCAAGCTTTGTGACGATTACACCATCAAGCCCTAATTGCGAATTAAAGCTTTCTGCTACATTAACAGCATCTTGCCCTGTCATTGCATCAATAACAAGTAATATTTCTTGTGGGCGGACATTAGCCTTGATATTTTGAAGTTCTTCCATAAGTTCTTCATTTATGTGAAGACGACCAGCAGTATCTATAATAACAACGTCATGGTTGTTGCTTTCGGCATGACTTATTGAGGCTTTTGCAATTTCTACAGGATTTTGATTGTTTTCTATTGTAAAGACAGGTATATTGAAGTTTGAACCAACAACTTGCAACTGTTTTATTGCAGCGGGTCTGTACACGTCGCAAGCTACTAAAAGAGGTTTTTTACCTTGCTTTCTCAAAAGCCCAGCTATCTTACCGCTAGATGTTGTTTTACCAGCACCTTGCAATCCTACCATCATAAAAACTGTAGGAGGTTTTGAAGAAAATGTTAGCTTGCTTTGTGTGTTTCCCATTAAGTTTATAAGCTCGGCGTTTACTATTTTTATGACTTGCTGCCCTGGGTTTAAGCCTTCAAGTACATCACCGCCTATAGACTTTTCAGTAACTGTGTTCACAAAATCTTTTACTACTTTGTAGTTAACGTCAGCTTCTAAAAGTGCAAGTCTAACTTCTCTTAATGCTGTTTTAACGTCCTTTTCTGTTAGCTTGCCTTTGCTTTTTAACTGTTTAAAAACATCTTGCAGTTTTTGTGAAAGATTCTCAAAAGCCATCAAAATCCTCCTTTTTTATAATAATATTAAAGCGATAAATTTTCTAATTGTGTCAAAATTAAATTTTTATTTTCTGTATCTAAATTAAGTTTATTTATTAAATGTATAATTAAGCTTACTTTTTCTTTTTGATTAAAATGTTTTTCTAATAAATTAAGTTTTGATTCATACCAAAAAAGAATTTTTTCAGTACGTTTTAGCAAATCTCTTACACCTTGAGGTGTTATATCAAATTTTTCAGCAATTTCATTTAATGACAAATCATCAAAGTGATATAGTCTGAAAAACTCCTTTTGTTTATCTGTTAAAAGCTCACTATAAAAGTCAAATAACAGTGTTATGTGCAGAAGGTTATCCACAGCGAATCACCATTGCCTACTATAAAGTATTTTTACTTTATATATCGTATACTATTTTTTTTTGAATGTCAAGTATCTGAATAAAAAATAATAGTATATTTCTGAATGTAGATAATAGGGTTTGAGGCTTTAAGCCCCAAAATTATTAATCCTCTAAAATCTAAAAAATTGTATATTTATTATTTTTCCAATGACATATTATTAGCTTTTTCAATACAGCACCTAACACCCTCAATAACAGAACCCCTAAATCCTGTCTTTTCCAAAGAAGCAATAGCCTCAATGGTTGTTCCTCCTGGTGAGCAAACCATGTCCTTTAAGTCTCCTGGGTGTCTGCCCGTTTCAAGAACCATCTTTGCCGCCCCTAAAACTGATTGTGCCGCAAATTTATATGCCTTATCTCTTGGCATACCGGCACAAACAACAGCATCAGCCATAGCCTCAATAAACAAAAACACATACGCTGGGGACGAACCACTAACCCCAATAACAGCATTAATTAGTCCCTCGTCCAAAACCTCTGCTTCGCCAAAACTTTCGAAAATAGACTTAACTTCTCTTAATTCATACTTTGTGACATTTTTATTATGGCATAATGCGGTCATTCCCTCACCAACCAAAGCTGGAGTATTAGGCATAGTCCTCACTATTTTTGCGTTTTCTCCTAAAATACTTTCAATACTTTCTATAGTTTTACCAGCAGCAACCGTAATAATAATTTTATCTTCGGTTATTTCATTTTTTATTTCAGACAAAACTGAATCATATACATTAGGTTTTAATGTTAATATTATCATATCAGATTCTTGTGCAACCGCAATAGAATCTGTTGTAGTTTTCACATTATATTCTTTTTCTATTTTGTCTAACTTGCTCATATCTAAATCACTAATTATAATTTGCGATGACTCAACAAGTTTAGCTTTTAAAATACCGCCAATCATAGCCTGCCCCATGTTGCCCGTTCCAATAAATCCAATTTTTTTATTCATTCATTCTACACCTCATACATCTTTTTTCTAATCTCCGCAATATCACTGTTTTCCATATATTCATCAAAAGTCATCATTCTATCAATAATACCGTTTGGAGTAATTTCAATAATTCTATTTGCAATCGTCTGTATAAACTGGTGGTCATGTGAAGTAAAAAGTACAATACATTTTGTATCAATAAGCCCATTATTTAAAGCTGTAATAGACTCTAAATCCAAATGGTTTGTAGGCTCATCAAAAATTAATACATTAGAGCCTTCAAGCATCATCTTTGCAAGCATACAACGCACTTTTTCTCCTCCTGATAAAACTTTTGCAGACTTCAAAGATTCCTCTCCAGAAAATAGCATTCTTCCCAAAAATCCTCTTATGAAAGTCTCGCTTTTTTCTTCCGAAAACTGCCTAAGCCAATCAACAAGACTAATATCATCTTCAAAAAACTTTGAGTTATCTTTAGGGAAATAGGAACGGCTTGTCGTAACCCCCCATTTAAAGCTACCTGACTGTGCTGTAATTTCTTCTGTCAGTAATTTAAATAAAGTAGTTTTTGTAATATTGTCTTGCCCCACAAAAGCAATTTTGTCCCCTCCATTAACAATCAAGTCAAGGTTTTTAATCGAGCCCTCTCCTTCGACACTATACGTAAGGTCAAAAATCTGCAAAACATCATTCCCAATATCTCTGTTTGGTTTAAAATCAATAAATGGGTATTTTCTCGAAGAAGGCTTAATATCCTCAAAAGTAATTTTTGATAAAAGCTTTTTTCGTGATGTTGCCTGTTTTGATTTTGAGGCATTTGCACTAAAACGCTGTATGAACTCTTGCATCTCTTTTGCTTTAGCTTCATTCTTTTTATTTTGCTCTCTTGCTTGTCTAAGTGCAAGCTGGCTTGACTCATACCAAAAATCATAATTACCCACATAAAGCTGTATTTTCCTATAATCAATGTCGGCTATATGTGTACAAACTTGATTTAGAAAGTGCCTGTCATGAGAGACTACTATTACAGTGTTTTGAAATCCTGCAAGAAAATCCTCAAGCCATGTTATAGCTTCCAAATCCAAGTGGTTAGTAGGTTCATCTAAAAGCAATACATCAGGATTACCGAAAAGTGCTTGTGCTAATAAAACCTTTACCTTTATATCTCCCTCTAACTCTTTCATTTTTTTGTAGTGAAATTCCTCTAAAACACCTAAATTGTTTAAAAGTGTTGCGGCATCAGCCTCAGCATTCCAACCATTAAGCTGGTCAAATTCACCTTCCAGCTCACCTAATTTTATTCCGTCCTCGTCTGTAAAGTTCTCTTTTGAGTATAATTCTTCTTTTTGGCACATTATGTCATAAAGTCTTTTGTAACCCATAATAACAGTTTTAAGCACTTCATATTCATCATATTCATAATGGTTTTGCTTTAAAACAGCTAATCTTTCATTTTCGGGCATTATTACCTCGCCTTTGTTAGGCTCTATTTCCCCTGATAATATTTTTAAAAATGTTGATTTTCCTGCACCGTTTGCACCAATTAATCCATAGCAATTTCCTTCTGTAAATTTTATATTTACGTTTTCAAAAAGTGGTTGTTTACCGTATTGTAATGTAACGTTTGATGTACTAATCATTTTTTTATCACCTTATAATTTATTTGTGGTTTATAATATCAATTATATCAATATTTTGCAAGCTTGTGTGTAAAGCCTTTTCTGTTAGTTCAGCTATACATAAACAGACATATTGTATCAATAATTTTTTTCTGATAAAATAACTAAAAGCAACATAAAAATAGACCTCTTCTGAAACCTGCTGTCGACGGATTTGCAAGATATTTTTCGTTAGAATAGGAAGCCGCAACGACGCATACTCGAAGAAAGTCTGCTAGGAGCAGCTGACGAAGTATGGCGGAAAAATAGCCGCAAAGACGGTGGCATGAGGTTTTACAAGAGGTCTAATAGAAAACAATTAATTTCAGGGAGGATAATCCATGTCAGGACATTCAAAATTTGCAAATATTAAACATAAAAAAGAAAAAAACGATGCCAAAAGAGGCAAAATTTTCACAAGATTGGGGAGAGAAATAGCCGTAGCTGTAAAGTCTGGTGGTTCAGACCCAACTATAAACCGTAAACTAAGAGACATTGTAGCAAAAGCAAAATCAGAAAATATGCCAAATGATACAATAGAAAGAAGTATAAAAAAAGCAGCAGGAGATTTAAGTGGAGTAACATACGAAAAAATTGTATACGAAGGCTATGGACCAAATGGTGTAGCAGTAATTGTCGAGGTTTTGACAGACAACAGAAACCGTGCCGCCGCAAATGTGCGTAATGCATTTACAAAAGGTAACGGGAATATGGGTACATCAGGCTGTGTTTCATTTATGTTTGACGAAAAAGGGCTTATTATGGTAGAAAAAAGTAATGCTATAAATGAGGATGAACTTATGATGATTGCACTTGAAGCCGGTGCAACAGATTTTAATACGGAAGAAGAAGGGTTTGAAATATTAACCGAACCTGATGACTTTTCTGCTGTACGTGAAGCCCTAGAAAAAGAAAATATACCAATGATTTCTGCCGAAGTAACAAAAATCCCTCAAACTTATACAACCCTCACAAATCCTGAAGATATTAAAAAAATGAACAAACTTCTTGATTTACTTGATGATGAAGACGATGTTCAAAACGTTTGGCATAATTGGGAAAATGAATGTTAATAAAATTCTTTAAAAAAACGTTACTGCACAAACACACTATATATGTTTGTACAGTAACAGCCACTATACATGAGTAACAGAAAAGAAACGCACAAAGTGCGTTTCTGACAAAAGTTCTTTGCTTCTTTTTTTAAGAAAGAAGCGGGGTTTGGGGCTGAAAACCCCAATATTAATAATTAAAAAAACATTTTAGTAAACATTTTAACATTTTTGTAATATTATTTAATATAAATAAATATAAAAATAATATTATTGCCCGTCAGATTTTATGGGTATGTGTTACTATTGAAATTTTGACAAATTAAGAGTAAAATAGTAATATTAATTACCTTATGTATTGAAGGGAGAATTAATTTGATAATTGTAAATAATGTTACAAAAATTTATGAAAATGATGCAAAGGGTGTAGACCATATTTCACTTGAAGTTAATAAGGGCGAGTTCGCATTTATAGTAGGAAGCTCAGGCTCAGGCAAATCAACATTAATGAGACTACTTTTAAAGGAATTAGAACCTTCTACAGGTGAAATTATTATAAACAATATGAATTTAGGTAAATTAACACAAAAACAAGTTCCGTATTTTCGCAGGAAAATGGGAGTTGTTTTTCAGGATTTTAGGCTTTTACCAAACAAAACTGTTTATGAGAATGTTGCGTTTGCAATGCAAATTGTAGAAGCGAGCAACAGAGAAATAAGACGTAACGTTCCTGCTGTATTGGCAATGGTTGGACTGCAAAAGAAAGCAAAAGCATATCCAAATCAGCTTTCTGGAGGCGAGCAGCAAAGGACATCTTTAGCAAGAGCAATAGTAAACAAACCAGCCCTTCTGCTTGCGGATGAACCAACCGGAAACCTTGACCCCGATACAGCATGGGAAATAATGTCTCTCCTTGAGGATATAAACGACAGAGGGACTACAGTTGTTGTTGCTACCCACGCAAAGGATATTGTAGACGAAATGCAAAAACGTGTTATTACTTTGCGAAATGGTACTATATTAAGGGATATTGAAAAAGGTGGTTATAGCGGTGAAATTTAGAAGTATAAGCTACTATGTTCGTCAAGCTATAAAAGGGCTTTTCAAAAATAGACTAATGAGCTTGGCATCTATAATAACTGTTGTTTCCTGTATTTCCATACTCGCATTTTCGTACTGCGTTGCCGTTAATATAGACTATATACTGGAACAACTTGAAGGCTCATTAAATCTGTCAGCTTTTATAGATGATGAACTAGACGAAAAAGAAGTTAATAAATTGTTTGAAGAAGTTAAGGCTATTCCAAACATTAAAGAGGTTCGCTATATTTCAAGAGACGAAGCTTTTAAAATATTTAGCGAAGACTTAGGCGACTCTACTCATGTTTTAACAGGATTGGAAAAGGAAATGCCCCGTTCTTTTGTAATTAATCTTGAAGATATAAAATATCAAAAAGAAATTGCAGATGAACTTAAAAACCTAAAACAAAAAGGAATTACAGAAGTAAAATACGACCAAAACATAATTAATATTATTACAACTGTAAATACAGGAATAAGAATAGTAAGCGTAATAATAATTCTATTTTTAATAGTTATCTCAATAATTATTATTATAAATACAATAAAAATAGCCGTTAATATAAGGCGAACAGAAATAACAATTATGAAATATATAGGTGCAACAGATTGGTTTATAAGGTGGCCTTTTATAATAGAGGGTATATTAATAGGATTGATTGGTGCATTAATACCGCTTGTTACGTGTTGGCTAGGGTATAATGGTGCAATTGCTGCAATTTATGAAAATATTGAATTTTTAAAAGAATTATTTGATTTTAGAACAACTAACTCAATATTTTCGGTACTGCTTCCCCTTTGTTTGACTATAGGTATAGGAATCGGTGTAATTGGAAGTGTTACATCTATACGTAAGCACTTAAACGTATAATCATTAGGGGGGAAATAAATATGAAAAAAAGCATAGCAATTATACTCGCTTTTATAATGATTGCCCTTTTTGGATTACCTGTGTATGCTAAGTCGATAGCCGACCTAAAGAAAAAGCAGGAGGAAATAAACACTCAAAAACAAGGTATCCAACAGGAACTAAACGAAACAAAGAACGAAAAAAGCGAAGTACAACAAGAAATGGACAAACTGGACGAAGAAATTACAAAAGTAACCGATGACTTAGAAGTAATAAATTCGGAGCTTGAAAAAACAAAGGAACTTCTTGCAAAAACAGAAATTGAGTTGGAAGATGCTCAAAGAGAGCGAGAAGAACAATTTGAGATTTTTAAAAAGCGTGCAAGGTTTATGTATATGAATGGCAAAGTGGGATATTTAGATGTTATTTTTAAGTCTAAAGATTTCGCCGACTTAGTGAACAGAATTGAGTACATAAACAGAATTGTGTCATATGACAAAGGAATAGTCGAAAGGCTGAAAGCTGCAGAGGCTTTAGTAGCAGAAAAGCTTGAGCAAACAAAAAAACAAAAGCAAGAAATTCAAGTTTTGGCAACCCAACAAAAGTCAAAGCTGGATACTTTAGAGCTTGCGTATGCCGAAAAAAAGACTTATATAGAACAGCTTGATGCTGACGAGGCAAAATATTTGCTTGCAATTCAATCACTTGAAAGTTCTAATAAAGAAATAGAAGCACTAATTCTCCAAAAACAGGCGGCAGCAAACAGAGGGTCGTCAAGCTCAGGTAAAAGCGGAGGAGGGGTTACAGTATCCGCAACATATACAGGAGGAAAATTAGGCTGGCCTGTTAGCGGAAGACTAACCTCAGGATATGGCGGAAGAAGTAACCCTATAAGCGGAAAGGGTGAATTCCATACAGGAATTGATATTGCAGCACCCTCTGGTACTAGTATTGGTGCAGCAGGAGAAGGCGTAGTAATAAGTGCAGGTTGGAGAAATGGTTATGGCAATACTGTGGTTGTAGACCACGGTGGAGGCGTTACAACGTTATACGCTCACGCCTCAAAAATTACAGTAGGTGTCGGGCAAACTGTTGGCAGAGGAGAGACAATTGCTAAAGTTGGCAGTACAGGTTATTCCACAGGCCCTCACTTGCATTTTGAGGTTAGGGTTAACGGTTCTCATACTAACCCTAATAACTATTTGAATTAAACGATATGTTAAATTAATATTTTGGGGCTTTCAGCCCCAAACCCCGACTTCTTTCTTGAAAGAAAGAAGCAAAGAACTTTTGTCAGAAACGCACTTTGTGCGTTTCTTTTATTGCTACTGATGTTTTGTAACTAACTAAATAACAAAAAAAGACACTAAAGTAAAGAAATAAAACAATTCCCACCAAAAGTGTCCCCAACGTATTTTAAATATAAATTATGTACTATTTTTTATAATACTTTCTATAAAAAAACAATAAACCCTAAAATTATTCCATATCAGCCGCTGCTTCATAAGCAACGTCGTCAGACAACAATGCCATTTCATACTTCTCAAGAACAGAAGTCTGTATGCGGTCCCTTGTAGTAGAATTAATAGGGTGTGCAATATCCCTAAATTCACCATCTGTTGTCTTTCTGCTTGGCATAGCTATAAATAAGCCCTTTTCCCCTTCTATTACCTTAATATCATGAACAACAAACTCGTTATCAAAGGTAACAGATACAACTGCCTTCATTTTTCCTTCTTTGTTAACCTTTCTTACTCTGACATCTGTAATATCCAAGTGCAATTCTCCTCTCTAGTATAAAGATTTTAGTTAGAGCCTTAGAGCGAAATAACTCTAAGAAATGTTCTTCTGACAGGATTGTATACGTCAGAAAAACAAATTAGTATATTTTTAATATATACAATTATTTTTTAATAATATGTTTATTAATTAAAACATAATTGTATATATCTTATACTATTATAAAACAAAAAAATACGTATAGCAATGTTTTTATTTATATTATTGGTATAACTCGATTAATATTTATATATATATTACATATTGAAACGCATAAAACTAATTAATAATAAATTTTATTGTAATATTGTTAAATAACAGAGCCTTTTGCAATAATAATTGGTTCATCAGGTGTACCAATAAGATTTTTACCGTCGGAAATAACAACTTCTTTATCCAAAATAGCATTTTCGATAACGCAGTTATTCCCTATAAAAGTTCCTTCCATAATAATAGAGTCTTTTATTTTGGTACCCTCACCGGTATAAACCTTTCTAAAGAGAACAGAATGAGAAACATAACCATTAATAATACTTCCGCTTCCAACTAAACAATCAATAGCATCTGCACCAGAATTATATTTTGCAGGTGGCTCGTCTTTAGGTTTTGTTTCGATATAAGGATATTGTCTTGTAAATAAGTCACGAACATCTTTTTTAAGGAAATCCATATTTACTTCACGATAAGCAGAAACTGAATTAATAGCTCTCCAATAACCATCAAATCTGTAGCCAAAAATTTTAAGCTTTTTTCTGTATCTGATAAGCAAATCTTTAACTAAATCATAACGTCCCTCTGGTATAATTGTTTCCAAAAGCTTAATTAATAAAGTCCTTTGTATTATATATATACCTGTAGAGATAAGGTTTGTTTGAGGTTCTAAAGGTTTTTCCTCAAAATCAGTAAGCTGATTGTTTTGGTCAAAGGATAAAACTCCATAATTACGTGGGTCGTCACTTAACATTTCTTTATAAACTATTGTAATATCAGCACCTGTTTTAGCATGTTCATCTAAAATTTTGCTGAAATCAGCTTTATAAACAGAGTCGCCAGACGTAATAATAACATAAGGCTCAATACTTCTTTTTAGGAACGTAATATTCTGATAAATAGAATCAGCAGTACCCCTAAACCAAAACGAATTTTCATCGGTTAAGTAAGGAGAAAATATAAAAAGCCCACCTTGCTTACGCCCTAAATCCCACCATTTTGAAGAAGACAAGTGGTCATGAAGCGAACGAGAATTATATTGTGTCAAAACAGCAACCTTACCTACACCAGAGTTTGACAAATTACTTAAAGAAAAGTCCAAACTACGGTAACAGCTACCTACAGGTATAGCAGATAATGCTCTTTTTTTAGTAAGAACACCTAATTTTTCGTTGTTTCCTCCAGCTAGAATTATACCAATAGCTCTCATAAAACCACCTCTTGTTCTTCTATATAAATTGTGGCACCGCTTTCAAGACATTTATTTTCATCATAATGCTCTAACGCTGTTACACCATAAATAACACAGTTTTTACCAATTGTTACGTCACTAGGTACAACTGAATCTTCTGCAATAACAGTTATCCCTGTATCATAAATATGAGGTTTCTCAATGTTTGGAACATTTTCGCCTTTGCCAATTGTTACATTCTCCCCAACTGTGGCACGTTCATCTATAATACAACACTCTATTACAGAATTTTTACCAACTTTACAGCCAGCCATAATAATAGAGTCTTTAATAATTGCACCTTCTTCAACTACAACTTCAGGCCCCAAAACTGAATTTATAACAGTTCCATAAACTTCACACCCCTCTGACAAAAGGCTTGTACGAACCTCCGCATTCGGTCCAATATATTGAGGAGGTTGGTGGTCAGACTGAGTATATATTTTCCAGAAGTCTTCATACATATTGAACTCAGGTAATGTGCGTGTAAGCTCCATATTTGCATCCCAATATGACTGAATAGTTCCTACGTCTTTCCAATAATCTTTAAATCTATACGCATACAAAGTCATATTTTCTTCAAGCATAGCTGGAATAATATGCTTTCCAAAATCTGAATCTGCGTGTCTTGAATAATCTTTAATAAGCATTTCTTTAAGCTTATCCCAAGTAAAAATATAAATACCCATAGAAGCAAGATTTGACTTTGGTTGTTTCGGTTTTTCTTCAAATTCATAAATTTTATCATCATCTCGTACATTCATAATCCCAAAACGAGAAGCTTCATCATATGTTACTTCCAAAACGGCAATCGTAGCATCACATTTATTTTCCTTGTGGAAATCCAGCATTTTGGAATAATCCATTTTGTAAATATGGTCACCAGATAATATGAGTACATACTCAGGGTTTATGTGGTTAATGTAACTAAGGTTTTGGTATATAGCATTTGCTGTACCAGAATACCATTCGCCTTGGTCACCCTTAACATGCGGTGCTAAAATAGTAACGCCACCGTTTCTTCTGTCTAAATCCCACGGAATACCAATACCTATGTGCTGATTAAGCTGTAAAGGCTGATACTGTGTCAATACCCCAACTGTGTCAATACCAGAGTTAATACAATTACTCATAGGGAAATCAATAATTCTATATTTACCCCCAAATGCAACAGCCGGCTTTGCCTTATTTACAGTCAATACACCTAATCGGCTGCCCTGACCGCCAGCTAATAACATAGCTAACATTTCTTTCTTTCGCATTATAATTCCTCCTGTCATAGAGATTTTAAAGTGTTATTAAGTAACAGTTTATGTTAGAATAATAAACTATTAAAATAATAAAAATCACTCTTTGAAAACATAATCATTTATAATTTTAAAAATACATGATATAGCTATATACAGCCACTTTCAGTATTTTATAATCCATTTTTTAAATAGTATACAGGCTACTAACATTATAATATATATGAAAATTATTCTCAATAATTCCTTTAAAATAATTTTAGTAATAATTGCGAAAATATAAGCTATAAAAAATATATATATGTATAATAACATAAATTACATTATAGTTACAACATAAATATTAATAAAAATTTTAATAAAAATATCATTAGCATAAATTTTTATACTAATAATAACATTAGTTTGATGTAAATTAACATGAGTTAACTTATATTAATTTATATTGCATTGAACCTGCATTGAATAATATAATTACTCAGATTAAAACTATGCATTATTTTATTTGTATAATAAAGATTAAAAATCAATAAAATGTATTATACTTATAAATAATGGAGATGACTCAATAAAAGCTATGTAGCAATCATATAACTATATATATACAATAATTTACTTGTAAAAATCTTTATACAGTAGTAAATTATTCCCTGTATATAAAAATTAATTAACCTAACTTTTTTGGATATCATTATTAAAAATAATAATATAACGTAAGTTCGACGTAGTCGAATAGGCTTGTGAAACAAGCCGAAAATCGTAAGATTTTTTACGTTATGAGCATAAATTTAGCCGTATCTTGGCTAAATTTGTGCGAATATTATCAAAAGTTTGACGCAGCTTTATTGCGTCGAACTTACATTAATATATAGAATAGAGGAAATAGATATGGAAAATATTGATTTGAATAAACACAAAAATATTTACTTTATAGGTATAGGTGGAGTAAGTATGAGCGGGCTTGCAGAAACTCTACATAAAAAAGGTTTTAAAGTTTTAGGTTCTGATAACAAAGAAACCGAGCTTATACAAAACCTAAAAAACAAAGGCATACAAGTAAATGTTGGGCAAAAGAGTGAAAATATAAATAACAGTATTGATTTAGTAGTATATACAGCGGCTGTAAAAAAAGATAACCCAGAATATGCAAAATCAATTGAACTTAATATAACAACAATTGATAGGGCATGTCTTATGGGAATTATGATGAGGGACTTTAAGTATCCTATTTGCGTTTCGGGCACACATGGCAAAACAACCACCACATCAATGATTTCCGAGATTTTCATTGAAGCCGAAAAAGAACCTACAATTAACTTAGGTGGAATACTCCCCTCAATAAACAGCAATTACTTAATAGGCAAATCAGATTATTTTATTGTTGAATCTTGTGAATATTTTGACAGCTTTTTAAAATTTTATCCTTATGTAGGAGTAATACTAAATATTGAAGAAGACCACTTGGACTACTTTAGAAATTTAGAGCATATAGAAAATAGCTTTAAAAAGTTTTCAGAAAATATTTCTCCAAATGGTACACTTGTAATTAACAATGATATATTGAATATTGATAAAATAACAGAAGGTATAAAATGCAATCTCATAACATATGGTAATAATGAGGCTAATTGGTACAGTAAAAATATTTCATACAATGAAAATGGTTTTGCATCATTTGAAATTTATAAAGATGACAAGAACCTAGGTAAACTTAATTTAAGACTTAGAGGAGAACACAATATTAAAAATGCTTTAGCAGCGGCAGCGGCGGCTTTTGAAATGGGAATAGACATTGATACAATCAAAAGAGGCTTAGAAAAATTTGAGGGCTCAAGAAGAAGATATGAGCATAAAGGCGAAATAAACGGTATAACAATAATTGATGATTATGCACATCACCCAACAGAAATTAAAGCTACATTGGAAGCTGCAAAAAACAGTAAATACAATAAACTTTATTGTGTTTTTCAGCCGCATACATTTACAAGAACAAAAAAACTGTTAAAAGAATTATCAGAGTCATTTGACTTAGCTGATTACACTCTTATTGTGGATATATATTCAGCCAGAGAAAAAGATACAGGTGAAATTCATTCAAGGGACTTAGTTAAAGCTATAGAAAAAAGGGGAAAGACAGCTTTTTATATGTCTTCATTTGATGAAGCATCAGAATTTTTGTTTAAAAATTGTATCCACGGTGACCTGTTGATAACTATGGGTGCTGGAGATGTGAATATATTGGGAGAAAATATGTTACGCACAGAGTTATCCACATTATCCACAGTTTAATTGTTATTAAAAAAATAACTTGTCAACAATTATATACGTGTCAAATTTTATCAAATAATAATAATTATTTTTTATAAAACCTTGTATTTACGGTATTTTTCTTTGATATATTTTTGTTGAAAACTATTGATTTTTTATTTTATAGTTAATGTTAATATATATTAATATATATATTAGTATAAAATTCAACAAATTATACTAAATAGCATTTTTTAGTTATCCACAAACTTATCAACATATTGTTTGTATTTGTGGATAACTTTTTTCCATGCATATAACAACGTTAAATTAATTTTTAATGTTTTATATGTAAATTTTAAAGATTACTTGATAAATCAAAATATCTTTATTATAATATTTCCAAATTTATGATATAATTTTTCTAATGCTTATACTAATATAATAGTATAAAAAAATATATAATATATAGGGCAACTATTTACACTTACTGTAATAGGTTGCCCTATAATGTTGTTATAGATTGGAGTTAGTAAATATATGTATGATACAAATACTATTTTAGAAAAAGTTATATTAATAGCTGTTGATAGTGATAAATCGGTTATGCCTATAGAAAACTGCTTAGATGAATTATCAGAACTTGTTAAAACATCAGGGGCAGAAGAAGTAGGAAGGTTAGTACAAAAACGTGAATCAATACACAGAGTACATTATTTAGGAAAAGGCAAAGTTGAAGAACTTAGAGACTTAATTAGTCTCACAAACGCTACTGGAATAGTTTGCGATGATGAATTAACAAGCACACAACAAAAAAACTTAGGCGAGCTTCTTAATACAAAAGTAATGGATAGAACTATGGTTATTTTAGATATTTTTGCAGCAAGAGCAAATACAGCAGAAGGTAAAGTTCAAGTAGAACTTGCACAGCTAAAATATAACCTTTCTCACTTGACGGGGCTTGGAAAACAACTTTCCAGACTTGGAGGCGGTATAGGAACAAGAGGCCCTGGTGAGAAAAAGCTTGAAATGGACAGAAGATATATTAAAGACCGTATTGCAGAACTTAACAAAGAACTTTTGGAAATATCAACACATCGTGAGGTTTTGCGAGAAAAAAGAAGAAAATCATCAATACCTGTAATTTCACTAGTAGGATACACAAATTCAGGAAAATCAACCCTTATGAATACTATTTCAAATGCAGATGTTATTGCAGAAGACAAGCTTTTTGCTACACTCGACACAACAACAAGGAAAATAACTTTGCTTGGAGGTTCAGAGGTATTAATTACAGATACTGTTGGATTTATACAGAAGCTTCCTCATAACTTAATAAAAGCATTTAGGGCAACCCTCGAAGAAATGAAATATGCTGATATATTATTGCATGTTGTTGATGCCTCAAATAGCGTAAGAGAAGCACAAATGGATATTGTATATAAAACATTAACAGATTTAGATTGCATGGATAAACCTATTATTACTGTATTTAATAAAATTGACAGCCCATTTGAAAAACCACTGCCCAATGACAAAAATGCACATATAATACTGCAAATTTCAGCACTTGAAAAGATAGGAATAGAAACCTTACAATTAGAAATAGAAAACATTTTAAAGTCATTTAGGAATAAAATAAGTGTTTTAATTCCTTTTACAGAAGGCAAAATCTTAAATGCTGTTCATGGAAGCTGCGAAATTATTTTAGAGGAACATACTGGGGAAGGCACTTATTTAGAAGTTTATGCTGATAGCGAAATGACTAAAAGACTTGAAAAATATGTAACAACTTCATAAAAGCACAGCTGAAAACTGTGTTAATAATTACTAATAAACTTTTAGTGTGTTAATTTTACTACAATCTAGATATACTATACAACTTCTTATAAATAAAATATCACAATATATAGTATTTTATTATTAAAAAATTACTATATATTGTGTAAGTTTTGTCGAAAACCACGATTTAACTCGAAAACTTAGTTTACTAAATTATTTACTAAAATTATTAAAATGATTATAATAATATTAACAAAAAATTTGATAATATTTATTATCTTTATTGTCATATATTAAAATGACAGTTAAGAGCCTGTTTAAGTCCAAGTATTAAAAGGTTCAAACAAAGGAGTTTTTATAATGGAATATAAAAAAATGGTAACATTTATAAAAGTAAATACAGAAAATAAAACTACCATACTTCTTAAATATTTTTTAATAAAAAAACATGTTGGTTCTAAATATGGAATTTGTATAGAAAAATATTTAATTTTGGAAAAAGGTCTTGATTTTATAGAAGAAGAAACTGTCTATTGTGCAAGACTATCAAAAGACGAAACCCTTAATTTAATTAAAAAACTTTCAAAATATTCAGTCTCTCCAATTTCACTTGAAGAAGTAGTCATTGATTATTTAAAGGAATTAATGGAAGAAATGCATATTGCATAATAAATTAACTACATAAAACAGTTATGCTTGTATAAATTTACAAAACAAACATCTCTAACAGGTGATTAAAATGTCAGAAAAATACAGGACTATATTTGAATTGTCAGAAGCAGTAATAATAGAAAAAAAATCAAGATTTATAGCAACTATATCTCCAGCAAATACTATTGATGAAGCCCAATGTTTTATTAACGAGATGCGTAAAAAATATTGGGATGCTTCACATAATGTTTTTGCATACCAAATAGGGCTAAAAAATGAACATCAAAGACTAAGCGACGACGGAGAACCAAGCGGTACAGCTGGTATACCAATCATGGAAGTAATACGTGGTGAAGGATTAAAAAATGTAATAATAAATGTTACACGTTATTTTGGTGGTACTCTTTTGGGAACGGGAGGGCTTGTCAGAGCATACGGTAAATCAGCAAAGGAAGCTGTAAATTCGGCAAAAATTATTGAAAAAATATTACTTACAACTATCTTTGTAACCATAACATATCATTATTCTGGCAAAATACAATATGCCTCTTTACAAAGCAATTATATTATAAAAGATACAGTTTATACCGATAATGTCAAGTTTATTATTCTTGTTCCTTCTGCGGAAATAAAGAAGTTTACAGAGCAAATAACTGACATTACAAACGGCACAGCTTCCGTATCAATAGAGTCAGAGAGCTATGAAACTGTTTTTATTTAAAATGAGTTCAATGAACTTACATTATTAGAACCTGTTTAAAATCTCACTTTTAACGTAATCTTAAACTTTAAACAGATTCTAACATGAGTTCAACTCAAT
Source organism: uncultured Defluviitaleaceae bacterium (assembly GCA_964474135.1). Classification (GTDB taxonomy): domain Bacteria; phylum Bacillota; class Clostridia; order Lachnospirales; family CAYYRV01; genus CAYYRV01. The sequence continues at coordinate 172,528 of CAYYRV010000001.1, forward strand.
TGTACTTACATTAGTCAATATTAGAAGTCTCAATGTTCCTAATATTACTTTTCTTATTTTTAGTTGACCTTATAACTTTGCGTACTATCCATGCAACTACAAAACATATATAACATAAAGCAGATATAATAATATAATTGTTATAACGCCTTGATGCAGAAATTCCTAATGTTCCTCCAAATGCTATGCCGATAATTAAAAGAAAGCTCCAAAGAATAAAAGGTAAAAACAATATTATATTAAAAGTTATAAGTAAAATGGTATTAACTATAAATAGCCTTTTACAGTACATTATAGACAAAGTAACACCAAATATTGGTACTATACCTGATAATATCCATAGTATATTAAAAAACTCAAAAGACCCCCTATTAATAAATATTGATATTATTATAACATTTGCTATGATAGTCAGCATTGGAAAAATCCACATCACTAAATTTATATTTTTCCTACACCACTGCATCAAAGCACCTCCAATTTTTTTCACAAACATTATACTAAGAACTTATTATGCTTTTTCTTTACTCTAATATCATCACCAAAAAAGTGCATCATTTTATAGTTTCCAAACAATCTGGAAACAATCCTATCAGAATAATTATCCTGAAACTCACCTAAAGAAAAATTTGTAGATATAATAGTCGGTTTAGATTCCAAAATACGTGTGTTAATAATATTAAAAAGTTCTGTACTAGTAACCATTGTTGGGAATTCCGAGCCTAAGTCATCGATTATAAGCAAGTCCACTAAAAAAATCATATTTATCTGCTCATTCGGAGTGTCTATCATTTCTCTACCAAACCTAAAGTCCTCAATCTTTTTAAATATTTGAGGGGCTGTTACATATAATACAGTTTTTCCCTTATCAAGAATATCCTTTGCTATACAGTTACACAAAAATGTTTTTCCTAATCCTGTCTCCCCATAAAATAAGAGATTTTCCAAATTACCATTAATAATTTTATCAAAATTTGTTATGAAAGACATACAACTACTATAAATATTCTGCATATTGCTTAAAGGGGAAACGCCTGTTTTGCTGTCAACTTCTTCTGAATAATATCTAAAATCAAACATATCAAAGTTTTCTTTTTCTATAATTTTATTTACATTAGAAATATTATAATATCTTTCAACAAGCTTTTGCGTCAAACATTTACATTTTTTATTGCCTACATATCCTGTATCTTTACATTCCATGCATTTATATATATTTTCAAAATAGCTTTCGTTATAACCATTTTCATTTAATATTTCAAGCTTTTCCTCTTTCAATATTTTAATATTCTCTCTAAATTCAAAAAACGTCTCACTGTTTCCTCCTTCAGACAAAATTATTTTCGACAACGTAATACCCAATTTCGTCAACCTACTGTCAATCTCTTCTAATCGAGGTATTTTTTCATACAACTCACTTTTCCTTCTGTCAAGCTCTCTTTTAGCTAAAAGCCTGTCCATTTCGTATTCTCTTAAAATCTCTTTAAGTGCTTGCTTGTGTGCCATTAAGTCTCACCCTATAAAAATAGTTATATAACGTGAGTTCGACGTAGTCGAACCAGCTTGTGAAACAAGCCGAAAATCGTAGGATTTTTCACGTTATGAGCATAAACTCAGCCTGATTTCGGCTAAATTTATGCGAATATCATCAAAAGTTCAGCGCAGTTTTATTGTATCGGACTCACGTTATTTATTCATAGCAGCTTCAGCTACACTGCTCTCTAAATATTTTCTCTCAAGCCTTTCAATTTGCTCATAGTCCCATTCTCTCTGCTTAAAATTAACAAATCTGTTCTGCTTTACAGGCGCTTTATTTTTAGCTGACTTTTGGCTATCGCTTTTTTCTTTAGATAATTTTTTAGTTTCGTAATAATTTGCCTCAAATTTTTTAATATCATCTAAAGTTCTTACTTTATTATCAAACCATTCTTTTATAATTTTTTCTGTATAAGAAAACTGTGGTTTTGAAATTTGCATAATCGTTTTGTCGCAAGCCTCTAATATAATATTCAAAGGCATTTTATATTGCTGTATCCATCTGTTCATATATTCTATCTCTGTCGGGGCAGGATTTCTGTTTCCTAAACCTAAAGCCTTAAAAATTTCCCTAAAGTCTTTATTAAAAATCTTAATATATTCATTTGCCGCCTCAATAGAATTAATACCGTTTTCAGCCCAATCTACAGCACATCTCTCGATATAACTCATATTCCTATGATTATTTTGGGCACAATACAATATCAATAATTCTATAACCTCCAAAGGAAGTCTTAGCCAATCATAAAAACTAAAAATAGTATTCATATCGTTATATGTCAAAAGTTTTCCTAATGTATTTTCGGCAACCTTAAACAAGTTTTTAATATCATTACTTTGTGTTCTGTAAATTTCTAATTCTTCTAATGAATAATTAGGTTTATTTTTAATTTCAAATTCATTTTTAGGCTTGTAGTCAACAACGTTCAATATAGGCTTGCTTTCTTCTGCATTGTCTTCTTGTAACTCCTCTTTCTTTTCTGGTGCAACTTCTTCACTAGCACCTAACTGCTCATAAGCATCGGTTTCCACCTTTTCTTTATCCGAACAACAATTATATACTATTGAAACCTCATTTTCTTCTTGGTAGTAATTTAAAACACGTTTTTCCGACCAATATTTTAAAGCCCTTATAATGTCTGACTCCAATATCCCTAAGTCATTTGCCGCCTGCTCTGTTGTTATGTTGCTGTTTTTCCCCATATGCCTCAAAAAGTATATGTATACAACAACAAATGCTGGAGTGGCATCGCTCATATATTGGTCTATAAATTTATTTGGTATACTGGTAAAAGGCAGCTCATAATCCAATGTTGTTTTAATTTCAAGCATAATAATTCTCCCTTCTAATTGTACATAAAATAAAACCTTGGAAAACTTTAACCCCAAACAACGCAAACGTTGTTTGGGCCGATAAATAATGCAACTATAAATCTATAGAGTATAGAAGAAACGCACAAAGTGCGTTTTTTGGCAAAAGTTTTTTGCTTCTTTTTTTCAAAAAAGAAGTCGGGGTTTGGGGCTGAAAACCCCAATAATACTACTCACCATCAAATAAAGCTTTTGCAAAATCACTTGCACTAAAAGGTTGCAAATCCTCAATAGCCTCCCCAACACCAACAAATCTTACAGGTATTTCTAATTCATTTTTTATTGCAATAACAATACCACCCTTTGCAGTACCATCAAGCTTCGTAAGAACAATACCTGTAATATTAGCAACTTCCTTAAATATTTTTGCCTGCTGTAATGCATTTTGCCCTGTTGTAGCATCAAGAACAAGCAAAACCTCAAGATGTGCCTCACTATAATTTTGAGAAATAATTTTAAATATTTTACCTAATTCGTCCATTAAATTTTTCTTGTTGTGAAGTCTTCCTGCCGTATCACAAATTAATAAATCAACTTTCCTTGCCTTAGCCGCCTGAACTGCATCAAATATAACTGCCCCAGGGTCAGAGTTTTCTTGATGTTTTATTGTGTCTATTCCCGAACGCTGTCCCCATATTTCTAACTGGTCGATAGCAGCCGCTCTAAATGTATCTGCTGCCGCCAAAAGTACTTTTCTACCGTCTTTTTTATAGTTACTTGCAAGCTTACCTATTGTAGTCGTTTTTCCTACACCATTAACACCTATTACCAGAATTACAGATGGTTTACTTAAAACAAATTCACTTTCTTCATCTTCTAATATTTTTGTAATTTCTTCAATAAGAAGCCCTTTTATTTGTGAAACATCGGTTACTTTTTCTTTTTTTACCCTTTCCTTAACACTACTTATTATACCTAAAGACGTTTCTGCACCAATGTCAGACAAAATTAACGTTTCCTCAAGCTCATCAAATAACTCGTCATCTATTTTGCTAAATGCACTTAAAACGTTTTCTACACCCGACAAAATATTTTTTCTTGTCTTATCAAGCCCTAAAACAATTTTTTTAAAGAAACCCATTTTTTCTGATTTTTTAACATCTTCATTTTGTGGCTGTATTGCTTCTTCTAGTTCTTCTTTTATTTCTTCCTCAGTTGTTTCTTCTGATTCAATAACTTCTTCTTCAATTAATTGTTCTGCCTCAATATTTTCGTCTTTTTTATCTACAACAAAAGTTTTGTCAAAGCTACCTGTATCCTCTGCTGTAGAATCTTCATTACTTCCTTCTTCCATTGCATCTTCTACTAAATCTCTTACTATCTCCTCAACCTTTTCTTGTGTTGTTATTTCTTCGGTACTAATTTCATCTAAAATATCCTCATTTATATTATCTAAATTTTCATTATCGACTATTTCTTCTATTTCTTCTTTTTTTGTCTTTTTAAAAAAATCAAATATTCCCATTCTATACTCCTTAGTAAGTTAATTAGAAGTTGCAATAATATTAATAAACATTATCAAACAGCAAGAGTTTCAAAATTAACTGAAACCAACTTAGAAACACCTTGCTCCTGCATAGTTACACCATATAATACGTCTGCGGCTTCCATAGTGCCTTTTCTGTGTGTTATTAAAATAAACTGTGTGTCTTTTGCAAAGTTTTTTAGGAAATTAGCATACCTTATAACATTTGCATCATCAAGTGCCGCCTCAACCTCGTCAAGTATGCAAAAAGGTGAAGGCTTCATTCTTAATATTCCAAAAAGAAGTGCTGTGGCTGTTAACGCCCTTTCCCCTCCCGACAAAAGAGACATACTTTGAAGCGTTTTCCCTGGAGGTTGCGCAATAATATCAATTCCCGACTCCAGTATATTGTTTTCGTCGGCAAGCTTTAAATGAGCGTTTCCGCCCCCAAACATCTCCTTGAAAACAGTATTAAAATTATCCGAAATAATATAAAACTGTTCTCTAAACTGGTTCTCCATAAGTGTTGTTAATTCCTTTATTAACTCATTCAGCTTTTCTTCTGCTTCTATTATATCATCTCTTTGCTTTGACATTGTTTCAAATCTGTTTTTAACAGACTTATATTCCTCAATAGCCCCAACGTTTATATTGCCCATTTCTTGAATCTTTGTCCTTTGCAAACGTTCCTCTTTTTTCATCTGCTCAAAAGACATATCAAGGCTTTTGTATTCTTTTGCTAGATTGTATGTTATATTATATTCATCCCACATCTGGTCGAACATCTTTCGTCTGTCTTCTTTTGTTTGCTCATTTTTCATTTCAAGCCTTGTATGCTCATTTTTAAGAGAGGACATAGTTTCAATAATTTGTTTTTCTTCTGTCTCCATATACGCAATTTTACCATAAGTAACATCTTTTTCAGTGTCTAGTCGCTGTAAATTATCTGTATTTTCTTTTTGTTTTTGAAAAAGAAATTCTATTTGAGTTTGCAATTTTACAATATACTCTTTTTTTGCTTCTTTTTCTGCATTTTTGTTATCTTTTTCGGATAATAAACCAACTATATCATTATGAAAAACAATTTTTTCGCTTTTCATTCGGTTCAACTCGTTTTCAATATTAATTACGTTTTGTTCCATCGCACTTATTTCTACTTTTAAATCTGTTAATTCTCTAATTTTGTTTTCTTTAATCTCTCTACTGGAGGTCATTGTCGATTGGAATTGTGTTAATTTTAATTGAATATCGCTTATTTCTTTTTCCAGTAACACGTTTTGTTGTTCAAACTTCTGTACATCGGTATCCGCATCAGACAACTTCTCTGCTAACTGACTTTCTTCCAAAATAATATTTTTTTTCTTTTCGTATAAATCTGCAAGAAGATTTTGCACTTGTGTTATATTTTGTTGAAGAGTAGCTTTATCCAATGCCTTTTTTTGAATAGTCTCCCTATTATGTTCTAGCCTTAAAATTATTTGTTCATAGCTATCTTTAAGTTTGTCCAAATTTGACGTAATATTTTCATTTTCTATAACAAATTTTTCTATATTCTCTTGAAGTTCTTTCAATTCTCTGCTTCTAGTAAAAAAATTTGCATTACGACTGTTTACGCTTCCTCCTGTCATTGAACCTCCTATGTTAAGAAGTTCCCCATCCAACGTAACAATTTTATAGGCATAATTATATTTTTTATTAAGCGGTATTGCGTTTTCCATACTATCTACAATAATTACTTTACCTAATAAATTAGAAAAAATGTTTTCATACTCTTCATCATAATAAATAAGGTCTTTTCCAATTCCCATTACGCCTTTTTCTTTTAATATAGATTCTTTAACAGTTCCCAAATCTCTCGGTTTTATTGCTGATATAGGCAAGAATGTTGCTCGTCCATCTTTATTTCTTTTTAAAAATTCTATTGCTTTTCTAGCGTCATTTTCGTCTTTTGTTATAATGTTTTGTACGGCACTGCCTAATGCTATCTCAATAGCTACTTCGTATGTTTCCTTTGTTTGTAATAACTCTCCTACAGCCCCACATATCCCCGAAAACTCTTTTTCATTACTATTTTTTTGCATTAAAATCGACTTTACGCTTTTATAATATCCCTCATAGCTTTTTTCAAGTTCTGATAATATTTTATATTTAGATGTGCAATCGTTTAGTTTTTTTGCAACCTTTGCTTGATTTTCTGTATCCTTTTCTATTGAAACCTTTGTTTTATTTCTTTCTTTTTCAAGAAAATCTTTTTCGCTGTTAAGCAACTCCATTTCACTCTCTATTTCTTTTATTGAGTGCAAAACAGCTTTTTGCTTGGTTTCTTTTTCTGTAGTTTGGCTTTCATTATATAATTTTTCTTGTATTATTTGAAGTTTCCTTATATTTAACTGCTCGTAAATATTTCTTATTTTATTTATATCACTTTTTATTTCTGTAGTTTGTTTTATTTTTTCAATTATTTGAGCATTAAATTTATCTACTTTTGACTCGCTTTCACTTAACTGTTCGTTTAATATGTCAAAATCTTTTTGCTTTGTATCTAATGTACTTTTTTTTACGGAAAGCTCAATCAATGTAGCACTATGTTTTGCTTTTGTTATATCACTGTTTTTTTCCAGTTCTTCAATATTTGACTGTTTTTTTTCTATTTCGTTTTCTACACGACTTATCTCCGAATGTATGTTGTTTATTTGTTCCTCTGTAAATTTTATATCGTTTTCTTTTTGCTCTATTTGCGAACGTAACTCTGTTATTTCATTTGAAACGTCCTTAATTCTAATTTCTATTTGCTGTAACTTTGATTTTAATATTTGTGTTTCATTTGCTGCTTTTATTTGTTTATATGTTTCCTGCTCTATTTGCAAATTTAAGTTGCTTATATCTTCTTCTAGTTTATCAAGCTGTTGCTGTATTCTTTTTGCCTCAATCAAAAATAAATTAATTTGTAAAAGTTTTTGATATTCCTTTATGTCTAAATAAATTTTGGCTTTATCGGACTGCTCCTTTAATGGTTCTATTTGCGACTCCAATTCCGAAATAATATCATTTACACGTATTAAATTTTGTCTTTCTTTTTCAAGTTTAGACAAAGCCTCTTGTTTTCTGTTTTTGTATTTAACAATACCTGCCGCTTCCTCAAAAAGATACCGCCTGTCCTCAGAACGGGCACTCAGAATTTCCTCAATACGCCCTTGCCCAATAATCGAATAACCCTCTCGTCCTACCCCTGTATCCATAAACATTTGGTGAATGTCCTTCAACCTGCAAGCTGTACCATTTATTTGATACTCGCTTTCCCCTGAGCGGTAAACTTTACGAGTAACTTTAATTTCAGAAAAGTCAATATTCATTTTTCTATCGCTGTTGTCAATAATTATTGAAACTTCTGCAAACCCCAACGGTCGCCGCTTTTCTGTACCCGAAAAAATAATGTCTTCCATTTTTGAGCCTCTCAAGCTCCTTGCATTTTGCTCACCCAATACCCACCGTACAGCATCGGATATATTGCTCTTTCCGCTTCCGTTTGGCCCTACAACGGCTGTTATGCCTTTATTAAACTCTAGCCTTATTTTTTCTGAAAATGATTTAAAGCCTTGCAACTCCAATCTTTTTAAATGCATAATTAATTCCGCTCTTTCTTTTCTTCTTATGTTTATTCAAATTTTGGGGCTTCCAGCCCCAAACCCCGACTTCTTTCTCAAAAGAAAGAAGCAAAGAACTTTTACCAGAAACTCACTTTGTTCGTTTCTGGATTGTTTACCATGTATTATGGTTAACAAAAAACAGCCAAAAAGCTATATTTTTATAAACTTTTTGGCTTGAATGTTAGCCCTAAACAACTATAACCTCTATTTCAATTTTTGCACCTCTAGGTAAAGCGGCAACCTGAACGCAAGACCTAGCCGGAGGCTCTTGTTCAAAATACTTAGCATAAATACTGTTTACTGTTTGAAAATCGTTTAAATCTGTTAAAAAAACAGTAGCCTTTACTACATCAGAAAATGTTTTAGAAGCAGCATTTAATACTCCTGCTAAATTTTTCATAACCTGTTCTGTCTGTATTTCTATTCCACCTGAAACCATTTCTCCTGTAGCTGGGTCGATAGGTATTTGCCCCGATGTAAAAATAAATCCGTTTGATTTAATAGCTTGTGAATAAGGCCCTATTGCCTCTGGGGCATCTTTTGTACTTATAATTCCTTTATCCATTTTATCCTCCCAAAAACGTTTGTGTTTTCTATTATTTTATTACTATAGAAATTTTTTGTCAAGAAAATGGATTTAACAAGCTCTCCAAATAACTATAATAATAATCTCTAGTGTTTACTATATTTTCCATACGGTTAGTAATAGCACTAGGAGTCCATGTCCTTTTTTTGCTGTAATATTGACTGCATAATTTAATAAATTTGTTAGGATATTTTAATAAAGGGTAGATGATTTCAATTTCTTCTTTTTCAAGAGGATTGTACTTATCATATATATCAAAAATATTATAAATTGAAAGTCTTTTAATAGGCGTATATTTCAAGTATCTTTGTATTAAACTAACTATATCAAAAAGACTATATCCCACATATGACTGTGAAAAATTTAATATGTACATAATTTCTCCATCTAACAAAATGTTTTCTTCTTTAAGCAAATTATGACATATACATAACTGGGTTTTAGCTTTTTTTATGTATTTTTTTAAACTGGACTTTTCGAGAAGCTCAACAGCATCTTGTAATTGCTCCAAATAAAATTTATAATTTTTTATAAAAAGAACATCAAAGTCAGAAAACTTTCTTTGATTATTTATTCTTTTTTTAATATTAGTTAGTTCTATAATATTTTTTTTGTACAAATCAACCACATTATCGTTACCATAATTTACTTTGCAATTAAAATCAATACCTTTTGAAAACTTATGCATTAAAGCCACATTCTTTATGATTTGCTCAAACTCTCTGTTATCTGAAAAATCAGCCTCTCGATAATCAAACAAATCCGTCATAACATAATTATTATTGTCATACTCTACATAAGGTTTTTTATAATTGGACAAATAATACCTATCAGTATTTATAAACCCTAAACTATATAAATGTTCCTTTATTTTATGCTGAAAAGCTATGTTATCACTAGTATCAAAGCTTTTTTTTATTACTCTATATCCCATATTTGTATTACAAATATAATACGACTTTTCTTTTATTATTCTTTTTGCTCTTATGCCGAAGCCTTGAAGCACCTGAATATTTAAATCGTCCAATTACCACACCCCGCTTTCTGTTATCATTATTATGAAAATACTTGAAATCATCATATATATATAAAATATGAAAAAGCATTTTAAAATATGTATTTTTAATATGCATATCAAATTTTTTTGAAATAATAATGTGCAAATATTTTTATATGTTAACTATATATAAATTACGTAGACTTATATTTGCTTATTTAGTATAATATGTGTATTACTGAAATTTTAAATAAATATAAGCCAATAATAATTTAGCCATATTATAATTATAAAAGAGGTTGTAAAATTGCTTACGATTAAAGAAAAAATTATTAAAAAGTATTTTTCCGCATGGATTAATAATGACAGTTCATATTTAAAAGAAATTTTTGATGATAATATTATTTATATAGAAAGTCATGGTTTCGCATACAAAGGAATAGAGCAGATTTTTAAATGGTTTTTGGATTGGAACAAAAATGGCAAAGTCATTTTATGGGACATAAAGCAATTTGTACACCAAGATAATATAACAGTAGTAGAATGGTATTTTAAATGTGAATATAATAGAAATACAGATAAATTTGACGGAGTATCTATTATAAAATTTGATAAAAGCCAAAAAATAATTAGTTTAAAAGAGTTTCAATCGTTACATGAGTATAAGTTTACTTATTGTAAAATGAAAGATAGTTAAATTTATTGGGGCTTTCAGCCCCAAACCCCGACTTCTTTCTTGAAAGAAAGAAGCAAAGAACTTTTGCCAGAAACGCACCTTGTACGTTTCTTTTTGTTACTCACATATCGCAGTTAGCCTTCCAGATGTTTTTTATCGATTATTAAAAATAATACTTCATAATTTCCTTACTTATTTTAAGTGCATTTCTTGGCCCATCTGAATTTTCGAGTAAAATACTAACAACAACCTTCGGTTCATCAGCTGGTGCAAAAGCAACAAACCAACCATGGTCTGCCCCACTAGAATTTTCAGCAGTACCTGTTTTTCCTGCTACTTCTATTCCCGAAACCGCTGCTGGAACACCGCTTCCATAAGTAATAGTCTGCACCATCATATCTTTAATAAATTCGGATTCTTCAAATGTAAAAACTTGCCCTATAGATTTAGGGATATGCTTATTTTTGGTTGTTCCCCACTTTGTAGTAGAATAATCAACAACGTATGGCTCCATCATAATACCACCGTTTGCTACAGCAGAAGTTATCATTGCCATATGAAGAGGTGTAACAAGTGTCTTTCCCTGCCCTATAGCCGTTTGGGTCATTTCATTTTCGGACGACCAGCCATTAAGAACAAACGATGACTTACTATGCTGTAGTGGAAAAGGATAATTTTTGTTAAAGTAAAGTCTTTCCGCTAAGTTTTTCATATTGTCCCCTCCTATTTCCTTGGAAATATATGAAAACAATGTATTGCAAGAAACAGGAAAAGCTTGCCTTATTGTTTCAACACCATGTGCTGCTAAATTAAAACAACGTATTTTATTTTCGGTATATTGAACCTCACCTTCGCAATTATAAGTAAACTCCTCATAGTTAGGCATAAACTCAAATGCTGATGCGGCTGTAATAATTTTAAATGTAGAACCAGGAGGATATAATCCTTGTGTCGCTCTATTTAAAAAAGGGCTGTTTTCGGTATCATTGCTTAAATCTGTCCACTTTTGCCCTACTTCATTAGGGTTGTAGTTTGGGTATGAAACCATAGAAAGTATTTTTCCTGTAGAAGGCTCCATTACAACAATAGCCCCTTTTTGTTTAGCAAGAAGATTATAGCACTTCTCTTGTAACCCTGCATCAATTGTAAGAGTAATAGAATTTCCCACCATAGGGCTTCCTGTAATAATATTGTTAAGTCTTTGCCAAACCTCCCAATCAAGAGATTCCAGTTGAAAATTATAAGCCGCCTCTATTCCTGATTTACCGTTAATAGAATATCCTATCAAATGTGAAAAAATCCTTCCATATGGATAATCTCTAAAATATCCACTTGTATCAAGAAAGCTTTGTGCAAGAATATTCCCTTTTGAATCAAGTATATTTCCTCTTTTTATTTCTCCATCAAACAATTTTACTCTTGGGTTATATGGGCTAGAAATAACCTCTTTACTGTCTATAGCAATAAACTTAAATATATGAATAACAAGTACAGCAAACAAAACAAAATACAGCCAAAATACCCTTCTTATATTTTGCTTAATATCCGCACTATACCCAATTTTGTCGTATATAAAATCGCTTTTTTTCTCTAATTTATTTAGAAATTCAAATTCCATCAGTTTCTTCAAGTTCATCATCTTCACCATCTTTATTATACATATAAATCCATTCTAAAATACCAATCATCATTATGCTGACAACAATAGAACTTCCCCCATAACTAATAAAAGGTAATGTCACACCTGTTAAGGGAACAAGCTTTGAAACTCCTCCTAATATAAGAAAAGTTTGAAAAGCAAGCATACTTGTGAATCCCGCTGCAAGAAGGCTATAGTATCTTTTTCTACACCTAAGAGAAATATGAACTCCTCTATAAAAAATCATCATAAAAATACCAATTAGACCTATCCCAAAAAAACCGCCTAGTTCCTCGCATATTGCTGCATATATAAAATCACTTTCAACAACAGGTATTTTTAGAGGTATGCCTCTTGTTAATCCTCTTCCTAAAAAGCCCCATGTTCCAATTGCAAAAAGTGATTGTGTTATTTGATATCCTGTGTTTGATATATCTTTCCACGGGTCTAGCCAAGCCGATACCCTAACCCTAATATGATAAAAAACTTTATATGCTAGAACAGATGCACCGCTTGCCCCCAAAATACCTGTAAAAAACAACGTAATACTACCTGTAGAAATATATAGCATAACCATATAAGTCATAAAGAAAATAAGTGCCCCTCCTAAGTCTCTTTGCATTACCAAAATACAAACAAAAACAAAGGAAATTCCTGTCTGAAAAATAAGCTCAACAATGTTTGGACGCTTTCTAAATACACTTGCTAAATAAAAAACAAAAAGAAACTTTACTAATTCTGATGGTTGTAAATTAAACCCATAAATAGTAATCCAGTTTAGAGAGCCGTTTGTGCGAACGCCAATAATAAGCGGTGAAATAAGAAGAACAAATGCTGTAATTAGAAAAACATATTTTAATTTTTCGGATTTTTTTATAAATTTTAATACAAAAGGTATAAGAAGCAAAAATACAAAACCTACTCCAAACCAGTAAAGCTGCCTTTTTGCTGAATCAGGGTTTAGCCTTTGCAACATAATAAGCCCTGTATCTAGCAGAAAAAAAACACAATTCCACATTAATAGGCAACTGTTTTTATATACCTTATTTAGTGCAAAATGCCCAACCATAATGGCTATCAAGCTTATACCGCCTATAATAAGTGTATCAAGCCTAAAATTATATGTTCCAGGTATGTAAGAAACAATTAGAAATGCAGTCAAGTGCATAAAAATAATTGTAACACGCTGTATAGCTACAGATTTTTTTTGGCTCGTTTCGTATATTGCTCTTTCATCTAATATATATATAACACCTTCAAACAAAAAATAGGCTATATAAAATATAAATAAAAATCTGCTTATAATAATTACCAAATCAAACATAATTTCACCTTTTTATTGAAGATTTTTAATAGTTTTTTAAGACCTTGGGAAACTTTTTTGAAAAAAAAGTTTCCCAAACCCTTCAAAAAACTTTATCATGTAATGCCACTTTGTGGCATTACGGAGAAAAGCTCTTATATACATCAGTAAGCAAACCCATTGCAAAGAATAAAGTTCTTTGAAAGGGGTTTGGGGAAAACTTTCTTAAAACAAAGTTTTCCCCAAATACTCTTATAAAGCATACTACAAAACGCCCCTAAAAAAATGCCCGTTTGTAATTCCCATTTCAGTATACATATCAATTTTATCTTTAACCAATTTGCTTTCGGGTTTAAGAGAAATAAGTTCATTATAACACTGTATAACCTCTTTGACTTCCTTTTCGTCTTCTTCTAAAAAGCATAACCGTATAAATCCAGCATAACAATTAATAACGTCCCATATTTTATTAAGCGTAAAAAGTATTTGACTGTTATAAATAAATGCTGTACATTGCGTACAATCAGTAACTATAGGAAAGTCAATATTCTTTCTATCTTTTAAATAATAACTCCCCTTTTTGTTTTTTGAAGCACAATATGCTGCACCCGAACGTCCAGATACATATAACCCTATAGGGCATTGCCTTGTAACCATTAGTATTTGCCTTCCATGAACAATAATTTCGCTTTTCTCATTGGCAAAGTCATTAATCTGATTAAAATTAAGCTCTGTGGAAAGAGTTACTCTTTCGGAAATACTTTGCAATTGCTCAAGAGATAATGCATTAAAAACATTAAAAGTATAATCTGTTACTTTTTCTTTGTTTGAATTTTGTAAAAAATTTAACTGCCCATAATTTCTAATTAAGTATCCGTCTATTGTGCTGCTTTCTAGTCTATTTAGAATATTACCCATATAATCCCAATTAATACAAATATGAGGTAATGCTGCATAAAGCTTTATGCCTTTTTCATGGGCTTTTGCAGTATATAAATCTATTTCCTGTAAAAATTCGTCTTTTGCCTCAATGTAAATTGTATGAACATTATCAAGTAATGCCGCTTGTAATTGCTTTACATTATCAACTAAAACACATATTTTTTTGTCATATAAATTATTGCCGTTCTTTTTTATCTCTATATTAAAATTATCGCTTTTACGCTTAAACATAGAGATAAGCTTTTCAGAAAAAGAGTCGATAGCCTCCCTTCTATAACCGTTAATTTTGCTTATAGGAATATATACGTTGTTATCGGCAATATAGTTTTCTATTTCCAAAATAAAAGGTGTATCTCCTGTTTTACATAACTGCTCCAAAATCTTTTGTTCGGATAAAGGTTGGTTTTTGGCTTGTTCAACAATATCGCCATAAAACTCTGATACTAAATTTTCAAATTTAAGCTTAACATAAAAAGGTTCTCCTTGTACAGCTTTAAAACTGCATTTGATTTGAGTCTTTCTTGTATCCTTTGAATATGAATTTTTTAAACAATCCATCATTTTTTTGTCATATGATTTAAAAACTAAATCACCTTTAGAAATATTTCCTTCAACTCTTATTTGAATTTCAGAATTTTTAGGGGAATTAGAATTGATATATGTCCCTGTATGAGGTTCGGTTTTAGTCCAAATTACAATACCGTCACCAGCATTAAGTTCACATTCAGTTGAAATTATGCATTTTTTGTTTTTCGGTTCATAATATAAAACTTTCCCTATATAAACACCTGTTGACTTTGGAGTTATGTTGCTTAACATATTTATGTCTAGTTTGTTTTGAAGGTAACCTGATGTAAAGCTTCCTCCTCTGTTGAAAACTTGTGTTATTTGTTTTATAGAGTTTTCGTCTGCTTTATAGTTTTGCTGTAATGCTTTTTCTAAGCCTTCACTATATGCTTTTGTTACGGCCGATACATATTCGGGGCTTTTCATTCTGCCTTCTATCTTTAAAGATGAAACGCCGATATCCATAAAATCAGGTAGTAATTCTAAACCCATTAGGTCTTTTGGGCTTAACAAATACCCTGATGAAATTAAATTGTTTTTACTATAAAAATCGTATTTTAACCTGCAAGGCTGTGCACATTTTCCTCTGTTTCCGCTTCTTCCACCTAAATGACTGCTCATAAGACACTGCCCAGAATAGCTTACACACAATGCTCCATGAACAAAAACCTCAATTTCTATATTACAGTTTTGTTTTATATTTCTGATTTCTTGCAAAGAAAGCTCTCGGCTTAAAACAACTCTGTCAAATCCCATTCGCTCCATAAAAAATACGCCTTCCAAATCGTGCACTGTCATTTGTGTGCTGGCATGAAGGCGTACATTAGGAAAATATTTTTTAATATAAATGCCTGTCCCAATATCTTGAACAATAAAGGCATCTGCTCCTTCTTCATACATTTCTTTTATAAAAGAAAACAATTGCTGTATTTCACTATTTTTAAAAAGTGTATTTACAGCAATATAAACTTTAACTTGTCTTAAATGACAATAATTTATTGCTTCTATAAGCTCTTCATTCGTAAAATTATCAGCCGAGCTTCTTGCACTAAAATCCTTCCCACCTAAATAAACAGCATTGCAACCGCTGTTTACAGCCGCAATTAGGCTTTCTTTTGAGCCAATCGGTGAGAGTATTTCCGGTAAATTATTTTTTCGCATATTTAACCTCTGTTTTTAAATTTGTAGACTTGATTTCTGTTGTATCTTTCTTGTTTATCAAAAGCCTCAACATATTCGTCCAATTCTTTCCGTGCGTTTGTAAGTTCTATTTGTATAACTTTTATTCTTTCTGTAAGATATAAGTTCTCTTCTTGTACTTTTCCGAATTCGGAGATGTAGCTTTCAAGTAGTTGCTCTAATTGTGCATTTTTTTCTATTTCCTTAAACAAATCATCTGCTATATTAACCGATATAAGCAGTGTTCTCAAAAAAGAGTTTACAGCAAGACTTTTCTTTTTCTTGTCTATTTCGCTTATTTTTTCGTTTAAATATGATGCTACCCTCTGAAAATATTCGGGGTCTTCGTGTCCTGATAGTGTGACTTTTTCTCCTGCAATTACTACTTCCATTGTTATTAGTTTTTTTTCAATATCTTGTTTGTTTTTTGATTCCATATGCTCCACTCTCCCTTCAGTTTTATATTAACGTAAAAAATCTTACGATTTTCGGCTTGTTTTACAAGCCAGTTCGACTACGTAGAACTCATGTTATATTATATAAAAAATACTTTACTTAATTATAACATATGTATTATATTTACTGCAATGTAATGATAGATGATTAATAAAAATGTAATAATTTTAAATATTTTATAATTTTTTGTAGTAATAAAAAACACAAAAAACGTGAGTTCGACGCAATAAGGCTGTGTCGAACTTTTAATGATTTTGGCACAAATTTAGCCAAAATAAGACTAAATTTATTTCATAACGTGAAAAATCTTACAATTTTTGGCTTGTTTCACAAGCCGGTTCGACTACGTGGAACTTACGTTAAAAAAAGAAGTTAGGAAGACTTCTTTAAAAATATTTCCCAACTTCTTTATAATGTAATTTTTCAGATATTGTATTCTAGCAAAAGTTGTGCCTACTTAATTAAAAACTTATATCGTCTAAACCCTCTTTTTTATATTCATTAGTATTAGCTTTTTTTGTTTTTATAACTGAGTCTTTTTTATCTGTATTACTATTTTGGGGCTGTGCTGATGTATTATCCCCTTCGTCTTTTATAGAATTAGAAGCAGTAAAAATACTGTCTAGTTGTGATTCAATATCTTTTTTATTGTTAGTACATTCACAACTATTTTTATCATTTTGTGATGTCGTATCTCTGCAAAAAAGCTTATTAACGCCCATATGCCCCCCGCTTGCAGCAATACCGATTGCAATACCTAGTATAATTGCCTCTTTTAAATTATCTCCACTATAGGCAACAGAAATTACTATACCCATAGCCAAATTAATTATAGGTAAAAACTTATTATTTATAAAACCAATTCTTTTTACTATCTCGGACAATGACATAACTATTGCAATCATTACACTAAATTCTAGCATAAAAAAACCTCCCTTTTTTATTATATATGTTGATTTTTATGAGAAGTAAATAATAAAAAACAAACGATATGTAATTTCACGCCCAAAAAAACTATAACGTCACATATAAATTTGAAATCCAAGTCGCTTATTATAAATATTTGTATGAAGCTATGTTTATAAATAATATAGTTACCTATAATAGTAATATATGCATTAGAGAATAATGTGGCATAAAAATTTTATTGTTTGTGTTTTTTTATATGTATATAACGATTGTCTATTTTTCTAAAAAATTATTATTTTTTAATTTGACTTAGTTTTATAACAGTGATATGATTTTTTTATATTAAATATCAATACTTACTAGAGGAGAAATTTTATGAAAAAATTAAAATTTATAGCAATAGCTTTACTTTTGGTTTCTGTAGGAACATCATGTACAAAAAATCCTAATAATGATATAGCTAATATAGCCCCTTCAGAAACTCCAAAAGCAACGGATGAATCCCAAGAAGACTTAGTAAACCCTTTTGAAAACGGTGACTTACCCACTTTTTCACTTTCTGAAGAAGAAACTAAGCTTTATGAAAAATATATTTCAGAAAAAGATATAAATATTTTTAAAGATGTTCCAGCACAATCAGTAGTAAAAGTATTTGTTCAGTGTGGTATAGAGGGCGAACTTGAATCAGAATTTAATATGTTTGCTCCCGAAACGCTTGATGGCTTAACACTAGAAGATTATCTTAAAGTTTATGACAGTGAGCAAATAAAAGGTACAAAAGAAACACGTCAACAATATGCGGGTATTGCTTTTTCAAAAATAGATGAGGCATCATTTGTTGATGAAGGTAACACAGGTTATATAGAAGTTACTGCCGCAACAAATGAAAAATTGAAATTACAGCTTGTTAAAAGTAAAAATAATATTTGGCTAATAAACTATGATTTTATTGTATAATTTGCTTAGGGTGTATGAAATAAAATAAATATATTAAATAACTTATAAAACCTGCTTAAAATAGAGATTTTAAACAGGTTGTTAAGCAGATAGAGAGAGGGGTGCTTATTATGTATGGTGCCGGAAAGACCGGCAATAAAAACATATGGGTATTATTTTTGCTTTTACTTGCAGGAATAGTACTAGGTGGATTTATTGGTGAATATTTGGGGAATATTTCATATATGAGCTGGCTTAAATATGGTCAGGAGTTTGGCATTATTGATACTCCTGTTGCCCTAAAACTGGGTATACTGGATTTTTATTTTGCATTTAATATTAAGCTAACTATTTCGGGCATAATAGGCATTGTTATTTCAATATTTGTTTATAAGAGATTATAAATTTATTGTTAAATATTATTAAGGGGGTATTTTTTTAAATGAAAAAAATAATATTAGCTTCAGCCTCTCCCAGAAGACAATCTATTTTAAAGCAGGCTGGAATACCTTTTGAAATACTAATAAGCGAAGTAGAGGAGGATTGGTCATCTCAAGTTTCTCCTTATGACGTTGTAAAAAGTCTTTCTATGAAAAAGGCTTTAGCTGTAAATGAAATGGTTAATGAGCCTTGTATAATAATTGCAGCCGATACAGTAGTAACGCTTCACGGCAAAATTATGGGTAAACCTAAGGATGCAGATGACGCATATAACATACTCAAGAAGCTTCAAGGGCGTAAACATGCTGTTTATACAGGTGTAACAATAATTAATAAGGAAAAAGACGGTTTTGAGCTTAAAAATATTATAGATAATACAGATGTATATATGCGTAAAATGTCTGATGCAGAAATTGATGCATATATTGCAACAAACGAACCGTTTGACAAAGCAGGAGCATATGCTATACAAGAAAAAGGCTCACTGTTTATAGAAAAAATTGAAGGCGACTATTATAATGTTGTTGGGTTGCCATTAGTTAAAGTATATAATGCATTACAAGAGTTTGGAATTGAGCTTGTTAATACATGGGCGACCCCGTTTGAATATTAGAACTTATTTAATAAGAAAATGCAAGACATTGAGAATAACATATTGTTTCTCATTATGCCTTGCATTTTTATTTTAAAAGCCTGTATAAAAGTCTATATGCATATTTGTTAATTATTCATATAAATACAATACTTGTTTAATTCTGGTTACTGTATTATAATATAACGTAAGTTCGGCGTAGTCGAACTGGCTTGTGAAGCAAGCCAAAAATCGTAAGATTTTTCACGTTGTGAGCATAAATTTAGCCTGATTTTTGGCTAAATTCGTGCGAATATTATCAAAAGTTTGATGCAGTTTTATTGCGTCGGACTCACGTAATATAACATAACTTTGATAAAGTTAAACCTTCTTACTGAAACAATCCGAAAATCGTGAGGTTCAAAAAATGAAAAGACAGTTTAAATCTTTTGATTATTTATTACTATTTTGTGTATGTTTATTGTCAATTATTGGAATAATATTAATAGGTAGTGCAACACATATAAAAATAAACGGTACATCAAGTGAATTTACTTCACAGCAAGTTTGGTTTTTATTGGGAATTATATTTATGCTTGTTGCCAGTTTTGTCGATTATCATTTTATATCAAAATTTTATATATTTTTATATGCAATTTGTTTATTATTGTTGGTTGGAGGATTAATATATGGTAAAATATTTACTCCTCATATACCTGTAAGAAGATGGATATATTTTGGTCCTTTTGGAATACAACCCTCTGAGTTTGCCAAAATATTTATGATTATATTTGTTGCAAAATTTATTGACAAATATATTGAATCTTTTAATAACTTACCTGTTCTGTCTGTATTAATTGTTATTGTTAGCATACCATTTATATTAATTATGATGCAGCCTTCTTTGTCTGCAAGCTTAGTTATTGTTTTTATTGCAATTTCAATTATGTTTGTAGGTAACTTAAATTCAAAATATATTTATATTTTTTTATTATTATTTGTACCTAGCCTGTTTTTATTTTTTGTAGATATAACAAAACCTGAACCGCTTATAATTGACAAAATCCTTACAGATTATCAAATGGTAAGAATATTAACAATGCTTAGCCCTGATGCAAATTCTGATAGTTACTATCAAGTTAACCAATCAATACACGCACTTGGTTCGGGGCAACTAAACGGCAAAGGGCTTCATAATGGCTTAATTACACAATACAGTAATTTGCCTGCAGCCCATAATGACTTTATTTTTTCGGTTTTAGGAGAAGAATTTGGATTTATAGGTTGTGTTGCTGTATTAGCCTTAACACTTTTTATAATTATTAAATGTATAATTGTTGCTCAAAAGTCGGCAGATATGTTAGGAAAGCTTATTGCTTCGGGTGTAGCTGCTATGTTTACTTTTCAAGCCTTTGTTAATGTAGCTGTTGTAACCGGTCTTTTTCCAAACACTGGTATGCCTTATCCTTTTTTGAGCTATGGCGGAAGTTCAATGTTCGCCTGCATGATTGCTGTCGGTCTTGTAATTAATGTTGGAATGACAAAAACAAAATCTATATTTGAGGGGTGAAAAACCATGAATATTGCTTTAATAGCACACGATAACAAGAAAAAACTTATGGAAAATTTATGTATAGCATACAGATATATTTTAAACAAACATGCTTTATTTGCTACAGGTACTACAGGAAGATTAATAGAGGAAACTTCTAACCTTTCCGTCCATAAATATTTAGCTGGGCATTTAGGTGGTGAACAGCAATTAGGAGCACAAGTCGCTTTAAATGATATTGACCTTGTAATTTTTCTTAGAGACCCTGTTGCCCAAAAACAATACGAACCAGATATTAACAGCGTTTTAAGGCTTTGTGATATACACAACATTCCTCTTGCAAGCAACTTAGCTACCGCTGAGGCGTTGCTTCTTGCTCTTGATAGAGGGGACTTGGATTGGAGAAAAATTGTTAAATAATGTATGTTAAGTTATAGTTTTTATATTTCCAAAAAAATATACCAGCAAAATAATTTATCTTCTGCAAATACAATATTATAATTTTTTGAATGGTTTGGGAAACTTTTTCCCAAACTTTTTTATATTCTATTTACACAATTTACGTTGTAACTCCTCCAACTCACTAATTGACAGCTTTGTATAGAATGATATTCTTTCAAGCTCTATATCGTCTTTTAGCATTTCTTTTGCAATTTTTAGTTTCTCGGTTCTAGCACCTTTTTGAACACCTTTTTTTACTCCCTTTTTTTCTCCTTCTTTTTGCCCTTTTAGCATAGCCGCTCTTGTTCTGGCATTTTCATCTTTAATGGCTTTTTCACGGGCTTCAAATAGCATCAAAGCTTCTTCGTCTTGACTTAGTCTTTTAAGTTCAACAAAAGCTTTTTGTATTATGGGGTTTTTTTGAGCAATCATTTGAAATTCCTCCTCTTTTTCAGCGTTAAGGAATTGCAACCAATCGTACTTTTTTGTATTATCTGAAATATCAGGTATTTTTCTCAGCTCCAAAGTATTTATTTCTACTAAATCTGTAAATTTAACTTTTGCATCCTTATCGTATAATTGAAAAACATGATGATAAGACGGGCTATCTTTTATTATATCAAAATCTGCAATTACTATACTTATTGTTTTTTGCAATTTATCATACCCATCTCCCGATTTTAGCTGTGTTGCAAGCATTTTTGAGTTATAGTATGTAATTCTTTCAGGCATTTCTGCTTGCTCTAAAACCTGTATCTCTATATGTATTATCTTATCGCTTTTAGTTGTTAGCTTTATATCAACAATACCCAATTTATCTTTTAAAGACTCTCTTTTTAGGTACGGGTCGACAATCCTTATACAATCCGAATTATAGTCATCCTCAGAAATAGTAAGTATGGACTTTAGAAAATCTACTAGTATTTCAAGATTTCTCATATCCCCAAACAATAACTTAAATATTATATCCACTTTAGGCAGTAGTAATTTTAGTTTTTTAGGCTCGTATATATAATTGCCACTTGACACTAACTTCCACTCACTTTCACAAAAATATTCTACATAATTTTACAATATTAACATATTTTTGCATTTATAACAATTATACAAGAACTATTTACAAATAAACTAATAATAAGACTTTTTTAATATATGTACAGTTGTAAATTGTTAATATATCACCCTAAAAACTTCTTTCAAGATATAATCACGTTAATTGTAGCATGGGGATTAGTAACTAACTTTTATAAACAAATCCTAAAAATTAACACAAAAAACACACATAAAATTAGACAAAAATACTTATATTAAAATTGGTATAAATAGCTAGATATATACCTAGCTATTTATGTGTTTAAACTACACCCTTATTTTTCAAAATCCATATATAAAAGACTTGGCTGGATATCACAATTATTTTGATATTTGCCTGAACAATATTTTTCGTACTCACCTTCTACAGAATGATAGTAAATTTGACATATTTCAACAAGAGGATAAACTATTATTGGGTGAATACAATGTATTTCCAGTGTCCAATATCCTTTAAATCCTACATCACCAAACCCTGCTGTCACATGTATGTATAAGCCTAACCTTCCTATTGACGAACGCCCCTCAAGCATAGGCACATAATCTTCCGTTTCTGTATATTCGTGTGTCCTGCCTAAATATAGTGTGCCAGGTTGAAGCATAAGCCCCTCTTCGGGAATAATAATTTTTTTTGCCTTATTTTCTTTTTTCATGTCGAGAACTTTATCTTCATATACAAGTAGCTCGTTATGAAGCTTTAGGTTATAGCTATTCGGATTTAACGCTTTTTCATCAAAAGGTTGTATTTTTATTTGTTTATTCAATTTATTTTTAATTTCTAAACCTGATAAAATCATATAATTTCACTTCCTTTATTTATCTAATTCTTTTGAATCCTTAAAATTATGCTTTTTTAATAAATCCTCTATAGCTTCATCAAGAAGTCTAGTTTTTGGTATTCTTGTTTGTTCAGCTAACTGATTAAATTGCACTACTAATTCGTTTTTTAAAGATGAGGTAAATCTTGTTCTATATTTTAAATATGGTTCAGCCATAAAAATCCTCCTTAATAAGGTAAGTTCGACAAAAAAACTTAGTCAAACTCACCCTAATTACCTCAATCAACTTTCTAGCACTCTTTTTAAATAAATACCCGTATAAGATTTATCGTTATTGGCTACCTCTTCTGGCGTTCCTTCTGCAATAACAATACCGCCTTTGTCACCGCCCTCAGGCCCTAAGTCGATTATATAATCAGCGGTTTTAATTACATCTAGGTTATGCTCAATAACAACAACCGTATTTCCGCCTTCCGATAATTTATGCAGTATACCTATTAGCTTATGAACATCTGCTGCATGAAGCCCTGTTGTAGGCTCATCAAGAACATATATAGTTTTGCCTGTATTTCTTTTGCTAAGTTCTGTAGCAAGTTTTACCCTTTGTGCCTCACCACCTGACAAAGTCGTTGAGGATTGCCCTAATTTAACATAACTCAAACCTACATCGTTTAAAGTTTGCAACTTATCTCTAAGGCGTGGCAAGTTCTCAAAGAAAGTCAATGCTTCCTCAATAGTCATATCCAAAACGTCTGCAATAGTTTTTCCTTTATATTTAACCTCTAATGTTTCCCTGTTATACCTTTTTCCTGTACAAACCTCACAAGGAACATAAATATCAGGAAGAAAGTGCATCTCTATTTTTATAATACCATCTCCAGAACAAGCCTCGCACCTTCCGCCTTTAACATTAAAGCTAAACCTACCTTTTTGATATCCTCTTATTTTAGCCTCTGGCGTTTGTGCAAAAACATCACGTATTAAATCAAACAACCCTGTATATGTTGCTGGGTTTGAACGTGGTGTACGCCCTATAGGAGATTGGTCTATATTTATAATTTTGTCAAGCTTTTCTACTCCAGTAATATCCTTATGATTACCTGGCTTAACTTTCGAGCGATTTAAGTCTCTTGCAAGCCTTTTATAAAGTATCTCGTTTATCAAAGAAGACTTTCCTGAACCCGAAACACCTGTTACACAAGTAAATACACCTAATGGTATTTTAACAGTAACATTTTTCAAATTATTTTCTGTTGCACTCTTAATAACAAGATTATTTTCTCCTAATTGTTTTCTTACTTTGGGTACTTCTATTTTCTTTCTTCCGCTTAAATATGCTCCTGTTAGCGATTCTTTACATTTCAATAAATCTTTTGGCTTTCCTGCAAAAACAACTTCTCCTCCGTGACTTCCTGCTCTAGGCCCTATATCTACAATATAATCGGCTTCCATCATAGTGTCAGAATCATGCTCAACAACTATTAAAGTATTACCAATATCTTTAAGATGTTTTAACGTTTTCAACAGTTTATCATTGTCTCTTTGGTGAAGCCCTATACTTGGCTCGTCCAAAATATATACTACACCAACAAGCCCCGAACCTATCTGGGTTGCAAGACGTATCCTTTGCGCCTCTCCTCCTGATAAAGTCCCTGCCGAACGTGACAAAGTCAAATAATCCAAACCAACATCAACTAAAAAGCCTGTCCTTGCATTAATTTCTTTAAGCACTTGGTCAGCAATCATTTTTTCCATATCAGTCAATACAATATCAGCAAAAAACTGCTTTATAGCATGAATAGTCATTTCCGTAATATCCGAAATACTTTTATCATTTATTGTTACAGCCAATATTTCGGGTTTTAGCCTTTTTCCCTTGCAAGTAGGGCATACAATATTCGTCATGAGCCCTTCATACTCCTGACGCATATAATCTGATGTAGTTTCTTTATACCTTCTTTGAAGGTTATTCAGCAACCCTTCAAAAAGATAAGAGTATGTCTTTATTTCTCCTCCACTTAAATATTCCACTTGAACTTTGCTTGTATCGCCATTGAAAATTAAATTCTGTATTTTTTCGGGCAAATCTTTAAAAGGAGTATCTATATCAAATTCATATTTTTTTGATAATGCTCTAAATAAAGAACTGCTTATTGAGTTCTCATTCGCTACAGAATTCCAACCTGGTACAGTAACTGCACCTTCTGCTAAACTCAAGCTTTTATCAGGTATTAACAAATCGGGGTCAAATTTCATTTGAACACCTAATCCTGTACAATCTGGGCAAGCCCCTGCTGGATTATTAAAAGAAAACATTCTTGGTTCTACTTCCTCTAAGCTTATTCCGCAATCCGCACATGAAAAGCTTTGACTGAATGTTATTTGTTCTTTTTCATCAACATCAACGACTAATATTCCGCCTGATAGGTTCATTGCTGCCTCAATTGATTCTGTAAGTCTTTTTTGTATTCCTTCTTTTATTACAAGTCTATCTATAACAATTTCAATTGTATGTTTTTTGTTTTTTTCAAGCTTTATTTCTTCTGTAAGCTCATAAGTAATTCCGTCAATTTTTGCACGAATATAACCACTTTTTTTTGCGTCCTCCAAAAGCTTAATATGTTCGCCTTTTCTTGCACGGACAACAGGTGCTAAAAGCTGTATTTTAGAACGTTCTGGTAGTTGCGAAACTTGGTCTACTATCTGGTCTATCGTTTGTTTTTTTATTTCTTTTCCGCATTTTGGGCAATGCGGTATACCCACCCTTGCAAATAGCAGACGTAAATAATCATAAATTTCTGTTACTGTACCCACAGTAGAACGTGGGTTGTGATTTGTCGTTTTTTGGTCTATCGAAATTGCTGGTGACAACCCCTCAATTATATCAACGTCGGGTTTTTCCATTTGACCTAAAAATTGTCTTGCGTAAGATGACAACGATTCAACATAACGTCTTTGCCCTTCTGCATATATTGTATCAAAAGCAAGTGATGATTTACCCGAACCGCTCAACCCTGTAAAAACAACAAACTGGTTTCGTGGTATCTCCAACTCAATATTTTTTAGGTTATGTTCTCTTGCTCCTTTTATTATTATTTTGTCGTGTGACATATTATTTCCTTTCTTTTGTGTAATTATATTTTATATAGTAAAAGACTTTAACGCCCAAACAACGCAAGCGTTGTTTGGGTAGCTAAAGGATAAGTAATAATCATCATTAGCGATAAAAGAAACGCACTTGTGCGTTTCTGGCAAAAGTTCTTTGCTTCTTTCTTTCAAGAAAGAAGTCGGGGTTTGGGGCTGAAAGCCCCAAATTATTTATAATTAATTCTAACTATAAAAACTTCTTCAACTCTAAAATCTCATCTCTCAATGAAGCCGCCCTCTCAAAATGTAAATCCATAGCCGCCTGCTTCATTTCTTTATCCAGTTTCTTAATAATGTCTTTTATCTCGTCTTTACTCATTGATTCTGGGTCTTTATCAAGCCCCATATTTTTCTTCTCTTCAGGCGTGACGGTAGCTTTTATTATATCATGCACTTTCTTTATAATAGTAGTGGGAATTATTCCATGTATTCGGTTATATTCCTCTTGAATTGCCCTCCTACGGTTCGTCTCCGAAATAGCTCTCTGCATAGAATCCGTTATTCTATCGGCATACATAATTACTTTACTTTCGGAATTTCTTGCGGCTCTACCTACCGTTTGTATAAGAGAAGTTTCCGAACGTAAAAACCCTTCCTTGTCAGCATCTAAAATTGCTACAAGAGCCGTTTCAGGAATATCTAGCCCCTCCCTAAGCAGGTTTATACCAACAAGAACATCAAAAACATCAAGCCTCAAATCCCTTATAATTTCTAGTCTTTCGAGAGTATCAATATCAGAATGTAAGTATTTTACCCTTATACCATGCTCACGTAAATAGTCAGTTAATGATTCTGCCATTTTTTTTGTAAGAGTCGTCACAAGTGTTTTAAAACCTTTTTCATTAACGCTGTTTATTTCGCTCATTAAATCATCAATTTGCCCTGTAATAGGTTTAACTATTATTTCGGGGTCTAATAATCCAGTTGGCCTAATAATTTGCTCAACCATTTGTTCTTGATGTTCTTTTTCATATACTGATGGTGTAGCCGAAACAAATAGTATTTGGTTTATTTTTTCCTCAAACTCCATAAATTTTAGTGGGCGGTTGTCGAGTGCAGAAGGAAGCCTAAAACCAAAATCAACTAATGTTGTCTTACGTGACTTGTCCCCTTCATACATTCCTCTTATTTGCGGTATTGATACATGTGATTCGTCTGCAATTATTAAGAAATCATCAGGAAAATAATCAAGTAATGTATGCGGTGTGCTTCCAGCTTCCCTTGCAGATAAATGCCTTGAATAATTCTCAATACCCGTACAAAATCCCATTTCCCTAAGCATTTCTATATCATAATTTGTTCTTTGCATAAGCCTTTGAGCTTCTAAAATTTTGTCTTCTGCTTTCAGTTCGTCAACTCTTTGTTTTAGTTCTTCTTGTATTGCAGAAATAGCAACTTCCATTTTTTCTTTTGTGGTAACATAATGAGATGCCGGAAAAATTGTCATATGATTAAGATAGCCTAAAATCTCTCCTGTTAAAACATTTATTTCGGCAATTCTTTCGACTTCATCTCCAAAAAATTCAACACGATATGCAACATCAGAAGAATAAGCCGGAAATATCTCCACAACATCTCCTCTTACACGAAATGTTCCCCTAACGAAATTCATATCATTTCTGTTGTACTGAATGTCTACAAGCTTCCTAAGACAGTCATCTCTCTCCCTAATCATTCCTGGGCGAAGTGTCAGGCATAGCTCATTATAATCAATAGGGTCTCCCAAACCATATATACACGAAACACTTGCGATAATTACTACATCTTTTCTTTCAAAAAGAGCAGACGTTGCTGAATGTCGCAACTTGTCTATTTCATCATTAACAGATGAATCCTTTTCAATATATGTGTCGGAAGAAGGAACATACGCCTCTGGCTGGTAATAATCGTAATAGCTGACAAAATACTCAACGGCGTTTTCGGGAAAAAACTCCTTAAACTCATTATAAAGCTGTGCCGCAAGTGTTTTGTTATGGGCAATTACAAGTGCAGGCTTTTGAAGTTCTTGTATTATGTTCGCCATAGTAAATGTTTTACCAGAACCTGTAACCCCCATTAACGTTTGAAATTTCTTGCCTTTTCTAAAGCCCTCTGCAAGAGTTTTTATTGCTTCGGGCTGGTCTCCTGTCGGTTTAAACTGTGATACAACTTTAAATTCCATGTTATCAACTCTTTTTTTATTTATTTGTTGTAATAATAACATATTTCCAAAAGTTTATACAAGCTATTTTTAAAACATAAGTTCGTAGAAGTAGTTAAAAGATTAATAAATTTGAGGTTCTTAAAAATCGAATATTAGAATATTATAAAGAAAGCCTTGCAATATAAAAAAATAAAATAATATATATATAAGTAATGAGGTGATTTTTTTGAACAATATTGTTTTTTGTAAAAATCTTGACGGTATACCTCCCGAATATTTACAAAATTTAGACGAAAAAGAAAACTCACAAACAAAAGAATTAAACGATAAAAGCATTTTTAAAGCAAATGAGAATAAAAATTTTAATGATTTGCTTTTTATTATGCTTGTATTTGCAATTTTTTATAATTAAGTCTGTACATACAGAAGGCATTGGGGTGAATACGTTATGCCTTCTTTTTTTGTATTCCTCATAGTACAAAACTATTATTGTATTATACACATACGCTATGTTATAATTTTTTCCAGTATATATATAATAAAAGATAGGGTGGGAATATGAAAGTAAAAATAGTTTACTTTTCTTTAGACGGAAATACAAAATTAGTTGTTTACACCATTGCTAGAGCATTGAATGCCGACGTTACTGAATTGAAGCCTGTCAAACCTTATTACTCGGAAGGCACTAAAAAATATATTTGGGGTGTTAAAAGCGTTATATTTAAAGAAAAGCCTATTTTACAAGAATATAACAAAAGCAATGACTATGACTTAATAATAATTGGTACTCCTGTTTGGGCTGGTACATTTGCACCTCCTATAAGGACATACTTAACCGAAAATGATTTAAGCGGAAAAAACATTGGTTTTTTTGCTTGCTATATGAGGAAATTTGATGGAAAATGTTTTGATGATTTAAAAGAAATGCAACCAAACAGCAATATTATTTCTACAACAAATTTTTTTGAGCCTATGAAAAATAATTCTGATGAGCAAACTAATATAATTCTAAAATGGGCAAATAATTTAGAAAGTAACGTTAGGAGTATAAAAAATGAGTGAATATAATAAATATAATATACAAGAAATGAACAAAAAACAACTAATTGAAATAATAAAAGAAAATTTTAATAATCCTGATGAAAAGCTAAGGGAAAAAGCTGATTTTGTTAGGCGTTCGGTTTATGGTGACAAAGTTTTTCTAAGAGGGCTAATAGAGATTAGCAATTATTGCAAAAATAACTGCTACTATTGCGGAATACAAGCCTCAAACAAAAATATAGAACGATATAGATTAACAAAAGAAGATATTTTGGGCTGTTGTGAGACAGGCTATAATTTAGGTTTTAGGACATTCGTATTACAGGGCGGGGAAGATGCCTTTTTTTCGGATACGTTACTTGAAGATATCGTTTATAGTATAAGAAATAAATTTCCCGACTGTGCTATAACACTTTCATTAGGAGAAAAACCATATGACTCGTACAAAAAACTGTATGATGCAGGGGCAAACAGGTATTTACTTAGACACGAAACAGCAACAGACAGCCATTATGAAAAACTTCACCCTAAAAATTTATCTCTTAAAGAAAGAAAACAATGTCTTTATAATTTAAAGGAAATTGGTTTTCAAGTTGGGGCAGGATTTATGGTTGGCTCACCTTTTCAGACGATAGAAAACTTAGCAGAGGATTTACTATTCTTGAAGGAACTGCAACCTCATATGGTTGGAATAGGGCCTTTTATTCCTCAAAAAGATACAGTATTCCACAGTGAAAAAAAGGGCGAGTTAAACCAAACATTAACGATGATTTCTCTTACACGATTAATGTTACCAAAAGCATTACTTCCTTCAACAACTGCATTAGGTACTATTGACCCACTAGGGCGTGAACTGGGTTTACGTTCTGGAGCAAATATAGTTATGCCAAACCTTTCCCCTCTATCTGTTCGAGATAAGTACAAGCTTTATGATGATAAAATTTGCACAGGAGATGAGGCTGCTGAATGTGTTGCATTTATCCAGAAAAGAATTATAAAAGCTGGATATACTCCTGATTTTTCAAGAGGAGACCATGTTGATAAGTAAATAAATAAAGAAAATCTTGGGAAACCTTTTTTAAAAAGAGTTTCCCAAACCCTTTAAAAAACTCTATCACAGAAACGAACAAAGTGCGTTTTCATAAATAATTAGAGCAGCTAGGATAAAATGTTTATAACGCCTTTTGTATTTTTTCCATCATCTTGTCATAATTTTCGGGAATATGAGGAAAAAGACAATCTGAGCAACATTTTATATCTTTGTTATCTCCAACATAAGTAAAATTCCCACCGCATTTTTCTCCCAAAAAATAAAGCGGACAAAAACAAAATAAGCAGTTAAATTTCTCTTTGTTAGTCACTTCATGGCATGGAAAGTATTTACAACTTTTATTCCTAAAAAACTTATAACTGTTATCCACAATAAATTTCCCCTTTTTTTACATAAATCCCAATAGTTATACAAACTTATCCCCAAAGTTATACCAATTATATGTGGATAACTTATAGTGTAAGCAACTCTTGCAGAAACAAAAATATATTACTAAATAGTTATCAACAACAATGTGTTGATAACTCGGACAAATGTTATGTAAAATATTACCGTTATTTATTTTAAATATTATTACATTAAATTACATTATTATTTAAATTATTACATAATGTGACATTGATAAAATTTTAATTTTTAGATAAAAAATTACTTTTGTCGTTATGACTGTGGATAACTGTACAATACTTCTATAGTTATCCACATATAAATTTATTAATAGCAAAAGCAACTCCATTTTCCTCATTTGATAGTGTAACAAAGTCTGCGGCTTCTTTTGTCTCCTCTGAAGCGTTACCCATTGCTACACCAATCCCAGCATATTTTAGCATATGTATGTCGTTGCCTCTATCTCCCATACACATAATATCATTTCTATTAATACCAAGCTTATCAGCAAGAACTTTAACTGCAGAACCTTTATTTGCTCTTTTATTCAAAAATTCTAGAAAATTAGGAGACGACCTAACAACCGTATATTTATCATAAATATTATCTGGAATTTTAGCAATATTCTCGTCCATAAAATCTTCATCACTTGAATACATAACTTTTGATAATACTTCATCATTTGGCATGTCATCTATATTTTCTAAAATTTTTATGCCAATATCATTTACTTCATGTTCCATTTGTACCCAGTAGTAATCTTTTGTTGCAATACAATAATCGGCATCAAATGTGTACGGCTCAAATCCATACTCCACACCCAATTTATATAATTGTTTATAATCAGAACCTTTTATTGAAAAATACTCAACAATTTTTTTTGATTTTGCCTCGCTTACCATTGCTCCATTGAAGCTTATAAAATAATCATCATTACTGTTTAGTTTCAGTTCCTCCGCATACCTTATTATACTGCAAGGAGGCCTCCCAGATGCCAATACTATTTTTATACCATGGTCTTTAGCTTTTTGGATAGCTTGAAAATTTTCTTCCGAAATTGTGTGGTCACTTCTTAAAAGAGTTCCGTCTAAGTCAATTGCTATTAATTTAATCATTTTTTACTCCTTAGTATAGTTATTGTGTTGGATTTTAATAATTTTGGGACTTTCAGCCCCAAACCCCGACTTCTTTCTTGTAAGAAAGAAGCAAAGGACTTTTAAAAGAAACGCACTATGTGCGTTTCTTTTACTGCTACTGATATATACTAGTTGTTCTTTTGGCAACACCCGTATCTTTTGCGTACAACATAAAGAAACTAGCGTAGCTAGTTTCTGATAAAAGTTTTGAAAGAGGGGTTTGGGGAGGAAAACTTTTTCAAAAGTTTCCTCTCCAAAATCTTTTCTTTTTAATTTTACTATTATATCATAAGCTATGTGCGCATATCAAAAAATATTTTGCCTAGTTGAGTTCCACTCTGCTCAATTGAAAATTCGTTTTTAGGCTCATCATCAACAACCGTAAATGATTGCTCTAATTGTATAAATGAATAATTCTCCAAAATAAAATCGTATTTCTCTAATTGTTTTGAAAGCTTTATAATATTTTTCTTTACAACCTCTTGAGTATTTTCGTTTTCCAATCTAAATTGGCAATTTACTTTTTTTGAATTTTTTTGTATATATGTCTCAAACCTTCCTAAATTTAAAGTATCTAGTGCTATTAATGCACTTAACACTCCGTTTTTATTAGTTCTTTTATTTTTACCATCTTTGAAAACAAACAGTTCAGCATTTGTTTGCCCTCCATCAACCGAAAGAGGTATTTGAACAAATAAGTTGTTTTTTATATGTGAAACAAACTCTAAATTGTCTTTAATACCTGATATGTCTTTTAATATGTTCATGTTTTGTGTTGTTTCGTTTTTGGATAGCAAGTTTTTTGCTATATCTATATTTTCTTTTAAATTATTTAAAAACTGCTCAAGTTCTTTGGGGCTGGAGTTCTTAATATCAAATGAAAGTTTAGAAGCAAGCTTTTGTAAGTCTGGTTGTTCCTTTTCAAAAGGAATATTGAGTTTTGATAATATTTTTTGCATTTGCTGAGGTTCGTCCTTGAATATTTCTTTTAATAAACTATTAATTTCATTTTCTGTTACTTTTATGTTTGGTTTGTCCCCTTTTATTATTTGTGTAATTTCCTTCAGAAGTTCTTTAGGTGTTTTTTCTGATAATAGTGCTTCATTTTCAAATAATTGTGATATTTTTTGCTTTATGTCTTGTTTGTTTTCATCTGCAAATTTGATAAGGCTTGCCTTTTCATTTGCTAGATTTTCGATTAAATCTTTATGCTCCGGAAACTCTTTTATTAATTGCTCTGAAAGCTTTGTAATAATTTTCTGGTCTAAATTTGAAAACAAGTTATCGTTTTGGAAAGCCTTTAGTATGTTGTCTTTTATGCTGTTTTCAATTCCACTTGACTCTGTTTTAATACTTTTAACTAAGTTATTTATTATTTCATCTCTATTTCCGTTTATTAATGTATCAATTAATTGGTTTTTTAGTGGAGAATCCTCCATAGACTTTATATTACTTATTAGGCTTTCCAGTTGAGCTGATATTTTAATTTGCCCGTTCACAAACCCTTCAAGGGTATTTGCATTTTTAACCGAGACTTTAATATCATTTTGCATTAAATATAAAGCTTTTTCTATGCTTCCCTCTCCCATTAGCTTTAGTGCCTGATTGAGTTTTTGCATTGTCTCTTTACTGAGCGGAAGCTGGTTGTTTAACAAAAGTGTAGCAAGTTTTAAATTCTCCTCAGAACCTTTAAAACCCATAGAGTTAAGCGTATCTGTTAATATATGCTTGTTCATGGTCTCTTTGGGTACTTCCTTCATATTGAGAACTAACTCACCCTGACTATCATATTTTACATTAAATGAATGTTCCTGACCTATTTTTGCTTCTATTGGCGATTGTAGCTTACCTGTAACTATTTCGCCGCTATCTGTTCTTATAGTTACCTCGTTTCTTTTTATGTCTATTATTTCACCTTTTATTGTGGAATTTTCGGGAAGTCGCTGTGATTTTTCTGATGGCTCTGGTGTTGTTGTATGTTGTGTTGATAATGGTTTTGAGTAGTCATTTTTTATTTCCATATTATTTTCCTACCTCATATAAAAGTTTTTAAGTTGAATAGGTTCTCAGAACCTGTTTAATATCTCGCTTTTAGGAGATTTTTGAGGTAATTTTGTGTTATACAATAAGGGGACGACGACGCATAATAGAAAGAATTATGCTAGGAGTCGCTGAAGAAGTATAACGCAAAATTAAGCAAAAATATGCAAAATGGAGATATTAAACAGGTTCTAACCCCGTATATAAATCTCAACAATAATTTTACCATATTCATCGCTATCCGCAATGCCTATGCCCATTTTTTGAAAGCCTGTATTTAATATATTTATTTTAGTTTTTTCGTTATAAAGTAGTTCATAAGATGATTCTGTATTGTTGCAAACAATTATGTTTTCCGCAGCATATTTATATGATATTCCCATATCTCTAAGCATATCAAAAGGAGTACCATATTTTTTTGAATTGTGGGATAAATATTTATTTTGGGACATATCGTGAGCTTTTAGGCTTGCTATTTCGTTTAGCTTTTCGTCCCATAAAATAGGTTGCAAATTGTTTTCTTTTCTAATATAGTTGATTTGTTGCAATATTTCTTTATCTGAAATCAAATTATTGTTATATGTTTTGTTTGTTTTGTTTGTTTTGTTCTCAACACTTACAAATTCACTTGAAACCACGCCTATTGTTCCGTCACTAAAGTAAACCAAATACCACTCACCTAATACCCCCAATACTTGAACTTTTTGCCCTTTTTGTGCCTTTCCTATAACGGGAAAATTAATTCCTGCACCTTTTCTGATATTTAAGGACTCTGTATTTATTTCGGCATTTTCTATATTATTTTCAACATATGGTATTTTATTTTCCGCTTTTAAAATGAAACTGCTATTTAAAATCATTAATAATGATAATATTACTAATGTATATTTTTTTACCACTTTAGTCACACCTTTTAAAGTTCAAAACTAACGCACAATTAATGTAAAATTTTAGTATAGTAAATATTATCTATAAATGGTAATTATTTATACTGGAAAATTATTGTATTAAAAACATATTTTACATTTTTAAGTCATATAATAAACGTATATTTTAAAAATTTCAATAAAAGTGTAAAATTATGGAGGAATAATATGGAAGAACAGAATAGTGTAAAAAAGACAAGAAAAAGCACTGCAAAAAACAATGCCTCTAACAAATCTGCAACCACAAATAAAAGTAACACTCCAGACGCAAAAAATAAAGATAAAATAGAAACCCCACTTCCTGAACCAGAACTAACTTTTTCATCTAATGAGGACAAAAAGATATTAGAAATGTTATTAGAAGCAATAAAGGACGAGGCACAATGGATGGAGTATTTGGGTAAGCTTATGTACATAACAATATCGCCTAAAAATAAGGAATTAGTTAGGCAAATAAGACTGGATGACCAGAAACATTATAATATGCTAATTGAAATTTACAACAGTTTAGTTGGAGAAAAACCAGAAGTTACGCCAATACCTCTTGAAATATCAGACAGCCCTCGAACCGAATACGAAAAATGTATGCTTTTAAAGCTTCAAAGTATTGAGTTTTACAGAAAAATATATTTTTCTTTTCTTAGTGTAAAAATACGTGATATGCTTTTTGAGATTATTACTGATGAGCAGAACAATGCTGTTAAGTTTTTGTATTTATATTGTTAGGTTGGTTTTAAAAGGTTTTTTGGGGCTTTTCGCCCCAAACCCCAACTTCTTTCTTGAAAGAAAGAAGCAAAGAACTTTTATCAGAAACGCATTTTGTGCGTTTCTTTACTGTTATTCATGTATCGTAGCTAACATTATACAGTAATATCGTCAAAAATAACAGGAATAACCTCTTTAAACTTATTAAGAATAGGAATTGCAATTTCCCTCATTTGAGGGTGAGATTCTTTTGATACTCTCAGTTTAAAAAAATGTCTCCATTCTCTTAAATTCATTGTTACTATTATTTCTGTCTTTAAGCTGTTAGGTAAAATACTGCGTGCCTGCTGTGGCTGTGCACCATTTTCAATCATATCAAAATATGCTTTTTCAATTTGTTCCATTGTGTTTTTCCAAATAATAAAATTCTGACTGTCTTCTTCCCAAAAGCATGGTTTAATTACAGTTATTTCATTATTAAATTTATCATTAGCATAGTTGCAGTATCTTGTACTTTCTTGACTATAGCTTGCCACCCTATGACGCACAATCTCATGTGTTACACCTCTGTCGCAAGTTATTTTAACAGTTATTTTTTCGTGCTCTATAACGGACTCATGCCCTCTTTTTATTATGCCTGATATAAAAGCCTTTGATGAGTTTTTTGAAATGCTATCTTCGCTTTTATAACATATTCTTCCTGCATGCTCAATTTTTTGTATAATTTCTTCACCATTTATATTGTCAAGTATTTCAAAACTAGGTTGTATAATTTTCATCTTGTCCTCCTTAGTTAGCTGTGTTTTAAAGTAATGTCACATAGCGGTATTACTTATATAAAGTTTTTTGAAGTGTTTGGGAAACTTTTTTCAAAAAAGTTTCCCAAGGTTTTTTAATATAAATTATCAAAAGTTCCACGTGACTTTATTGTGTCAAACTCACGTTAACTTATAATTGCCCCTGAACAACTTCAATAGCCTTCAAAAGTTGTTCATCTTCATTTACTTCTAAATTTGAAATTCTAAAAGTTTTTTCTTCATTCATTTCAACTACATAATCAGGAGTTAGCCCCTCACCGTTAATACAAATACCGCTTGGAGTATAGTATTTAGCAATAGTTACTTTAAGTGCGCTTCCATCTCTAAGTGGAATAAGGTTTTGCACAAGCCCCTTTCCAAATGTTTTTGTTCCAACTAAAACCCCTGCTCCTAAATCTTTAACAGCTCCTGATAAAACCTCCGATGCACTTGCACTATTTTCATTTACAAGTATCGCAAGAGGTATATTAGCGTTTTCTTTCTTTGAATAAGAGTATTCTCTTTTTCCTGCCTTATCTTCTGTAAATACAATAGTTTCCCCTTTTGGAACTAAAACATCAGTAATATTAGTTACAACATCTAAAAGCCCTCCGGGATTATTACGAACATCAATAATAAGACCTTTCATATTTTTACTATCTAAATCTCTGTATGCAGTAACAAATTGATTATATGTTACTCTGTCAAAATTAGAAATTCTAATATACCCTATATCATCAGTAACCATTTTAGGAAAAACAGTAGGTATATCAATATTTTCTCTTACTACAGTAACATCAAAAGTTCTGTTTTCTAATTTTCTGAAAATAGTAATATTAACACCTGTTCCTGCTGGACCTTTCATCATTTCTATTGCTTCGTCAGAGTTATCTGCAAAAACTTCTGTACCGTTAACTTTAATGATTTTATCGCCAGGTTGTATTCCTGATTTTGCACCAGGTGCATTTTCAAATGTTGACATAACTTTAATTTTATTGTCTGATTCATCACTCGTTATAACAACACCAATTCCTGCATATGTGCCCTCTGTATGCTCCAAAAATGATTCTAAGCTTTCTATATCAAAATATGACGTATATGGGTCACCAACACCATATACCAATCCAGTATACATACTCTCGGTCATTTTTTCTTTATCATAATCATTAATATAATACTTATCCAATACAGAATATATTTCTTTAATTTTATCCTCAGGACCTAATTCAACTTTATTAAAAATACGATATGCGGACATAGCTCCAGAAAATATAAAATTAAATGTTAGAAACCCGGCAATGCCAATAATAACCCCTTTTAAAAAACTTTTTTTATCGTCCATTAAATGCACTCCCATAAAAACTTTTATTATTATAATTGTATTATCATTTAGAATAATTATACCTAAACATTTTTGATTGTACAATAAGGGAAATAGTTAAAATAGAAAAATTTTACAAGTTTGTTATAAATTACTAATAAATAGGAAATAATGTGTAAAAAAGAAATAGTTACAAATAGACATGAAAAAGTATAAAAAGCTTTGTATTTGTGAAAAAAATAAAAAAATAAACATAAGAAAAAACTTGACAAGTGTAGTCATCTTATGTTAAAATATCAAATTGTATCGCAAAAAATACATAATATATTAATATATGTATTGTATCACATTTTGTTGCATAATTCAATATATATTTTGCAGTTTTTTGGAGAATTTTATAATTTTTATTTTTTTCCTATTTTTTTTCCTATTATATAAACAAATAAAAACCAAAAAATTTAAAAAATAAATAGATTAAACCAAAAAATTAAATTAAAAAAAGGTGAAGTTTTATATGACCTACAAATATAAAATAAATTTAAATAGATGTAGTTGTTTTTAGTAATTTATTATAAGAGAACAATTTTGTTTTTTTATTTTAATGTTATTGATTATTAGCTGCGTCGTTTTTTATTTTATAAAGATACTATTATTTCGGAAATTATTTTTTGAATACTGCTTTTTATGTATTTATGCATTTGTGTCGTTTATTTCAAATTTTAATTATTTTTAAGGGGTGTTACACCAATGGAGAAAAATAGAATTAAATCCGCAAAACTTGGCAATCAAATTCGCATGAGCTACTCCAAAATAGACGAAGTTCTTGAGATGCCCAATCTTATTGAGGTACAAAAGGACAGCTATCGTTGGTTTCTAAAAGAAGGTTTAAAGGAAGTTTTTCAAGATATATCCCCTATTACTGATTATAGCGGAAATTTGATTTTAGAATTTGTTGATTTTACGCTGGACGAAAACCCTAAATATTCTATTGAAGAATGTAAGGAAAGAGATGCTACTTATGCCGCACCTCTTAAAGTTAAATGTCGTTTGCGTAATAAAGAACTTGATGAAATAAAAGAACAGGAAATTTTCATGGGAGACTTCCCACTTATGACGAACAACGGAACATTTGTTATAAATGGGGCTGAACGTGTAATAGTAAGCCAGTTGGTGCGTTCTCCCGGAATATATTACTCGATGGATTATGATAAAGTCGGTAAACAGCTTATATCCTCAACTGTTATCCCAAACAGAGGTGCATGGCTTGAATATGAAACTGACTCAAATGATATTTTCAGCATAAGGGTAGACAGAACAAGGAAAGTTCCTGTTACAGTATTAATTCGTTCTCTAGGCGTAAGTACAGATGAAGATATTATTGAGTTATTTGGAGAAGAACCAAAAATACTTAACACAATTGAAAAAGATATTAGTAAATCTTATGAAGAAGGTTTAATAGAAATATATAAAAGAGTTCGCCCTGGTGAGCCTCCTACAGTTGAAAGTTCGGAATCTTTGCTTAGAAGTATGTTTTTTGACCCTAAAAGATACGATTTGGCAAAAGTAGGACGTTATAAATTTAATAAAAAACTAAGCTTAAAAAATAGAATAAAAGGCTTTAAACTTGCAGAAAACGTAATCGACCCTCTAAGCGGTGAAATTATAGGAGAAGAAGGTCAGATTGTTACTCTTGAACTTGCAGAAACAATACAAGATTCAGGCGTGGCATATGTATGGATGGCTGTTGAAGACAGAAAAGTTAAAGTATTGAGCAACTTAGCTGTTTCAATAGAACAATATATTAAGCCTTTTGGACTTTATGCAGAGGAAATTGGAATAAGAGAAAAAGTGTATTTTCCTGTTTTGCAAGAGCTTATAGAAGCAAATGATGAACCAAAAGAGCTTGAAAGAGCATTAAAAAACAATATTGCGAGACTTATTCCTAAACACATTACATTAGAAGATATTATGGCTTCTATTAATTATGTTATAAACTTAGATTATGGTATTGGAAACAAAGATGATATTGACCATTTAGGTAACCGTAGAATACGTGCTGTTGGTGAGCTTTTACAAAACCAATTCCGTATAGGGCTTGCAAGAATGGAAAGAGTAGTAAAAGAACGTATGACAATACAAGATATGGACGTTGTTACTCCACAGGCTTTAATTAATATTAGACCTGTTACAGCGGCTATTAAAGAGTTCTTTGGAAGCTCTCAGTTGTCACAATTTATGGACCAAACGAATCCATTAGGAGAGTTAACTCACAAACGCCGTTTATCAGCCTTGGGCCCTGGCGGATTGTCTCGTGATAGAGCAGGCTTTGAAGTTCGTGACGTTCACTTTTCGCATTATGGCAGAATGTGCCCTATAGAAACTCCTGAAGGCCCTAACATCGGTCTTATTAACTCTCTTGCTACATTTGCAAGAATAAATGAATATGGCTTTGTTGAAGCACCTTATCGTATTGTAGAAAAAAACGGTGACGAAGTTAAAGTTTCAAAAGACTATATTTATGTAACAGCAGACGAAGAAGAAAACTTTATTATTGCACAGGCAAATGAGCCTCTTGATGAAGAAGGTCACTTTATACACAAAAAAGTATCAAGCCGTTACCGTGAGGAAATTTTGGAAGTAGACGAAAAGAAAATTGACCTCATGGACGTTTCTCCAAAACAGATTGTATCTGTTGCGACGGCACTTATTCCTTTCCTTGAAAACGACGACGTTACAAGGGCATTAATGGGTTCTAACATGCAACGTCAAGCCGTTCCTCTTTTGAGTACAGACTCACCTATAATAGGAACAGGTATGGAATACAAAACAGCAAAAGATTCAGGAGTTGTTGTAATTGCCGAAGAAAACGGAACTGTAGAGAAAGTTGTTGCAGGAGAAATAGTTATAAGAAATGACGAAGGTAAAAAACGTATTTATAAATTAACTAAGTTTTTGCGTTCCAATCAAGGAACATGTATTAACCAAAGACCTTTAGTATATAAAGGGCAAAGAGTAAATGAGGGCGACATTATTGCCGATGGCCCTTCAACAAATAATGGTGAACTTGCGTTAGGCAAAAACCCTCTTATTGGATTTATGACATGGGAAGGTTTTAACTATGAAGATGCTATTTTGCTTTCCGAAAAACTTGTAGAAAATGATGTGTATACATCTGTTCATATAGAAGAATACGAAGCGGAATCAAGGGATACTAAGCTTGGGCCAGAAGAAATAACAAGAGATATACCTAATGTTGGTGAGGACGCTTTAAAAGACCTAAACGAAAGCGGAATTATACGAATAGGTGCAGAAGTACAGCCAAACGACATTTTAGTAGGAAAAGTAACACCAAAAGGAGAAACCGAACTTACAGCAGAGGAAAGACTTCTTAGAGCAATTTTCGGTGAAAAAGCAAGAGAAGTACGTGATACATCTTTACGTGTTCCTCATGGTGAAAACGGAATTATTGTTGATGTTAAAATATTTACACGTGAAAATGGTGACGAGCTTCCCCCTGGTGTAAATCAACTTGTTAGAGTTTATATTGCCCAAAAAAGAAAAATTTCTGTTGGTGATAAAATGGCAGGGCGTCATGGTAATAAAGGTGTTATTTCCCGTGTACTCCCTGTAGAAGATATGCCATTTTTGCCTAACGGAAGACCTCTTGATATCGTTCTTAACCCTCTTGGCGTGCCTTCTCGTATGAATATCGGGCAGGTATTAGAAGTCCATTTGGGGCTTGCTGCAAAAGCTTTAGGCTGGAAAATAGCAACACCTGTTTTTGATGGTGCAAACGAGATAGATATTATGGATACTCTAGACCTAGCAAATGATTATGTTAATATGAGTTGGGAAGATTTTGAGCAAAAGTGGAAAGATGTAGTTGACGAAGATATTTTTAGTCAGCTTGAACAAAACAAAGACCACCGTGATGAGTGGAGAGGTGTTCCTATAAGCCGTGACGGTAAAATTAAGCTGCGTGATGGACGTACAGGTGAGCCATTCGATAACTCTGTTACTGTTGGATATATGCATTATTTGAAACTCCACCACTTAGTAGACGACAAAATCCATGCTCGTTCAACAGGCCCTTATTCATTGGTAACCCAACAACCTTTGGGCGGAAAAGCCCAATTCGGTGGACAACGTTTTGGCGAAATGGAGGTTTGGGCACTTGAAGCTTATGGTGCTGCATACACCTTGCAAGAAATCCTTACTGTTAAATCCGATGATATTGTTGGTAGGGTTAAAACTTATGAGGCTATCGTAAAAGGAGAAAATATTCCTGAGCCGGGTGTTCCTGAATCGTTTAAAGTTCTTCTTAAAGAACTTCAAGCACTTGCACTTGACGTAAGAGTTCTTCTTGAAGACAGCACAGAAGTAGAGATAAAAGAATCTGTTGATGATATAGATGACTTAAGTGTAAATATTGAAGCACCAGAGCCTCTGGACGAACCAGAAGGAAGACATTATATCAGAGGAAATGACTTTATGAATGAAATTTCATTTGATGAAGACGGGGAAGAAAGCAGTGATTTTGAAGATGGCAGTGATGATATAGACTTAGATATTGATATCGATATTGATATATCCTCGCTAAAAACTAAAGAAACTTTAAAAGAAAACGTTGAGATTGACAATTATTTAGATTTTGAAGATGTAGAAGAAGATATTGACATTGATTTATTAGATGAGGAAATGCTTTCTAAAGAACCCGAAGTATTAGAATTTTTTGATGATGAGTTATAGAAAGGAGAGTAAGTCATGGTACCCCAAAACACAGAACAATCAATTGCATTTGATTCAATAAAAATTGGTTTGGCGTCTCCTGAAAAAATTAGAGAATGGTCAAGAGGAGAAGTTAAAAAGCCCGAGACAATAAATTACAGAACATTAAAACCTGAAAGAGATGGGCTTTTTTGCGAGAGAATTTTCGGTCCTAATAAAGATTGGGAATGTCATTGCGGAAAATACAAACGTATAAGATATAAAGGTGTAGTTTGTGACCGTTGCGGCGTTGAAGTTACAAAATCAAAAGTTAGAAGGGAAAGAATGGGGCATATTGAACTAGCTGCCCCTGTTTCCCACGTTTGGTACTTTAGGGGTATCCCCAGTAGGATGGGGTTAATACTCGCTATGTCGCCACGTTCGCTTGAAAAAATTCTTTATTTTGCTTCATATGTTGTTCTTGACCCAGGTAATACAGCATTACAATATAAACAGCTTCTTACCGAAAAAGAATACAGAGATAATTATGATAAATACGGAAACGTTTTTCGTGTTGGAATGGGAGCGGAATCAGTAAAAGAGCTTTTAGAGCATATTGATTTGGAAAAAGAATCAGAAGAGCTTAAAAAAGCTTTAAAAGATGTTACAGGGCAAAAACGTATACGTTATATTAAAAAGCTTGAAGTTATTGAGTCGTTCAGAATGTCAGGAAACAGACCTGAATGGATGATTTTAGATGCAATTCCTGTAATACCTCCTGATTTACGCCCTATGGTTCAGCTTGATGGCGGTAGATTCGCTACATCTGACTTGAACGATTTATACAGAAGAGTTATTAACAGAAACAACCGCCTTAAAAGGCTTCTTGATTTAGGTGCACCTGATATAATTGTTAGAAATGAAAAAAGAATGTTACAAGAAGCTGTTGATGCTTTAATTGATAACGGTCGTCGTGGTAGACCTGTTACAGGCCCCGGAAATCGTCCTTTAAAATCACTTTCCGATTTACTTAAAGGTAAACAAGGCCGCTTCCGTCAAAACCTTCTTGGAAAACGTGTTGACTACTCTGGGCGTTCTGTTATCGTTGTAGGACCTAACTTGAAAATTTATCAGTGTGGTTTGCCTAAAGAAATGGCTATTGAACTTTTCAAACCATTTGT
Organism: uncultured Defluviitaleaceae bacterium; assembly: GCA_964474135.1. GTDB lineage: Bacteria > Bacillota > Clostridia > Lachnospirales > CAYYRV01 > CAYYRV01. The sequence goes on from CAYYRV010000001.1 coordinate 216,195, forward strand.
TATGAAAAAACTTGTGGAGGAAAACTTAGCACACAATATAAAGTCAGCAAAAAGAATGGTGGAAAGACTTCAACCCGAAGTTTGGGACGTTTTAGAGGAAGTTATTAAAGAGCACCCTGTAATGCTTAACCGTGCCCCGACCCTTCACCGTTTGGGCATTCAAGCATTTGAGCCTGTACTTGTTGAAGGGCGTGCATTAAAGCTTCACCCTCTTGTTTGTACAGCTTATAATGCCGACTTTGATGGCGACCAAATGGCGGTACACGTTCCTCTTTCTGTGGAAGCACAGGCTGAATGCCGTTTCCTACTTCTTGCCCCAAACAACTTGCTTAAACCGTCTGACGGAGCCCCTGTAACCGTTCCTTCACAAGATATGGTTTTGGGTATATATTACTTGACTCTTGAAAAAGACGGCGAAAAAGGAGAAGGCAACTATTATAAAGATGAGCAGGAAGCAATTCTTGCTTATGAAAATGGTGCTACTACTTTACACGCTAAAGTAAACGTAAGAAGAACAATGGAGATAGATGGGGAAATCCATTCAAGAATAATTAAAACTACTGTAGGAAGAATTATTTTCAATGAAGCTGTACCTCAAAACATCGGTTTTGTAGATAGAACAGATTTTGAAAATAAATTCCGTTATGAAATAGACCATTTGTGTGACAAAAAATCTTTGGGTAAAATTATAAATAGGTGTATTAATAAATATGGTTCTACTGATACAGCAATTGTTCTTGATAATATTAAATCATTAGGATTCAAGTATTCAACAAAAGGTGCTTTAACCGTTTCGGTTTCCGATATGGAAATACCTAAAGAAAAATCCGAGTACTTGAAAGAAGCAGAAAACACTGTTGAAACTATTTCTAAAATGTTTAGACGTGGTTTGATGACAGACGAAGAACGTCATGAAAAAGTTATAGAAGCTTGGAACTCTGCAAATGAGCATATTACAGAAGCACTTTTGGCTGGGCTTGGACGTTATAATAATATATTTATGATGGCTAACTCTGGTGCTCGTGGTTCTAACAACCAGATTAAACAGCTTGCTGGTATGCGTGGTCTTATGGCCAGCCCGACAGGCGGTATTATTGAGCTTCCTATTAAATCTAATTTCCGTGAAGGTCTTTCTGTTTTGGAATACTTTATTTCTGCTCACGGTGCAAGAAAAGGGCTTGCGGATACAGCTTTACGTACAGCCGACTCAGGTTACTTGACTAGACGACTTGTTGACGTTTCCCAAGATATAATTATAAGAGAATGGGACTGCGTAGGAAAAGACGACCCTAAACCTGGAATGTGGGTTAGTGCATTTTTGGACGGAAAAGAAGTTATTGAGCCTTTACAAGACAGAATCAGAGGGCGTTGGTCTATCGAAACTATCGTACACCCAGAGACAGGAAAAGTTATTGTTGAAGCTGACACAATGATTAGCCCTGACCAAGCAGAAGAAGTTGAAAAAGCAGGAATCGAGAAAGTATTTATTCGTACTATACTTACTTGTCGTTCAAGAATAGGTTTATGCTCAAAATGCTATGGTGCAAACATGGCTTCTGGTAGAATGGTTCGTATCGGTGAGTCTGTAGGTATTATTGCGGCACAATCAATTGGTGAGCCGGGTACACAGCTTACAATGCGTACATTCCATACAGGCGGTATTGCAAGTAACGAAGATATTACGCAAGGTCTTCCTCGTGTTGAGGAGTTATTTGAAGCAAGAAAACCAAAAGGGCTTGCTATTATCGCTGAACAAGGCGGTAAAGTAACCGTTACTGATACTAAGAAAAAACGTGAAGTTGTTATTACTAACGAAGAAACAGGCGAATTTAAGGAATACTTAATTCCTTATGGCTCACGTATTAAAGTATATAACGGCGATGTTGTCGAAGCTGGAGACGAATTGACAGAAGGTAGTGTTTATCCTCACGATATTCTAAAAATAAAAGGGCTTAGAGGCGTACAGGATTATATGCTTCAAGAAGTACAAAGAGTTTATCGTTTGCAAGGTGTTGATATTAACGACAAGCATATTGAAGTTATTGTTAGACAAATGCTTAAACGTGTAAAAATTGAAGAAAACTGCGATACAAACTTCCTTACAGGTAGTTTAGTTGACTGGTTGGAATTCGAGGAAACAAACAAACAAGTAGAAATGGAAGGGCTACAACCTTCTACAGGACAAAGAGTTCTTTTGGGTATTACAAAAGCTTCTTTGGCTACAGATTCATTCCTATCTGCTGCCTCATTCCAAGAAACTACAAGAGTTCTTACAGAAGCGGCTATTAAAGGTAAAATTGACCCTCTTATTGGGCTTAAAGAAAATGTTATTATTGGTAAGCTTATTCCGGCTGGAACAGGTATGCAGATTTATCGTAAGATAGATGTTGAGGTTTCTAAGTCAGAAGAGAGCGAAGTGTTATAAAGTATATATTATTGGGGCTTTTAGCCCCAATAATAATTAATCTTATACATCATTATTTATTTTATCTATTGGCTTAACATTAAGCATATCCAAGAATTTATCATAACAATGCTTGCATAAATCAATAGTATGAGTTTGTCCGTCATAATGGGAGCCAAACCCCCACTGTTTTTCGATATTAATATGTTCATCTAAATAACCGAATTCATTTCTTTCGATTTCATGACCACACATATTACAAACTACTAAGTGAATTTCTTCTGTGCTTATTAAAATACTCTTAGTTTTTCTCATAAAATCCCCCCGTAATTATCGAAAATCTAGAATCTGAAATTTATTATACAAGAGTTTTTTTTTTTTGTATACAGGTAATATTTAGACAAATTATATAAAATTATTATTAAATACTAAGGCAAATTTGTTATAAATAAAAGTAATATTGGTGTTATAATCAGTCTAGTTCAAAAAATAAAAGAACAATATTATTAAACTAAGGATTGATTATATTGAAAAAAGTATTAGATGCTCATTGCCATACTGTATCAAGCGGACACGCCTACAGCACAGTCAGAGAAAATGCACAGATTGCTTCCGAAAAAGGTCTGGAGTTATTAGCAATAACAGACCATGCCCCTTCTATGATTGGTGCACCCTCACAAATACACTTTGTAAACTATCAAATTATACCGAAATACTTATTCGGGGTTGAGATTTTATCAGGTGTAGAACTGAATATTTTGGATTCTTCAGGCAAAATAGATTTACCTGAAAATATTTTAAAGTATTTAGATGTTGTTATAGCCAGCCTTCATACAATATGCATTGAGCCTTTATCTGCTGATTTGAATACTCAAGCTGTTATAAATGCGATAAAAAACCCTTATGTAAAAATAATAGGGCATTTGGGTGACCCCCGCTTTCCTGTTCATATCAATGAAATAGTAGATGCCGCAAAAGAATATTCTGTAGCAATCGAAATTAATAACGCTTCTCTTAATCCAAAATGTCTGCGTGAAGGAAACGAACAACTTATAAAAGATATTGCAAAAACTTGCCTTGATAAAAATTGTCATATTATTATGGGAAGCGATGCTCATATTGCTGACGATGTTGGTAACTTTGATTTTATAGAGCATATTGTAACAGAATTAAATTTCCCTGAAAATCTTGTATTGAACAGTTCTGTTGATAGGTTTAAAGAGTTTATTAAACGTTAGAATTGATAGTAGTAATAATATTATTGCTTCATTATAGAAATTTTTCCAAGAACTTTTATACTTTTATTTTTTTGTTATAAATACAATAAGCCCTCTCATACATTAGTAAAAAACACTAATTTATAGAAAGGGTTTTTTAATATGACAGATAGAAAACAAATATTTAACATTGCCGGAGTATATACAGCTATAATATTGGGAGCAGGGTTTGCTTCTGGGCAAGAGCTTATTAATTTTTTTGTACAATTCGATATAGAAGGTTTTATAGGTTTAATAATTGCAGGGGTTATTTTTGCAATGGTAGGCATATGCACATTATACATTTGTCATAATAAAAAGATAAGCTCATATTCGGAATTTGTGCAATACCTTGCTGGTAATTTTTTTGGTAAAGCTATTAAATTAATTGTATCTGTTTTTATATTTGTGTTATTCTCCACAATGATTGCCGCAGGAGGGGCTACACTAGAGCAAGCATTTCAATTTCCTTTTTTTGGCGGTGTTGTAATAATAGCATCTATATGCTTTATAACACTTCTATTTGATTTGGACGGTCTTGTACATATAAATTCAATATTAGCACCTATAATGGTAATAGGCGGAATGTTTATAGGGCTATATACCTTTTTTGCCCAAACAGTTACTGTTTTTTCTCCTGTACAGGAATTTGTAAGGCAAAACTGGCTTGTTTCAGCAGTAATATACGCATCATACAATATAATTACTGCCGTTACTGTATTAAGTTCAATGGGAAACATTATAAACAATAAAAAAACAGCTTTTTGGGGCGGAATACTGGGAGGTATTGCAATGACAATTCTGGGGCTATGTATGTCTCTGCCTCTCTTTTTGGATTATGCCGAAGTTGCACATAAAGAAATACCCCTTTTGAGTATTATGTCAAATGAATTACCTATATTTGAATATATGTATTTAATAATAATGCTTGTAGCTATTTATACAACAGCTATTGGAAACGGATTTGCTTTTTTCCAAACTGTTTTGAGCAATCTACCTTTCAATAAAACTGTATTAAAATTTGCAATGACATGTGTTGGAATACTTGCATCACAAATAGGCTTCTCCAATTTCGTTAAAACTGTATACCCAATTTTCGGTTTGTTTGGAGCTTGCCATATTGTGCTGATTTTTATAGGATATTTTCGCCTAAAAAAATAAAAATTTATAATAGTGTTTTTTAATAATTAAATATGCAAATAATATAACGTTAATTTGACATAGTCGAATTGGCTTGTAAAACAAGCCCAAAATTGTAAAATTTTTTACGTTATGAGCATAAATTTAGCCTTATTTTAGCTAAATTTGTGCAAATATTATTAAAAGCTCGACACAGCTTTATTAGACCTCTTCCGAAACAAGTAAAAGTGTGATAAAATGTACTAAGGTGATGAAAAATGAAGAAATATGTAGAATTGCCAGAAGAAATAATGGCAGACGAAAAATTTAGACGATTGACAGGTGTATATCCAAAAACATTCCACAAGATGGTCGAGATACTGAAAGCAGCGCACTTGAAAAAGAAATCCCGTGGTGGTAGACCAAATAAATTAAGCATTGAAGATATGCTGTTGATGGCACTTGAATATTGGCGTGAATATCGCACTTACTATCATATAAGTGTAAGTTATGGATTGTCAGAATCAAATACTTACTATGCAATAAAATGGGTTGAGGATGTTCTTATAAAGGAAGGAACATTTTCTCTGCCCGGCAAAAAAGCCTTGTTAGATGAAAATTCAGAATACGAAGTCATTCTTCCTGATGCAACCGAGACGCCTATAGAGCGTCCAAAAAGGGGCAGAAAAATTACTATTCCGGAAAGAAAAAACGTCATACAATAAAAACCTTGGTAGTTGTTGACAAGAAAACAAGAAAGGTAATCTGTGTGGCTTTTTGTAATGGCAAGACTCATGATTTTAAGCTTTATAAAGAAGCAGGGATATATGTTTTAGCTCGAATAAAAATAGGGGCAGATTCAGGTTTTCAAGGCATAGCCAAAATTCACGCTAACTCTATAACACCACGTAAAAAGTCCAAAAACAATCCACTTAGCAAAGATGACAAAAAATACAATCACGAGCTTTCCAGCGAACGAATAGGAAACGAAAACGCTATCGGATTTATAAAACGTTTCAAAATAGTTTCTGAGCGTTATCGAAATCGCAGAAAGCGTTTCGGTCTCAGATTCACTTTGTTTGCTGGTATTTGTAATTTTGAATTGGGCATGTTTTAGGTTTCGGAGGAGGTCTATTGCGTCAGACTAACGTTAATATAATAAAATATGATATGTTGGAAACTTTTATATAAAAAGTTTTTACATATCGTATTTTTTTGTTATAATGTATAAGGGAAAACTTTCCTGTATAATTATAAAATAAAAATTATTATAAAGGAGTTATTACTTATGTGTAATAAAGAACGTATAATGTATATTTTATCAAGCAGTATTTTGTTGGCAACATTACTTTTTGTTCAATCACAATTACTTGGAACAAATGTATATGCACAGGAAGTAAGTAAGAATAAAACCATATCCGATGAAAAACCACAGATAATTAATTTTGAGGATAAAGCAGTTGAAAAAATTACAAGATTAATAATAGACAAGCCAAAGGGTAACATAACAAACGAAGATGTACTTAATATAAACTATTTTGGTGAATATCATTGGGGCTTGCCTAGTAGTTTACAAAAATATGAGTTTGGAGAAGAATATTATTCTTATCTAAACGAAGTCAAATCATTATCAGACCTTAAATGGTTTAAAAATTTAGTTGGAATATGTTTGCCATACTACAACAATGTCGAAGATATTTCGGGAATAGGAAACTTAGAAAATCTTGAAGTCCTTATTTTAAACAGTAGCAAAATTAAAAATATCGAATTTATTAGCAATTTTAAAAATCTTAGGATATTAGCTATAAATGAATATGATATGCCCGACCTAACTCCTCTAGCACATCTAACAAAACTAGAAACTCTTATTTTGGATAAAAACAGCATAAAAGACATTACACCTCTAAAAGGGCTAACAGACCTAACATCACTTGAAATGCCAAATAACAACATTACAGATATAACACCTTTAAAAAATTTAAAATATTTAGAACGCCTAAATTTAAACAACAATAATATTAAAGAAATTAAAATATTAAAAAATATGCTTAGACTAAACGAGTTAAAATTATATGGTAATAATGTTTCTGATATTACACCAATTATGGATTTAGAATTTCTACAGTTCCTAACAATAGATAATAACCCTATAAATGAATCTCAATTAGAAGAATTTTATACTAAAAAAATTGGAATATCCGAAAGTATTAACGTTAAGATTAGTAATAAATTACCTGAAATTACAGTAGTATCAAAAGGTTTTACTTATAGAACTGGATTGTATATAAATAATATTGAAAAAATTGATATTGTAGATTCGGAAAATGGAATATTACTTCAGGAGATAGAAGTAAAAGATGAATCAGATAATGGAAACCAAAGTTCATATATATCTTTTGTGGATGCAAACTTAGATGGCATTAAAGATTTATGTATTTTTACATATGCAACTTATGGTCCACGTGAAAGTACTTCCTATAAATACTATGACTACTATTTATGGGACAATAAAAGTTACTCGTTTGTGTATAATAAAGAGTTAAATAATCTTTATGAACCTTACTTTGACTATTATAAAAACCTGATTCTAGTTGATACATCAGAATATAATTCAAGAGAGCGTACACTTTGGGGTTACGAATTTATTAATAGCAATTTAATTAAAGTAGCTGAAATAAAATCAAAAACATATAATGTAGACTTTGAATTAATATCAAAAGTCACAAAATTAGCTGAAAACTATAAAAATGCAAATTACTATGGGCTAGAACATAATATTGTATATAATATTGACGAAAAAACAAATAAGCCTAAATTTTATAAAGAAGTGTATGAATTTTATGCAATTAATCAAGATTTAGAAAAAGAAACTATTTGTGAGCTTGATGTAATGAAAGATAAAGAGATTATTAACAAGTATATAGCCCCTTTTGTTATAAAGTATGATACAAGTGACTCTATTTAATTTAATGTGAGTTCGGCGTAGCCGAATTGGCTTGTGAAACAACCCAAAATTGCATAATTTTTAACGTTATGAGCATAAATTTAGCATAATTTTGGCTAAACTTGTGTGAGTATTATCAAAAATTTTACGCAGTTTTATTGCGTCGAACTCACGTTATTTTATAATAATAATTTTATAGTATTACTATTAGAAGGAGATGAGTATTATGTATAGCAATAAACGTTTAATGTATTTTTTATTAAGTGGTGTTTTATTGGGGGCATTGTTTTTTGCTCAATTGCAACTATTGGGGACAAGCGTATATGCAGAAGCAGTAAACGAAAAAGAAATTGAGTCTGATGCACAAGGCGAAAAAACCCCTGAAACACCTGATTCAGAACAATTGACCCGAGAGGACGAAAATTCGCCAATAATTACTTTTGAAGACGGTGCAGTAGAACAAATTACAAGGGCTATACTCAAAAAACCCAAAGGTGACATAACAAAAGAAGATGTACTATCAATAAAATATTTTGGAGATTATCCCTATGATTTAGAATTTGAATCAGATTATGGTCTAGAGGAACATGAATATGAAGCTTATCCTTACTACGATTTTATTAATACATTATCTGACTTAAAATGGTTTAAAAATCTGTCAATAATTAGCTTTGCTTATAATCCAAGAATAGAAGATATTTCAGGTATAGAGAACTTAGATAAGCTTGAATATATTTGCTTAGAAAGCACAGGAGTTGAGAATATAGAGCCCCTAAGAAATCTTAAAAACCTCAAAAGGTTAAATTTAGGTGATTGTTATATTTCAGACATATCAGCACTGGAGGAACTAACAAATATAGAGATGCTTGATATATCCAACAATGAAATAAAGGACATTACAGCATTAGATAGGCTTACTAACCTAAAAATGCTTAGTATATCTAACAATAACTATATTTGGGACATAACACCTTTAAAAAACTTAACAAATTTAACTAATCTATCTATGGAATCATGCCATATTAGTGACATAGCCGTACTGGAAAATATGACAAATTTAACTTATTTAGATTTAGACAATAACTATGTTAATGATATTAGTGTACTAAAAAATCTGGAAAACTTAGATACATTATATTTATCAGGAAATAATATTTCAGATATTATGCCTATTATGGATTTACCAAAGCTTGAATATATATATTTTTCAGGAAATATTATTGACGAATCACAGATTGAGCAATTTCAATCTAAAAAAATTGATTTAACCGATGAATATACTATTGAAAAAATAGGTGAAGGGCTTCCTGAAATTAAAGCTCTTCAAAGCGGTTTTACTTTCAGACATAGCAACTCAACTTATATTGAGAAAATTATTATAAAAAATGCCGAAACCGATGAAGAAATACAACAAATTGAAATAGAAAATAAAGAAGACTCTAGGCAAAATATAATAGTATCATTTGAAGATGCAAATTTTGACGTCATTAAAGATTTATGTATTAACAGATATTCTTACTTTAGTTCATGCGAAGAAAATAACAATAATTACGACTATTATGATTATTATATTTGGGATAATAAAAGCTCCTCATTTGTATATGACGAAGCCATAAGCAATCTTGGTAAATTAGGAGAACTTTATTTTGATTCTGAAGACAATATCGTCATTGTTAACCTATCAGAAAACTATGATCTTAGTAATGACTATAGCATTGCATACGCATATGGTGATGCCTATAAACTAATAGATGGTAATTATACAAAAGTTTCCAAAGTCGAAATTCAATCCAAAGGATATACTGTAGATTATGAACTAATATCAAAAGTTGTAGAGTCACCAGAGAAATATAAAGATGCAATATATTTCACGGCTAATAAGATTACTATATATGATGTAAATGAAGAAACTGAAAAACGTACATTAAAGAAAGAAGTTTATGAACTTAAATATTATAGTGAAGATGATTATGATATCATTGCTAGGCTATCTACTAAAAATGATAAAGAAATTATTGATAAGTATTTAGCCCCAGCTACAAAAAACAATATTTTAGATTCAATAAAACCAAACTTATTGTTCCCATTTGCATATTAGCAGAATAATGCTACTTGAACCTATACTCAATAATGAACTTTGCACATTTTTAAATTAGATGCTAAGGCATAATAAATCGTTTTAAGTTCGACGCAATTTTTGCGTCGAACTTACATTATTTTATATTGCGTTATGAGTAAATGCTGCAATTGCACATGTAGGTATTACTACAATTGCACCAAGAGGATTATTGAAACCGCCTCCACAACCTCCGCCTCCGCCAAAACCGGAATATCCGCCTGAACCAATAGGCCCTGTACAAGCACTGCCAACCGGACATGCAGGAGGTGCTCCCAAATCTGCCAATAATCTAACAACGTTGCAATCTACAGAAACCAAAACACCTGTAAATCCGCAGCCTGAAAGCCCGCCGCTTGTTGTAAAAATAGTAACTGTTTGACCGATATATCTTACCATACCTTCAACTAATGTTGTTAACCAACCGTCCATAATTTTCCTCCTTATCATACTAACTAATGTTATAAACTGATGCGAATTGTACATAAAAAATGCCTTACTACAACCGCTTCGATTAACCGCCTAATTCACGTTAAATTAAAAAGCAAGGGAGTTGTACATCCCATGCTTTATACTATGTCCTATACAAAAATTTTGTGACAACTTATACCTAATAATTAGAATGTTCTATATTTAATAAGCTTTATGTGTTTTTTCACCAAACACTTGACTTTTTAAAGCAAAAACCCTTGCAATATTAGTATTTAACTGTTATAATATTTAAGACAAAAATAAATATTGACAATACTAAGAGTGGGTTTTTGCCCACTTTTATTTATTATATGGGTAATTATATACAAAAGTCTGTTAAATCTTAAAGAAAGGAACAGTTCTATGACAAATAAAGCTATAGAAGAACAATTAACAGAATATTTTAAACCGGTTATAGAGGAAAACGGTTTTGAGCTTTATAATATAGATTTTGTAAAAGAAGGGCCTAATTGGTACTTAACAGTTTATATAGATAAACCGGGCGGAATAACTATAGATGATTGCGAACTTGTAAGCAAAAAAGTAGATTTGATATTGGAAGAAAAAGACCCAATAAAACAAGCATATATTTTGGAGGTAAGTTCTCCGGGGGTTGACCGCCCATTAAAAAAGGACTCCGATTACGAGAAATATAAAGGTGAAATAATAGATATTAAGCTTTATAAAAAAGTAGGCAACATTAAGAAATTTAGCGGAACGCTTGTAGGATTAAAAGACGATGTAGTTACTATAATTGATGAAAATAATAACGAGTTGCAATTTAAAAAGGCTGATATTGCTTCTTGCAGACTTGCAATTATTTTTTAATGTGATTATTTTAAGCAATATAAAAAGAAATTAAATTGCAGAGCAGTTAATGATTTAGGAGGTATTATCAAAATGGTAAAAGGCGTCGATTTAATCGAGGCATTAAATCAAATATCAAAAGAAAAAGGAATTGACAAGGAAATTATTTTTGAAGCGATAGAGACATCTCTTGTTTCGGCTTGTAAAAAAAACTTTGGTACATCACAAAATATAAAAGTTTCTATAAACAGGGAGACAGGAGATGTACAGGTTTTTGCCCAAAAAGAGGTTGTAGAAGAAGTAGAAGACCAAAATTTGCAAATCTCATATGAAGACGCCAAAAAAATAAGTATAAAATACTCTATAGGTGATATAGTAGATGTTGTTGTAACACCTAGAAATTTCGGTAGAATTTCTGCACAAACAGCTAAACAAGTAGTTGTACAAAAATTCCGTGAAGCGGAAAGAGAAATTCTTTTTAATGAATATATTACAAAAGAAAAAGAAATTGTTACGGGTATTGTACAAAGAAAAGAACATAAAAACGTATATATTGCATTAGGAAAGCTTGATGCTGTTCTTGCTCCCAATGAACAAATGCCAACAGAAGAATATAAATTCCAAGATAGGTTAAAAGTATATGTAGTTGAGGTTAAGCAAACAACAAAAGGCCCTATCGTAAATGTTTCGAGAACTCACCCCGAACTTGTAAAAAGGCTATTTGAGCAAGAAGTTACAGAAGTTTATGACGGAGTTGTCGAAATAAAATCTATAGCAAGAGAAGCAGGAAGCCGTACAAAAATAGCGGTTCACTCAAGAAATAAAGACGTTGATGCTGTAGGTGCTTGTGTTGGGCAAAACGGCTCAAGAGTAAACGTTATTGTTTCCGAGCTTAAGGGAGAAAAAATAGATATAATTACATGGGACGAAAATCCCGAAAAATATATAGCTTCGGCATTAAGCCCAAGTAAAGTTGTAGCAGTTGTTACAAATAAAAATGAGCAATCTGCTAAAATCGTTGTACCTGATAACCAGTTATCGCTTGCAATTGGTAAAGACGGGCAAAACGCAAGACTTGCAGCAAAACTTACAGGCTGGAAAATTGATATTAAAAGCGAGTCTCAGGCTAAAAGCATAAACTTTTTGGGTGAAATGACATTAGAAGAAAAAATATTTAATAAACGTGAAAAAAATGTCGAAGATGTACACAACGAAGAAGATGAGATTGATGAAGTTGATGAATATGATGATATGGAAAATTCAGAATACTAAAAAGAAGATTATACTTTATAACAATAATATTTTAGGGGGCATTTTATGAAGCAGAGAAAAATTCCTCTTAGGAAATGCACAGGCTGTAATGAAATGAAAAACAAAAAAGAACTTGTAAGAGTAGTTCGCAGCGAAGAAAACGAATTTTTGATAGATTTTACGGGTAAGAAGTCTGGCAGAGGAGCATATATTTGCCCAAGTTTGGATTGCCTAACCCGTGCAATAAAGTCAAAAGGATTGGAACGTTCATTTAAAGCGGCTGTTCCAAAAGAAGTTTATGAAACATTAAAAAAGGAGCTTGAACTAGCAAATGGACAATAAAATAGCATCTTTGCTAAGTATTTGTCAAAAATCGGGTAATTTAGTATCGGGAGAACTTTCATGCGAAAAAACTTTGCAAAAAAAAAAGGCAAAGTTAGTTATTATTGCGGAAGATGCCTCTGATAATACAAAGAAAAAATTTATAAATAAATCTTTTTTTTATAATGTTCCCTCATATATTTTTGGGACAAAAGACGAAATAAGTCGTTTTATAGGTAAAAATAACAGGGCGGTTGTTATAATTACTGAAAAAAACCTTAGCTTAAAAATAAAAGATTTAATAGAACCTGCATACATTGCCGAATAATGTTTATTAATAATTGATTATAAAAGAAACATAAGTTTTGGAGGTGGGCGGATGCCTAAAGTGCGAGTACATGAAATTGCAAAACAATTAGACATAAACAGCAAGACTTTAATAGAGAAACTATTGGAGTTTAATGTTAACGTAAAAAACCACATGAGCAGTATTGACGAAAGAGATGCTAAACGAATAATAGATTTTTTTACAGATAAAAATAATAAACATAATAGAGATAATAAGGGGATAAACGACATTAATACACAGCAAATTGAAACAGAGACAAATAATTTAAAAGAAGCAGTTAATGAAAACAAAGTAACAAATGAAACAAATACCAATACTAGCAATAAAAACAAACAACCTGTACAAGAAGCAGAACAAGCAGAAGATGATATTTGCGTAGTTGCATTACCGAAATCAGTTTCTGTAAAAGTTTTATCGGAAAAGATAAATATACCAACAGGCGAAATTATAAAAAAACTTATGAAAATAGGTATTTTGGCAAACTTAAATCAAGAGATAGATTTTTATACAGCATCAAAAATTGCAGAGGACTTTGATTTTATTGTCGAAAAAGAAGAAGAGGAAGATATACTTGAGGTAGCATTCGCACAAGATGAGGACAAGGAGGAGGACTTGAAGGAACGTCCACCTGTAGTTGTTGTTATGGGGCATGTTGACCACGGAAAAACGTCTTTGCTTGACAAAATACGAGACAGCAGTGTTACATCAACAGAAGCAGGTGGTATAACACAACATATCGGTGCATATACAGTTTCTATAGATAATAAGCCGATAACATTTTTAGATACACCCGGTCATGAAGCTTTTACGGCTATGCGTATGAGAGGGGCACAAGTTACAGATATCGCAATACTTGTAGTTGCGGCAGACGACGGCGTTATGCCACAAACGATTGAAGCTATAAACCATGCAAAAGCCGCAAATGTAGAAATAATAGTAGCTGTAAACAAAATTGATAAGCCAAGTGCAAATCAAGACAGAGTAAAACAAGAGCTTGTAGAATACGGGCTTCTTACAGAGGATTGGGGCGGAGAAACTATTTGCGTTCCTGTTTCTGCTATGACAGGAGAAGGAATCGACCACCTTCTTGAAATGATTATTCTTGTTGCCGAAATGCGTGAGCTTAGAGCAAATCCAAACAAAAAAGCAAGAGGAACAATTATTGAGTCAACATTGGACAAAGGTAGAGGACCTGTTGCTACTGTATTAGTCCAAGACGGAACGCTTAAAATAGGAGACCCTATTGTTGTCGGAACATCATATGGAAAAATACGTGCTATGATGGACGACAAAGGTAGAAAAGTAAAAATGTCTCCTCCCTCAATGCCTGTCGAAATATTAGGGCTAAATGAAGTTCCTATGGCAGGAGATGCTTTTTATGTTGCCGCCAGCGAAAAGCAAGCTCGCCAATATGCCGAATCTGTTATGGCTAAAAGCAGACTTGACATGATTAAAGACACTCCAAACAAAGTATCTCTTGATGATTTATTCAGCCAAATTAAGTCTGGAAATGTAAAAGACTTAAATATTGTAGTTAAAGCAGATGTTCAAGGCTCTGTTGAGGCTGTTAAAAACTCATTAGAAAGACTTTCAAATGAAGAGGTACGTATTAGAACTATTCACGGTGGTGTTGGTGCAATTACAGAAAGCGATGTTATGCTTGCGTCTGCCTCAAATGCTATTATTATTGGGTTTAATGTTCGCCCCGAAACTTCTGCAAAATCTGTTGCAGAAGCCGAAAAAGTCGATGTCCGTTTGTATAGAATTATTTACAATGCAATAGAAGACATTACAGCAGCAATGAAAGGTATGCTTGACCCCGTTTTCCGTGAGAAAGTTACAGGGCATGCCGAAATAAGACAAATTTTTAAAGCTTCCGGAGTTGGAACAATAGGCGGTTCATATATAACCGATGGTAAATTCACAAGAAACTCACAAGTTAGAATTATTCGTGACGGAAAAGTTATTTTTGACGGAACAATGGCAGCTTTAAAAAGGTTTAAAGACGATGTAAAAGAAGTTAATCAAGGTTATGAATGTGGTTTATCCTTCCAAAAATTTAACGACATCAAAGAAGGCGACATTGTTGAGGCGTATTTTATGGAGGAAATACCTAGATAGGATGTATAATTATGAAAACAAACACTAGAATTACAAGAATAAATGACGAAATTTTAAGAGAAACAGCAAATATTATTAGGCAGGAGTTAAAAGACCCTAGAATAGGAGTTATGACATCTGTCGTTAAAGTTGATACTACAAACGATTTAAAATACTGCAAAATTTATGTCAGTGTTATGGGTGACGATAAACAAAAAGATGAAGTATTAGAAGGACTAAAAAATGCTTCGGGCTTTATAAGAAAACAAATTGCGAGCAGAATTAATTTAAGAAACACTCCAGAGATTAAGTTTATTTTGGACGACTCTCTTGAGTATAGTCTGAAGATTTCTAAGCTTATTGATGAAGCTAATGGGAATGCATAGTAAAATTATAATTATTGGGAAACTTTTTTGAAAAAAGTTTCCCAATACTTCAAAAAACTTTATATTCAAACAACTCAATCGTTGATTTGTGAAATAATTTAATGTAAGCTTTTGTTAATTGGGAGGTGTACTTTATATGGACTATTTAACAGAAAGAGAAAAACTTTTAGATGCTTTAGAAAAAAGTGATAAAATTGTAATATCAGGGCATTCACATCCTGATGGTGATTCTATAGGTTCGTGTCTGGCTCTGGCACTAGGATTAAAAAAAATAGGTAAAAATCCATATGTTTTACTTGAAAATTATAATATAAGATTTAATATTATCCCTGGAGCTGAACTCATTTATAAAGGTGAATATGACGACCTAATACCAGATACATTTGTTGCACTTGATTGCAGTGACCCGTCTCGTTTAGGAAAAGCGGAATCTGTTATGGAAAGAGCAGAAACAACTATTTGTATCGACCACCATATCTGCAACAAAACATTTTCTAATATAAATTACTTAAATGATAAAGCCTCTTCATGTTGTGAGTTGGTTTTTGAAATAATAAATAATTCAGTTCCTATAGACAAAGATATTGCTTCGGCACTATATGCCGGAATAATATATGATACTGGCGGATTCCGACACAACTCGACTAAACCTCAAACACTTATTATTGCCTCAAAACTAATTGAAATGGGAATACCTTTTACAGACATTTATAATGAAGTTATGCTTTCGCACTCACTAGAAGAGGCAAAAATTACGGCAAAAGCTGTGGAAAAAATGGAATTTTTGGACGGATATCCTGTCGCCTACACTTATATAAAAAATGAAGATTTAGAAAGTGTTGGGGCAACTCATAACGATTTAGACGGAATATCACATTATATTATTACTACAAATGGCGTAGAAGTTTCAGCGTTTTTATACGAAAAGGATAATAATGAGATTAAAGTAAGCTTACGCTCTAAAAAAGCTGATATAAATAAAATTGCACAAATGTTTAATGGCGGAGGACATAAACTCGCGTCTGGATTTACATTCCGTGGAACTATAGAGGAGGCTTTGGATAAGCTTTTACCTATTATAAAACAGAGCTTATAAGAAATGGACTACAATAATTTATGCGGAATAATTAATATTTATAAAGAAAAAGGTTATACATCTCACGATGTTGTTGCAATTGTGAGAAAAATGCTTGGTAGGGTAAAAGCTGGACATACAGGCACACTTGACCCCCAAGCAGAGGGCGTTCTTCCTATATGTATAGGCAGGGCTACCAAAATATCAGAATACATTGCTTCCGAAATAAAAGGATATAGAGCCGTTGTCAATTTGGGTTTTACTACAGATACAGAAGACCATACAGGAGAAATTTTAACAAAAAGCGACGTAACTGCATCAAAAGATGATATTATACAAGCAATATTGTCATTTAAAGGAGAAATTCTACAGACACCTCCTATGTATTCAGCAATAAAAATAAATGGGCAAAAGCTTTACGACTTAGCACGAAAAGGGAAAACTGTCGAAAGAAAACAGAGAGCGGTTACTATTTATAATATTGATATTGTTGAATTTTTGTCTGACAAAGAGGTTTTAATTGACGTTTTATGTTCAAAAGGGACGTATATACGCACACTTTGCAAAGATATAGGAGAAAAGTTAGGTTGCGGAGCAAATATGGGTAATCTCCTTAGAACAAGAACAGGTAATTTTTTTGTAGAAAATTCTATAAAACTGGATAGTTTAAAACTAAATGTGGAAAATAATAATTTACAGCCATATTTAATTACTGTTGATAAAGTTTTTCCACAATATAGACATGTTTCAGTTTTACAAGAGGCACAGAAATATGTAGAAAATGGTAACAAAATAAGCTTTAATTTCTTGAATTGTAGTGAAACGATTGATGTTGATGAAAATGTTTTTGTGTATGATTATGCTGATAATTTAGTTGGGCTTTATGTAGTTATTTTGGAAGAAGATAAACGTTTTTTGAAACCTGCTGTTATGCTTAGATAAAGATTAAGATATTGGGGAGGAAACTTTTAAAAAAGTTTCCTCCCCAAACCCCACCTTCAAAACTTTTGTCAGAAACGCACTTTGTGCGTTTCTTATATCGCTATCAAAGGTTTTTTTATATTTACTATGTTATATTTACTATAAAGGAACTAACAATATGATACATATAAAAAACGGAAATATAAAACAAAATGATAATACAGCAATAATGCTTGGAAACTTTGACGGATTGCACCTAGGGCACCAAATGCTTGCTAATTCGTTACTATGCTATGCAAAGGAAAATAATTTTAAGTCGGTATGCTTTTCATTTTTCCCACACCCTAAAGCTTTTTTTGCTAAAGATATTTTTTATACAATACAGACCTCATCAGAAAAATCATATTTACTTGAACAATTTGGAATTGACATTTTTATTGAATACCCTTTCGACCAAAATTTATCACAAATGCAACCCGAGTATTTTGTATCGGAAATTTTAAAGAAACAATTGAACTGTAAAGCTATTTTTGTGGGAGAGGGCTACAAGTTCGGAAATAGTCAAAAAGGTGACAATCAAATATTACAAAAACTAGGGGAAAAATACGGAATAAAAATTGTTATTATTCCTCACGTTTATGCTGGTGAGGATAAAGTTAGTTCATCTACAGTAAGAAACCTTATAATGCAGAATAATTTTTTAGAAGCTGAGAAATTAATGTCAAGACCATATTTTGTAATGGGAACAGTCGCCGAAGGAAAGCAGTTTGGCAGAACAATTGGCTTTCCCACTGTAAATGTAATTCCAGAGGGTTATAAACTTTTGCCCCAAAATGGAGTATACGTAACAAAAACGCATTATAATGGAAGAATATTTAATAGTATAACTAATGTTGGAATAAACCCTACTGTTGCTATATGCAAAAAAAGAGTAGAAACATATATTTATGATTTTTCTGAAATTATTTATGGTAAGGAAATAGTCGTATATTTTTACAAGTGGCTTAGAAATGAAACAAAATTTGATACTTTTGAACAGCTTAAAGAACAAATAAAGCAAGACGTATTAAATGGCAAGTGTTAATTGATATTATTATGATAACTATAACTAAAACGAAACTGAAATATATTGAAAATAATTTTTATTTTTAGTAAAATACAATAAGATTATTATTAAATGTTATTTTAAAGATATATTATAAAATTAGCACTTGGAGGATAGTAATATGGATAAAATAAAAGTAGCAATTGTTGGTTACGGCAATATTGGACGTTATGCAGTTGAGGCTGTAAATTCATCACCCGATATGGAACTTGTATGCGTAGTTAGAAGAAATACAAGTGGCGAAAAACCTTTAGAACTTGCGAATATTAATATTGTAGATGATATTTCTAAAGCAGGAAAAGTAGATGTTGCTTTATTATGTACGCCTACAAGAAGTGTTGAAGAAAATGCAGTTAAATACTTGGAAATGGGAATTAACACAGTCGATAGTTATGACATTCATACATCAATTGTTGAACTTAGACAAAAGCTAGATGCCTCTGCTAAAAAAGGAAACGCTGTAGCAATTTTATCTGCTGGCTGGGACCCTGGTAGCGACTCTGTTGTAAGAACATTAATGGAAGCAATGGCACCAAAAGGAATTACTTATACAAATTTTGGGCCTGGTATGAGCATGGGTCATTCGGTTTGTGCTAAAGGCATGGACGGTGTTGTAAACGCTTTATCTATGACAATTCCTCTTGGAACAAGTGTTCATAGAAGAATGGTTTATGTTCAGCTTGAAAATGGTGCTGATATAAACAAAGTTACAGAAGCAATAAAATCAGACCCTTATTTCAGTCATGATGAAACGCATGTTATCCAAGTACCAGATATAGATGCTTTACTTGATATGGGTCACGGTGTTAATATGATTCGCAAAGGTGTTTCAGGCGAAACACAAAACCAATTGTTTGAGTTTAACATGAAAATAAATAATCCAGCATTAACATCACAAGTTATGGTTGCTTGTGCAAGAGCATCAATGAAACAACTAGAAAAACAAAATCATGGTGCTTATACAATGATAGAAATTCCTGTAATAGACCTTCTTTTTGGTGAAAAAGAAGAACTTATAAAAAAATTAGTTTAGGTCAATATAACTTTTTTGTAAAAATCTTTATCATAATGCAGAATTACGTGTTAAAGTTTTTTGAAGGGTTTGGGAAACTTTTTTTCAAAAAAGTTTCCCACGGTTTTTAATATTAAAGTTTTTAAGGATAGGTGGGGAAACTTTTTATAAAGAGTTTCCCCACGGTTATTTATTGTATTCACTATTATATAAGGAGTGAAATTATGTCAAATAAAAAATTAACGGCAGATGATGTTAGAAAACTGGTTATTGATAAAGAAATAGATTTTATCAGATTACAGTTTGTTGATATTTTTGGAAATATGAAAAATATTGCAATGACAGCAAAAGAGCTTGAAAGAGCCTTAGATAATAAAATGATGTTTGACGGTTCATCTATTGAGGGTTTTGTTAGAATAGAAGAATCAGATATGTATTTATATCCCGACCCTTCAACATTTACTATTATGCCGTGGTTTGGAGAACATAAAATAGCAAGAATGATTTGTGACATATATCGACCTGACCAGCAACCATTTGAGGGCGACCCACGAAATGTTTTAAGAAAAGCTATAAAAGAAGCAGAGAATATGGGATATGACTTCTTTGTAGGCCCTGAATGTGAGTTTTTCTTATTTCAAACAGATGAGGAAGGAAAACCTTCTACTCGCACACATGACAAAGCTTCATATTTTGACCTAGCTCCAATTGATAATGGTGAAATAGCGAGAATTGATATGGTTAAAACATTAATGGAAATGGGTTTTCAAATTGAAGCTGCACACCATGAAAATGCACCTGGGCAACATGAAATAGACTTTAAATATAGTGATGCTTTAAAAGCGGCTGATAATATTATTACATTTAGACTAGCAATTAAAGTTATTGCTAAAAAATATGGGCTTCATGCAACGTTTATGCCAAAACCTTTGGATAACGAAGCAGGCTCTGGTATGCATTGCAATATGTCTCTTTTTAAAGACGGCAAAAATGCATTTTATGACCCTAATGGGTTAAACGGATTATCTCAAGAAGCGTATTATTTTATAGGAGGAATTCTGAAGCATGCAAGAGGCATGACTGCTATTACAAATCCCCTTGTTAACTCATATAAAAGGCTTGTTGCTGGATATGAAGCACCTGTATATATTGCGTGGTCTGCTGCAAACAGAAGCCCTCTTGTTCGTATACCTGTCGCAAGAGAAATAGGAACAAGAATTGAGTTGAGACACCCCGACCCTTCTTGTAATCCATATTTAGCTTTAGCGGTTATGCTAAAAGCAGGCTTAGACGGAATAAAAAATAAAATTCAACCACCAAAAGCAATTGACAGAAATATTTATAAAATGACAGATAGTGACTTAAAACAAGAAGGTATAAAAAGCTTGCCTAACAACTTAAAAGAAGCTATCGACGAAATGTTTGAAGATACTGTTATTACAGATGTTTTGGGTAAACATGTTGTTGAAAATTATGTTAAAGCAAAGTGTATTGAGTGGGAAGAATACTCCAAAAAAATTCATCCTTGGGAAATAGATAGGTATTTAGGTACTTATTAATAGGGTTGGGGATAAAACCTTGCGGCTTTCAGCCCCAAACCCCACCACTTTTGAAAAAGTGGACAAAACTTTTGTATTTAAGAGAATAACAGTTTTATTTAAAGATTTTTTGCTGGAATGTCGCTTGCGACATTCCATTATTAACTTATTTTAATTTTATAATGCAATACTATCTGATATAAAATCACAAAAACTGTCGCTTTCCGAAACAATAAAATTATCATTATTATGTAA
The DNA here is from genome assembly GCA_964474135.1 of uncultured Defluviitaleaceae bacterium. Classification (GTDB taxonomy): domain Bacteria; phylum Bacillota; class Clostridia; order Lachnospirales; family CAYYRV01; genus CAYYRV01. The sequence continues at coordinate 237,625 of CAYYRV010000001.1, forward strand.
ATAACCCTTTGGAACAAAAGCCTTGCTTGCTGTTAGTAGCATTGGCAAATCAAGTACACTGTCACCAGCACAAATATAACTGTCGGCTCCAAGTAGTTTGCAAAGCTTTTCTATAGCAGTTCCTTTGTTGATAACATTGGGTATAATATAAACCTTTTCTTTTATGCTATAAATAGTAAAATTATTTTTGTCTACATATTTTTCTAGCAAATCAATTGTTGCTTCGGTATTGGAGCTTTTCGTAAATATAAAAATGTCATCAACAAATCTGACATCAAAGTAAACGTTTGGGTCGCAACGCAAAATTGAAATATATTCTTCAATCTCAGTAAGCAAATGCGAAAACATCTGCTTTGATTCATTGAGCCAACTTTCATCAACTTCATTATCAACTAATAATATTCCGCCATTACTTACTAAAGCATACTTTGGAAAGCTATTTTCTAATAAAGAGATTCTCTTATATTGTTCTATAGACCTCGTCGTAACAGGAACAAAAATATATTTTTGAGCCACTTCCTGTAAAAATTTGTAACCTTTTTGAGTCATAAAGGATAACTGCTTTCCATTCATCTCCTCAACACATATGTCATTTTTGTCAGCTTTTTTGTATGAATGTATTAAAGTATTATCTAAATCAGAAGCAAAAATAATCATTGTTTCACCTCCATATCCTAAACATCTGCACCTATTTTTTTTATTATTCCGCAAGATTGATACTTTTTTAGCGGAAAATTAATAACACTTACATTTTTTTCTTCTGCTAACCTTAATATATGGCGTATATATTTCTTGTTTGCGTTGTCGCTTATTAGTACAATATCAGGAACTCTTCTAAGAAGAACTCTTGTTGTTTCACCTACACCAGGCTTTATAAAATTTATATTATCGACGTTAAAATGTTTTGCAATATTGTTAACTTCATCAATTCCTAGTGTAGAATTATTGGTGTTATTGTCCTTTTCTTTGTATAAATTGTCATAGTTAAAAAAACTTTCTATTTTGTTAATAAACTCATATGTTTTGTCATGCTCAATAAATTCTTTATAAAACGCCGCACCATGAAAGTCACTGTCAGAAATAATATCTTTTCTATAGAAAGTCCTGCTTATAAGACCGCAAACAGTACAGTTCAAGCAAGCACTCGGAATTAAAAAATCGTCACTGCTACCGTATAATTCTGTTATGTTTGCTGGGTCGGAAAGAACAGCTAGTCGGCTATCTACCCCCTTGTAATTTTTTATTTCTTTATGTAATTCGTTAAGAATTGCACCTTTTCCTATCCATCCGTCAATAAACTGCAAATGTATAGGGTTATGGTGTTTTAAAATGTATTTCATTGCATTATTATCAATACCTTTTCCTCTAATTATTGATATTGAATAATGTGCAACATTAATTGAATATTTTTTTTGTAGATATCTTTTTATCAAAATTCCAATTGGTGTCCCTGCTCTTGCAAGAGATACTAGTACTAATGAATCGCCTTTTAATTTATATATTTTTTCCGAAACAGACATAATGGCGTTTGCTGTAACACTGGAAAAAGTATTTAGTGCATTATTATATTCTTTTAGGTATTCATCTGATGGTACGTATTCCAAAGGTAGCATTTCTGAATAATGAACACCTTTTTGTATATATTTTTCTCTTTCTTTTGTAGGAAGGGGTTCAACCATTCCTGTTATGTCTTTTAATAATAATGTAACATCTTCAGGTAAAAATGTACTAATCAATTAAACCACCCACCTTATTAATACTATATTATCATTTCCGACTGTATATAAGCAATTGGCTAAATCATCAAAACCTTCTCCTGTAATTTTTGAATCCGTAAATACTAATACAATGTCGTATTTTTTTAAGTTATAAATATATGTTTGTCTGTTTTTGTCGTAAAGGCTTTTTATTTTATATCGTGAGAAAAGAGGGTAGTCAGTATTTTGACTTGGTAAAATTGGGCTTCTTGTTGTTGCATGAACGTTAACCAAATTAGGGCTTGACTCTTTTTCTATAATACTTCCGAGTATTAGTGAGGGATACATAAACTCTTCACTACCTAATACCAATACATCTTTATTTCTGAAATTGTAATCTTTTATTAAGTTATTGCTTATATTAAAGCATAAATTGTAATAATAATTTATATTTATGCCTAATCTTGGATTTAGTGTAGCATTAAAATGTATTATATTTGAATATTTTCTCTCATATTGTTTAGATATAATATTGTCTTCATCACTTTTAAAATTTGTAATATTTGATGCTTTTTCCTCAAAGTCAGTATTGTCAATTTTTAATAAATAATATAAATTTATATTATTTTCTGCTAGTAAATTATTTTCTTGAAGTCCACTTATTATTGTAGCAACAGATATTTCGACACTTTTATCAATAATATTTTTATTATAAAAAGCATTTAAGAAATTAATTATTGTTTTTCCTGTAGTAATTTCATCTTCCACAAACACTACGGCTTCAGCGTTTTTAAATAATTCAGTTGCATTTTTGCAATAAAGTCTTTGTTCTGTCGCATGGCTATGTTCCTCAGAAAAATCAATAACTTTGTATTTTTCGTCTAAATTTTCTCTTGTTGTGTGAATATAGGTGGTTTCTCCTCCAATTTCTTTTGCTACAGCCGCACCTATTGCAGTCGCTGTTTCCGCAAAACCAACTACAATAACCTTTTTGCCATGTAAGTTTTTTGCGACAAGCTTTCCCAATTGTTCAAAAAGAGATAATGCTTTTTGTGGAGAAACAGGAACATGCTTTGCTTGCAAATTATTAACTACCAAAAATGACCTTTTTGTATTATTTTCTCTTTTTGCAATCATAAATATTTCATCATTATTAAAGTTCGTTTTGTTTTCTATAATCAATACAAAAACCTCTCAAATTTAAGTTACTTTAATCTTTTTTGATTCCATATATATCAGCTAAAATTATTATTTTTCTTGCCCATCTGCTATGTACGCTAACCTCATTCATTCTATCTTTGGCAACACTTTTACCAACGCCCAAAACATCATCATTCCAATTTAATATACTTTTTGCATCTTCTAAATCTTTTTCGCTGACTTTTAATGAATTAGAAATAATAGGTAACTGAGAAGGGTGAATAGCGGTTTTTCCAATAAAACCGTTTAATATGTCAAGTTCGAGTTCTTTCTTTAGTCCGTGTATCCAATCATCAGATATATTATTCTCAAAATACTCCCATACTGGAGCAGATAAAACATAATCACGAGAAAAAATATTTAAAATATCAATCAAAACACTGTTGACTATTCCCATATCATAAACCGTTTGGTTAACATTTCGTCTTAATCTATAAATGTTACAGAAGTCATTTCCACCAACACGTACATTCAGTATAAAGGGGTTAATTTTGTCAATAATTGATTTAAGTTTTAATAATGTTTCAATTCTTGTTTCGATATGTATAATACTTTTACTTTCCAATATAGGCATTATATAAAAAGTTTTTTCCGAAATATTATTAATATTGCATATTGTTTCTATGTACAAATCAGCATTAGATAAATCAAATTTAGGTAAAACAAATCCTGTTAATACTTCCTTTGCATCATTTAATTTTTCAAAAATATTTTTCATCTGCTGTGCATTTCTTACTCTAACAAAAATTAATGGTATATTCTCCAATTTTCCGCAACTTACATATTCATATATTTTAAAAAGGCTTTTCATTAATTGTTCTTCTGCCAATGAAACACTATAATCAAGTATCGAATCTTCTAAACATAACACAAGCGAATTTAATCCTATAAATTTATTGTTGTATAAGTTGTTTGCTACGCTGCCGTTAGTGGCTGGAGTATACATCAACGCCCCTACAGAATATGCTTTATATTCCCTATCACTAACGTTTAAGTTGTTCAGCACATAATCACCTCTATTCTATTAAAAAGTTTTCCAACGCTTCTAAAAAGCTTTAACAAGGAATGTCGCATAGCGACATTCCAGCAAAAGTTTTTTGCTTTTTATTAATCGGGGGTAGGGCTAAAAGCTCCAAATCATTTTTTTAGACATTAACTCCGAAATTAGAACATAAAGCTGCTAGACCGCCTTGAAAACCACTACCTATAGCGTTAAATTTCCATTCAGCACCGTTTCTATATAAATCAGCTACAACAACTGCTGTTTCTATAGAATAATCTTCCCCTAAATCATATCTTATTAATTCCTCATTTGTAGCTTCATCAACAATTCTAATAAATGCATTAGAAATTTGTCCAAAGTTCTGTTTACGAGATTCCGCCTCATATATTGTAACTGTAAAGCTAACTCTCTGAATATCTTGAGGTATTTTACTTAAATCAACTTTGATTTGTTCGTCGTCTCCGTCGCCTTCACCTGTAAGGTTGTCCCCTAAATGGGTTACAGATTCGCTTGCATGTACTAAGTTACCATAATAAATAAAGTCTTTATCTGTTCCGACTTTTCCAGTGTCTGTTAAAAGAAATGCTGAAGTATCAAGGTCGAAATCATGTCCGCCGTCATATTTATTAGTGTCCCATCCAAGACCAATTAAAAGTTTTGTTAAACCTGGTTTACCTTTTGTTAAATCAACTTTTTGCCCTTTTTGTAAACTTACTGCCATAAAAATATCTCTCCTTAGTTTATAATATTATTAAATACTTTGTTAAACATTTACTCCAAAGCTTTTACATAATGCATGTAACCCGCCTTGATATCCTGCACCAACAGCATTAAACTTCCAGTCATTATTATGTCTGTATATTTCGCATACAACAATAGCTGTTTCAATTGAAAAATCCTCACCTAAATCAAAACGTATTGCATCTATACCTGCTCTATCAGTTTCGTTTGCTATTTTGGCAACTCTTACATAAGCATTTGAAACTTGTCCAAAGTTTTGATTACGGTTTGCGGCATCATGAATTGTTACAGTAATAGCTATTTTGTGTATTTCTTGAGGGATTTTGCTAAAGTTGATAAGAATAACCTCGTCATCTCCTTCGCCCTCTCCTGTAAGATTATCTCCTGTGTGAACAACCGCACCATTACGTCCATCAAGGTTGTTATAAAAAATAAAATCGTTATCGCTTAATACTTTTCCATCTTGTCCCAACAAAAAAGCCGCTGCATCAAGGTCGAAGTCATAACCGCCATCATATCTTTTTGTATCCCAGCCTAATCCTACAAGTGCCATTGTCATTGATTTGTCTAAGCTTACACGTTGCCCTTTAGAAAGATTAATAGACATTATTTTTCACTCCTTAATTTTATTTATATATATCTACTAACTGTTTGGCTAATGCCTGTGTCGTTTGTACCTTGCCCAATAGCATTAAACTTCCATTCACCCTGATGTTTATAAATCTCCCCAAAAACCATTGCTGTCATACCATCATAATTTTCAGAAAGGTTATATTTACAAAGTTCTTTATTAGTATCCGCATCAACAACCCTTATAAAAGCGTTTTTAATCATTCCAAAATGTTGTTTTCTTTCAATAGCTTTATATATATTAACTACAAAAAAAACACTTTCGTATTGAGCTGGAACACTTTGCAGATTTACAATAATCTGTTCGTCATCACCAACACCATCACCTGTTAAATTATCACCCATATGCCTAATGCTCCCGCTGGAGTGGCTTAAATTTCCGAAATAAACTACATCAGTGTTTAGTTTATTTTGCCCAGACAACACTTGCTTTGTTATAAGCTTTTTATCGCTTCCGCATACTATAGCAGAGGCATCACAGTCTATGTCTTGCGTATTTCCCCCAAATAAACCTCCTAATAAACCACCACCTTTTTTTTCGGCGGCATCCCATCCCAAGCCTATAACTATTTTTTTTAGTGAGGAATTGCCTTTAGTTAAATCTACTTTCTGTCCTTTTTGAAGATTAACAGACATAACTATATATACCTCCTTATGACTTAATTTGTTTGATAAAATCAATAATTTTTATAATTATTATTTAAAATATTATAATATGATAATATTGCAATTGTAAATAGATTATTTAGCATAATTTATGTTTTTTGGAAATTAATGTTGTTGTGGTCATATAACGTGATTTCAATGCAATAAAACAAAAAGAAGCTTTTTTAAAGCCTCTCTTTGTCTCTTAATACATAAAACTATCAGTATAAGCCATATATTTGCTAACCATTAAAGTAATTTTGAAAATAATGGCATCATCAAAATTTCTTAAATCCAAACCTGTCATTTTTTGTAGCTTGTCTAAACGATAAACAAGAGTATTTCTATGAATATATAATTGCCTTGATGTTTCTGAAACGTTCAAATTATTATCAAAAAACTTGCTTACCGTAACAAGAGTTTCGTCATCAAATTGTTCCATTGAAATACCATGCAAAACTTCATTGATAAACATTTTGCAAAGTGAGGCTGGAAGTTGATATATTAATCTTCCTATACCTAATTGATGATAATTAACTATTGATTTATCAGGCTCAAATATTTTGCCTACTTCTAATGCCATTTTTGCCTCTTTATATGAAGAAGAAACATTTTTAAGGTCGTTTACGATAGTACCCATTGCAACATAAACTTTGCTCATAGCTTCTGTTGTTAATGTATCATACAATATTTTCGCAATTTTTTCTATTTCCTCTAATGAATCCTTCTCTTTTAACTCTTTAACAAGTATAATGCTTCTCTCGTCAATTGCTGTAACAAAATCTTTTAATTTTGTTGGGAAGATACTGCGTACTATTTCTACTATGTTCATATCCTTATCAATTTCTGTCTCAATTAAGTACACAATACGGCGTACATTGTTTTCAACATGCAGTTTTTTTGCACGGCTGTATATATCTACTAGCAAAAGATTATCAAGCAATAAGTTTTTTATAAAATTATCTTTGTCATATCTCTCTTTATACGCTATAAGTAGATTTTGTATTTGAAATGCTGTAATTTTACCTATACGATATGTCTCATCGTCCTCACCTTTTATAGATACTACATACTCAGTTACACCATTGTCAAAAACTTTAAAGTAATGATACCCCTGAACAAGCTGACTTTCAGCTGGAGAAGATATAAAGTTTTCGGCAGCTTCTATAGTTTTGTTCATAAACTCATCTTCTGTGCTGGCAATAACTTTTCCTTCCCTCTCAATAACGCTTATTTCACGTCTTGTTATATTTTTTAAACCATCTATTGTACTTTGCAATATTTGATTGGAAACCATTTTAACTCACTCCTTTTGTCAAATTTATTAATTTTTATTTATATTATAGTTTATATTATAATTACAAAAAATAAAAGGTTATTTATTGAATATTTGACATTTTATTTAATTTTTATGGTAAAGTCAATGGTTTATAATAATTTTTATGGTACATTTTAACATAAAAATTATTTAGCGTAGGTTTGACTCAGTTTTTATATTGCAAAACTTATACTACCTAGTATATAAATATAAAAAAAACCATTCACACAGAATGGATTTTCAATAATTTTAGAGGGGAAAACTTTTTTTAATTTTCCCCTCTTTTTTATAGTTTATTTTATATAATGTTTATAATAAAACAATTAATTAACAATAGTACGCTCTGTCTCTTTATCAAATACATGAATTTTATTAACATCAATAGCAACTTTAATTATATCTCCTGCTTTTGCTTGAGAACGTGGGTCAACACGAGCAGTAACGCTTGAACCAGCAACTGTTAAGTATAAGAAAATTTCAGCACCTAACATTTCAGTAACCTCAACTTTTGCGTCCATAACAGTCTCAGGAGATGCACTAATAAACATTTCTTCATCATGAATATCTTCTGGTCTAATACCAAAAATTACGTTTTTGCCTTCATATCCACCGTCTAAAACAGCTTTTGCTTTTGTTTCAGTCAATTTAATTTTGAAATTGTCAAATTGAAGGTAAGCTCCACCTGATTCTTTTACAACTTTAGCTTCAATAAAGTTCATTTGAGGTGAACCAATAAATCCAGCAACAAAAAGGTTATTTGGTTTGTGGTAAAGATTTTGTGGAGAATCAACTTGCTGAATATAACCATCTTTTAAAACTACTATACGAGTACCAAGCGTCATAGCTTCTGTTTGGTCATGTGTAACATATATAAATGTTGTTTGAAGTCTTTGATGTAATTTAGATATTTCAGTTCTCATTTGAACCCTAAGTTTTGCATCAAGATTTGATAAAGGCTCATCCATAAGGAAAACTTTAGGTTCACGAACGATAGCACGACCCATAGCAACACGTTGTCTTTGACCACCAGAAAGAGCTTTTGGTCGTCTGTCCAACAAATGAGCAATGTCAAGTATTTTTGCAGCTTCTTGAACACGTTTGTCGATTTCCTCTTTAGGAGTTTTTCTAAGTTTAAGACCAAATGCCATGTTATCATAAACTGTCATATGTGGATATAATGCATAGTTTTGGAAAACCATTGCAATATCTCTATCCTTAGGGGCAACGTCGTTCATTACTTTGTCCCCTATGTATAAATTACCACTAGAAATTTCCTCAAGACCCGCAATCATACGTAATGTTGTTGATTTTCCACAACCTGATGGACCAACAAATATAATAAATTCTTTGTCTGCAATATCTAAATTAAAATCTTGAACAGCTACAAAACCATTTGTATATTTTTTAACTATATTTTCAAGTTTTAAACCTGCCATTATATTTTCCTCCTTCAAAACCTCTTTTATTTATTTCATTATTATTTTATAATACACTTTTTTGTCTCATGTAACTATGGTTCAAAGTAACAAATTGAATGTTACGGTTTTGTTACATTTCACTAGTATTGTTTTTATTTTTGTTTTAAGTATACTACTTTCACAATATTAATATTAAAAAACGCATTATTGATAGAATTAAAATATAAATTATTTTTTTAAATAAAGCTGTTTTACATTAATAACTGTAATTTTTATAAACTTTTATAAAAACAAATATTACTGTATATACAAAAATTAAGTAAATATTTAGTAAAATATACCTTGTTTTGTACTGATTGTATACAATTATCTTTTTTTTAATTGCTGTAAATATTAAATTTTACATTTATTATACTTTTTACATATTATACAATATATTGCTTATTACCTACTTGTAAAAGGCTTTAAAACTCCGTTTTAAAGCCTTCTCCTAACACTTCTCTAACGTCTGCAACAATAACAAATGCATTTTTGTCAGCTTTATATACAAGTTCTTTTATTCTCACAATCTCCTTATTAGAAACCACACATAATAATACATTTTTAGTTTTCTTAGTGTACATTCCTTTTCCCTCAAGCCCCGTAATTCCTCTTTGTATTTCTTGCATAATTATATGTGAGATTTCTTCCGAATATTCAGAAATTATAAATGCTGCTTTAGCAAATGACAAACCCTCTTGTATAGCATCAATAACTTTTGTACTAATAAATACTATAATTATTGCGTACATAGCCTTTGTTGCTCCAAATACAAAAAATCCAAACAAAATAATAGTAGAGTCAATTAAAAACATAATTTTAGATGTTGAGACATGTTTAATATGTCGGTTTATTATACTAGCTGCCATATCAGAACCGCCCGTTGTAGCCATACAACGAAATACTAGCCCTAATCCACTTCCGCTTAATACACCACCAAAAATAGATACCAAAATTAAGTCCTCAGTAATAAATGGAGGTAAAAATACAGTTATATAAAGAGATAACGAAAGAGCTGTTGTTGCATAAATTGTTTTTGTCAAGTTCTTTAAACCAAACAACTTTAATCCAATTGCAAACAACGGAACATTCATTACTATATTAGTAAGCCATATTGGTATAGCATACCCTATATACTGAGATGATAATTGGCGTAAAATAATAGCAAGCCCTGTTACTCCTCCTGTTACCAGCTTATTAGGCTCATAAAATATGCTTATAGATATAGACATAAGAATTACGCCTAATGTTATTATAATATATTCTTTTATCATTTTTTTTCCTGTCATGTAAACACCTCTAATTATTATAAAAAGAATAAAAACTTTACCTCCCAAACAACGCAAGCGTTGTTTGGGTCGCTAGAGTATAGATAATGTACACCACCAGCGAAAAAGAAACGCACATAGTGCGTTTCTAATAAAAGTTCTTTGCTTCTTTCTTTCAAGAAAGAAGTCAGGGTTTTGCGCTAAAAGCCCCAAATTGAGTTAATATAACAAAAAAACTACTTTTCATTAAACAACTTAGACTTAAATACAGTTACAATAAAAACAGGTAACTGCAACATTCTCCCTATGCGTGAGGGCTGTTTCATAAGCCTATAAAACCATTCAAGCCCCAATTTTTGATAAATTTCAGGTGCCCGTTTAACAGTTCCCGCAAAAACATCAATACTACCACCAACACCTATACTTATTTTTACTGGAAGCTTATTTTTATTTGCATATATCCATTTTTCCTGTTTTGGGAATCCAAGCCCCACAAGAAGTATATCTGGCTTTAGTCTTTGTATTTCGCTTATTATTATTTTTTCTTCTTTTACATCAAAATATCCGCTATGATAACCAACAATTTTTAAGCCTTTATATTTAGCTTCTAGCTTTTTTGCAGCTAATTGGCATACTCCCGGCTTTCCACCAAATAAATAGACTTTATAATCGCTATCTTTTATTCTATCAAAAAGGGCTTGCGTTAAATCGCAACCTGTTACTCTCTCTTTTATTTTTACTTTATTAAGCTTTGAAGCAATAACTATTCCTATCCCATCAGGAATTACTAGTTCAGCTTTGTTTAATATATTCATAAAATCCTTGTCATTTTGTGCAGCCATAACCATTTCGGGGTTTGGCGTTATTACAATGTGATTATTTTCATCTTTTAAGTACCTTAATAATATTTCTACTGCTTCCGCTGGTGCTATAGCATCTATTGGAACGCCTAATATCTCTGTTTTCATTTTTTCCTCCTGTATAAACAAATATATAATAACGTCGTTTTATTGGAATATAGGTATTTTTTTCAAATAAAATATATGTTTACAATTTAATACAAAGATTATATCATAATATATTGGATAAAAACATCTTTGTATAAACTTATTATTAATTTTTTTATTTAACATGAGTTTGAGCATATCTCAACAGACTTATGAAGTAATTTAAAAATCTTAAAATTCTTCACGCTATTTAACGTAAGTTCGACATAGTCGAATCGGCTTGTGAAACAAGCCCAAAATCGTAAGATTTTTTACGTTATGAGCATAAATTTAGCCTGATTTTGGCTAAATTTGTGCGAATATTATCAAAAGTTCGACACAGCTTTATTGCATCGAACTCACGCTATTTATGCTTATTTTATCCAGACAAAAACTTACTTAGCGAGGTCATAATATGATATTTAGAAACAACCCGAAAAAAATAACATTAAATATTACATCTGTATTTAGTTTAATGTTAATATTATCTGTATTATTAACTTTTATTATGTTTTTTTTACAGATAAACGAAAGTACAGCAATTTTTACATGTATTAAAAATTCAATGTACTTTATTTTTATATTAAATTTTTTGCCCATTATTCTTGTAATGTTTCTTATTTTTTTTATTTGCAATAATTTTTCTATTTCTGTAGGAATAGTATATTTTTTGGTTATAGTAATGTCTGCAATTAACAGATTTAAAATAATTTTTAGATATAATCCTTTTTTCCCTTTAGACATTTTGCTAGGTGGAGAAGTGTTGGGAATATCAAAAAGCTTTAGCCCAAAATTAGTTTTTGCTGTAGTTACACTAATAATTGTATTAATTGCAATTATCGTAGTCTCTTGCATTTTTATAAAGAACGAAAAAATTAATTTTAATAAAAGAATATATTATATAATAATAAATGCTGTAGTTATAGTTATTTGCAACAAAGAACTGATGAGCCAAGAAGAAATAAACGATACACTTTATGTAAACGGAAACATATATAATCAAATAGACCAATTTAATTCAAAAGGTTTTTTGTATTCTTTTATTTATAATTTTAATAATTCAAAAATAATACAACCAAAAAATTATGATAAACAAAAAATTGATACTATTATTAAAAACTATAAATCTACACCAAGTAACAATATAAACCAAAAAAAGCCTCATGTAATACTAATACTAAGTGAGGGGTTTAGTGACATAGCATTAAGTGAAGCATTTGATTTTGAAGGGTATACAGACCCCCTTAAAAACTATAAGAAAATAAAAGAAGAATCAATACAAGGGCATATAGTAGCACCTAATTTTGGTGGAGGTACAGCAGATACGGAATTTGATATTTTTACGGGTATTAATACAAGGGATTTTAGAGAAATACCGTATTCCTATATGGCTGTAACAAAAGAAATGAAATCTATTGTATCTATTTTTAATGAACTAGGCTATAACACTCAAGCCATTCACCCAGGCTACCCTTGGTTCTACAATAGACAAAATGTATTTAATTACTTAGGATTTAATGACTTTACCTCTATAAATCAATTTAATCAAGATGATTTAAAAGGCATGTATATTACAGAGAAGGCAACTATTTCTGCAATAATAAACAAATTCGAGCAAAATAAAAATTTTAATACACCTTTATTTGTATTTTGTGCTACAATACAAAATCATGGACCTTATCAAGACAAATATTTAGTAAAAACAAATTTTAATTCAAACATAGAATTATCAGAGCAAGATACAAATGCTCTCTCAAACTATTTTGAAGGGCTTGCAGACAGCGATAGAGAACTTAACAGACTTGTTGAATATATGCGTAAATCGAACGAGCCCGTAGTTATTGTATATTACGGAGACCATTTGCCTCTTATTAACGTTCAAGCATTAAACAGCATATTACCTAAATCAAATTATGGTGAAGATTTTGACAATACTCTTTTATACCAGACACCTTATATTATTTGGGCTAATGATGAAGCAAAAAAAATAACAAAACCTCAAAATAATATTGCAATAAACAGTACTATTAGTTCATTTTATATGGCAGGAGTTATACTCGACTATTTAAAATTTGGAGATATTGACCCTTTCTTTAATTTTATAAACGATTTGCAAAGTCAGTATCCTATTATTTTGGAAGGGCAATATCTTGACAACAATTATAATGCATACGATTTAAACATTACTAATGATAAAATTGATACTTATAAAATGTGGGAGTATTATAATATATATGGAAAGTAAAATTGAAAATAAAAAAAGTTTAATATTCAAAAATAAATTAACATCAAAACCAACACTAATAAAGCTATTATTTTTATTTTTGATTTTATTATTGTTAATTTCAGCTTTTTATAATGGCATGGTAATAAGAAATTACACTTTATATACAGACAAAATTTATAAAGGTGAAAGTGCTAAATTTGTTGTTATTTCTGATTTACATAATAACGTTTTTGGAGAAGAGCAACAGACATTAATAAAAAAAATAAAAGAACAAAAACCTGATGCTATTTTTCTCACAGGGGATTTATTGGATGAGGATGCATATGATGCAGGAACAAGGTTTTTGCTGAAAGGTATTAACAAAATCTGCCCCATTTATTATGTTACAGGTAATCATGAATTTTGGTATGATATAAAACATGTGAGGGAAATCATTAATGAATATGAAATAACTATATTATCAGATAATTATGAGGAAATATTGATTAAAGGAAACCCTTTTGTTATATGTGGCATAGAAGACCCTGTTAGACCTTATTATGAAGACAGAAATTACAATCAAGAAATATCTATGTTTGAAAATTTTTCAGTATTAGAAAGTATAGATGGTTATAAAATTCTTCTAGCCCACCGCCCCGAAGAAATAGACTTGTATAAAAATTTTGACTTTGATTTAGTTGTGTCGGGACATACTCATGGAGGGCAAGTTATAATACCTTTTATTTTAAATGGATTGTATGCTCCTAACCAAGGTATATTTCCTAAATATGCCGGCGGATTATACGAACATGAAGATACAAAAGTCAAGCATATTGTCAGCAGAGGGCTTTCGGTAAATCCTAAACTACCCCGTATTTTTAACCCTCCTGAACTTGTTGTGATTGATATTATTGGTTCATAAAATACTTATTGTTAAAACTGAGGAGGGAAAACATAAATGGAAAAGACACCACAAAGCAATAGAGTACACATAACAATTTTTGGTGAAACAAATTCGGGTAAATCTGCACTGTTTAATGCTATAACAGGTGCAAATACTGCTATAGTTTCCGAGATATCGGGAACAACAACAGACCCTATAACAAAATCAATGGAACTATTACCTTTTGGGCCTGTTGTTATAATAGACACAGCAGGCTTAAATGATAATACTATACTTGGAAAAAGTAGAATGAAAAAAACAAAAGAAGTAATGGACAGAACAGACTTTGCATTATATACAGTTGATATAAACAATTTTAGCGAAGAAGAATACTACACACTAAAAAAAGAACTTGATAACAGAAAAATACCTCATATTGTTGTATTTACAAAAAAAGACGTTTCTGATATTGAGAAATTAGCACAATATTCAATGAAATTTGAAAACACATATATTGTTTCAGTTAATGATATTAAAACAATTGATGCACTAAAAAACAAAATTTCTGACCAGTTAAGTGCAATTACAGAAAATGAACAGTGCCTAATAAAAGGTGTAGTACCTAGCGGAAGTGTAGTAATAATGGTTGTTCCAATTGATAGCGAAGCCCCAAAAGGAAGGCTTATTCTTCCACAAGTACAGCTTATAAGAGATTGCCTTGATAACGGTATTCGATGTAATGTCACCACCGAGGAACACTTAGAACAAGCATTAAACGAATCTCAAAAAGTAGATTTGGTTATTACTGATTCGCAAGTTTTTGGCTTAGTAAGCAAAATTGTGCCTGATAATATACCTCTTACTTCATTCTCAATATTGATGGCAAGGCAAAAAGGAGATATTAGTACATTCATTTATGGTGCTGAATACATTAAAAAATTACAAAATGGCGATAAAGTACTTATATGCGAGGCCTGTACCCACACAAAAAG
Source organism: uncultured Defluviitaleaceae bacterium (assembly GCA_964474135.1). Classification (GTDB taxonomy): domain Bacteria; phylum Bacillota; class Clostridia; order Lachnospirales; family CAYYRV01; genus CAYYRV01. Next base: position 252,651 of record CAYYRV010000001.1, read on the forward strand.
CCACGAAGATATTGGCACAATAAAAATACCCAATATGCTGAAAAAAATAACCCAAAAAGATATTACTTTTGATTTTGCATATGGCAGAGATTTCCCTGAAAACCTAGAGGAGTACGCATTAATTGTTCATTGTGGCGGTTGTATGATTACGCAAAGAGAAATGAGAAACCGCATCAGAAAAGCTGTAGATAATAATGTTCCTATTACAAATTACGGTATAGCCTTGGCATATGGTAGCGGCATTTTGGATAGGTGTGTTGAGATTGTTAATAAAAAATAAAATATAAAGCATTAAAACTTTAACTTTGGACTTAGATAAGATACGTGAGAAACAAAAAAGAAACGCACAAAGTGCGTTTTTGACAAAAGTTCTTTGCTTCTTTCTTTCAAGAAAGAAGTCGGGGTTTGGGGCTGAAAGCCCCAATATCCTTATAAATATAAAATTATTTTTCAGACTTTAACTTTTGATAAAGCTCAATATATTTTTCCGCTGACTTATCCCATGAAAAATCGCATTTCATAGCATTTTTAACCAAATCTGTCCATGCCTCGGTATCATTATAATATACATCTAAAGCCTGATTTAATGCCCACATCATTCCGTCTGCAATATAGTCATTAAAAATAAAACCATTGCCTTCTTTTGTTTCTGGGTTAAAGTGTGAAACTGTATCGTTTAAGCCTCCTGTTCTTCTAACAACAGGAATAGTTCCATACCTCATTGCAAAAAGCTGACCCAAACCACAAGGCTCAAATAAAGACGGCATTAAAAATATATCTGATGATGCATATATTTTTTGAGCCAAATCTTCACTGAAATATATATTAGCACTTACTTTTTCGGGTTCTCTCCATGCATAATGCTTGAATAACTGTTCATAACGTCCGTCTCCTGTACCTAAAACAACAAGCTGAATATCTTTATGAACAAGCTCCTCCATACAGAAAGCAACCAAGTCAAGCCCTTTTTGGTCAACAAGCCTTGAGATAATACTTATTATAGGAACATCTTTTTCGGGTAGATTAAGTTGTTTTTGTAAAGCCTTTTTGTTTTCTTTCTTTTTATTTAAAGTATTAGCACTAAATGTTTCAAAAAGTCTCTCGTCTGTTTCTGGGTCGTTTAATTTTGTATCTATGCCGTTTAAAATTCCACTTAATTTATAATTAAATGAGCGTAATAATCCGTCCATTCCGTAACCGTATTGTTGTGTTTGAATTTCATCAGCATATGTTTGGCTTACAGTTGTTATTGCATCAGCATAAACAAGACCGGCCTTCATATAACTTACGTTTCCATAAAACTCCAATAAACCACCTGTATAATAACCATCGTTTAAATCAACAGAACCTAAAACGTCTCTTCCAAAAACACCCTGATATTGCAAATTGTGTATTGTGTAAACAGTTTTTATGTTTTTGTAAAAAGCAAATTTCCTATACATATCCTTTAAATATACACTACCAAGCCCAGTTTGCCAATCATTAAAATGTATAATATCAGGGCAGAACTCTAAATTATTAGTACATTCAACAGCTGCTTTTGAGAAAAATGCAAAACGTTCATAGTCATCTCCATACCCATAAAGCCCATCACGCCCAAAATAATAATCATTCTCAATTAAGTAAGTAGGTACTTTTGCACCCTCTATTTCATGAATAGATGCACTTTGGTTACGCCAGCCTAATGTAACTACAAACGAGTCTTTATAAACAATCTCATTATGTTTCTCAAGCTTTAAATTTTTATATTTTGGAATTATAACTCTTACGTCTACACCATTTTCTTTCAGTGCTTGAGGTAGTGAACCTATTACATCTCCTAGTCCTCCACTTTTTGCATATGGCGTTATTTCTGATGCTACTATTAAGACTTTTAAATTTGAGACTTTTAAATCCGTTGCATTAGCCATTGTTTTTACCTCTCTTCTTATTTGATAAAATTTTACTCTATAATACTTTTTTTTGACTGTCTCGTCAATAGTATTATAAATATTGCTGGTTTTCCGCTTTTTATAATTCATATTATTAAACACCACTCTAAAAAATTAAACAACATAATATTACCAAAAAAATGTAAATTTTTTATATTTAATAAAAAACTGTTGAAAAAAAGTCTATTTTCGTGCAATATAGTATATAGCAAATATACTTAGTTCTGTGGATTTTACAACAGAACTTAAATAATAATATTGCAAGAAGGGGAGCTTTTATGAGTAAAAGAAAAATGAGCACAATAATTTTATTTGTTGTTGTAGTTATTTTGCTTTTTGTAGCTATGGCAACATCAACAGGAGGAGACCCATTTTTATCAAAGAACGGATTATGGTCAATTCTACCTCCGTTAGTTGCAATTTCATTAGCATTTGTTACGCAAAATGTTGTTGTTTCACTACTTATAGGCGTAATGGTTGGTACATTTTTAATAAGTATGGACGGATTTAATTTTTTCTACTCCATTACAAATTCATTTGTTTTGGCAACACAAAACATGCTTAATGTTTTAGCTGACAAATGGAATGCTGGTATTATACTGCAAGTACTTACTATAGGAGGGCTTGTCGCCTTAATAACTAAGCTTGGTGGTGCAAAAGCAATTGCGGAAGCATTATCAAAAAAAGCAAAAGGTGCAGTTTCTTCACAAATAATTACTTGGATTTGTGGGCTTATAATATTTTTTGATGATTATGCAAATGCACTTATCGTTGGGCCTATTATGAGACCGATAACAGACAAAAATAATATTTCACGTGAAAAATTAGCATTTATTATTGATGCTACAGCCGCACCTGTGGCGGGAATAGCATGGATTTCTACATGGATAGGTGCAGAAATATCTTACATACGTGATGGGCTTGATATTGCTGGAATAACAGGCGTTTCGCCATATAACCTATTTATTTCTACAATACCTTATCGCTTTTATAATATTTTAATGCTTTGCTTTGTTGTTTTTACAGCAGTAATGCTTAAAGATTTTGGCCCTATGCTTACAGCAGAAAGGAAAGCAAGATTTGGCAAATCCGACTATTCACAAAAAACTGTTAAAAATACTACTCAAGAACCAGTTTCGCAGCCAGAAAGCGGTAAAGCAAATATCTTAAATGCATTAATTCCTCTTGGAGTTCTTGTTGTTGGTTCATTTTTAGGGTTTTATCTGAATGGACAGGCTGCTATTTTAGAAAGTGAAGATGCGGAATTAATCGCATATTTAAGTAATCCATTATCATTTGATGCTATAAAAGAGTGTTTTGGAAATGCCGATGCTTCTATTGTTTTATTCCAGTCGGCTCTTTTAGCCAGTATTACAGCTTTAATTATGGGAATGATTACAAAAACATTTAATATTGAAGACGGAATTTCTACATGGGTTTCTGGCGTAAAATCGTTAATTATAACAGGTGTTATACTTATTTTGGCATGGTCTCTTTCTACAGCTATAAAAGAACTTGGGACAGCAAAATTTTTAGTTAATGCTCTTTCCGATTCAATACCGCAATTTATTTTACCAGGTATTATATTTGTTTTGGGTGCTGTTATTTCTTTTGCGACAGGTACATCATATGGCACAATGGGTATATTAATGCCTTTAGCTATACCTTTTGCACACGCTGTTTCACCAGGAAATAACTCTTACCTTTTGGCTTGCTCAAGTGCTGTTCTTACAGGTGCAATTTTTGGTGACCACTGTTCACCTATTTCCGATACAACAATTCTTTCATCTATGGGTGCGGATTGTGACCATATTGCACATGTTAAAACGCAAATGCTTTATGCTATTGTTGTTGCTGTAGTAGCTTTAGTATTCGGGTATATTCCTCTTGGTATGGGAGTACCTATTATAATTGCTTTGCCTGTTTCTATAGCCGTTATTGTATCAATTATTCATTTTGTAGGCAAAAAACCAGAAGGCTCTACAGAAGGCGTTGTTGCTGTTTCTGGACGATAAAATATAATAAAATGAAGCCTTGGGAAACTTTTTTGAAAAAAAGTTTCCCAAACCCTTCAAAAAACTTTATCTTCCAAACACATTTTGTGTGTTTTGATAAGTTCAATCACGATACATAAATATCGTAAAAGAAACGCACAAAGTGCGTTTCCGTCAAAAGTTCTTTGCTTCTTTCTTTCAAGAAAGAAGTCGGGGTTTGGGGCTAAAAGCCCCAAAAACTAATTTTTTGATTCCATATCATTATTACTGTTATCATTATCGTCACTATCACTTTCAAGCTGGTCCTCAGCTATTTTAGCAATACTAACAACAGTAACGCCCTCATCGAGATTAATAAGCTTAACACCTTGTGTTATTCTTCCTACAGTAGAAATATCCTCTACCCTTATTCTAATAATAACACCCTCTGAATTAATAAGCATTAATTGTTCTCTGTCATTAACTTTAGAAACGCCTACAATATTACCTGTTTTTTCGGTAATTTTATATATTTTTATACCTTTTCCGCCTCTATGTCTAACATTAAACTCTGCTAGCTCAGTACATTTTCCAAATCCACCTTCAGATACAAAAAGTATTTTTGAGCCTTCCTCAAGCGTATCAGAACTTACAACATCATCTTCTTCAGAGAGTCTTATTGCACGAACTCCCACTGCAGTTCTTCCTACAGCACGAATTTCTTGCTCACTGAATCTGACTCCCATACCCTTTTTGGTTGCTATAAATATTTCTTTTGTGCCATCTGTCCTTAAAACAGATATAAGCTCATCATCATCTCTAAAATTTAGTGCAATTAATCCGGCTTTATTAATTGTTGAGAATTTTGAAACTGATGTCTTTTTAACAATACCTTTTTTAGTAACCATCATTAAATACTCATCATCTCTAAATTCTCTAATAGGAATAACTGCTGCTATTTTCTCGTTAGGATTCAAATTAAGCATATTTACAATTGCCATACCTCTTGCAGTTCTTCCTGCCTCTGGAATTTCATATGCCTTTGTTCTGTATACTTTTCCCATATTTGTAAAGTACAAAATGTAGTCATGCGTACTTGCTACAAAAAGATTTTTAACAATGTCCTCATCACGCATTTGCATACCTATTACACCTTTTCCACCCCGGTTTTGGCTACGGTATGTATTTAATGGTATACGCTTCACATAATCTAAATGTGAAAAAGTTATAACAGAACTTTCTTCATCTATTAAATCCTCTATATCTATTTCGCCTTCGTCATTAATTAAAGCTGTACGTCTTTCATCACCAAACTTTTGCTTAATAACCAAAAGTTCTTCTTTAATTACCATATACAATTTATTTTCATCAGCTAAAATAGAATTAAGTTCTTTTATAATTTCGTTTAATTCGCCATATTCTTTATCAAGCTTTTCTTTTTCCAAACCTGTTAAGCTTCTTAACCTCATATCAACGATTGCAGTCGCTTGCTCTTCCGAAAACTCATATTTCTCAATAAGTCTTTTTTGTGCCTCTCTTGAGTCTTTTGACGAGCGTACAATTGATATTACGTCATCAATGTTTCCTTGTGCCAATAGCAAACCTTCTAAAATATGTGCCCTTTTTTGTGCTTTTGCTAAATCAAATTTTGTTCTTCTTGTTACAACATTTTTTTGGTGCTCAATATAATGGTGTAAAAGTTCCTTTAGATTAAGAGTTTTTGGCTTGTTATCAACTAACGCAAGCATTATTATTCCAAACGTTTCTTGTAACTGCGAATTTTTATATAAATGGTTTAATATTACGTTGCTGTTTGCATCTCTTTTTAACTCAACGACTATTCTTACGCCGTTTCTGTCTGACTCGTCCCTAATATCGGATATACCTTCTATTCGCTTGTCCGATACAAGGTCTGCCATTTTTTCAAGCAATCTTGCTTTATTAACTTGATACGGAAGTTCCGTAATAACAATTTGCTCCCTATTTTGCATAAAAGGCTCAATTTCTGCTTTTGCTCTTACTGTTACTTTTCCTCTACCTGTTCTGTATGCTTGTTTTATACCGTTTGTACCTAAAATACAGCCATATGTCGGAAAATCAGGGCCTTTTATAATGCTCATTATTTCATTTATATCTGTATCTACATTATCATTAACTTTATCATCAATAATCCTTGTAATTGCGTCTACTACCTCATTCAAATTATGAGGAGGTATATTTGTAGCCATACCTACAGCAATTCCTGATGAGCCATTTACCAAAAGATTTGGAAATCTTGAAGGCAATACAGTTGGCTCCATAAATTCCTCATCATAGTTAGGAATAAAGTCAACAGTATCTTTCTCAATATCAGCCAGAAGTTCAGTCGAAATTCTGCTAAGTTTTGCCTCGGTATAACGTTGTGCTGCTGCTTCGTCTCCGTCCATAGAACCGAAATTACCATGTCCGTCAACAAGCATATATCTTATAGAAAAATCCTGTGCCATACGAACCATTGCATCATAAATTGATGAATCGCCGTGAGGATGGTATTTTCCCATTGTATCCCCTACGATACGAGCTGATTTTTTATAACCCTTATTAGGTTGTAAACCCAACTCATTCATAGCATACAATATTCTTCTGTGTACAGGTTTTAAGCCGTCCCTTACATCTGGTAATGCTCTGGCTACAATTACGCTCATTGCATACTCGATGTATGATTCTCGCATCTCATTTTCTATATTAATATCTAATATTTTATCTATTTGTTGATTATCTGTATTTTGTTCGTCCATTTTAATATCTCCTAACTGCGAACTAAATTAAGTGATAAATTATTTGTTTATGTTAATTTAAAAAGATATTGGGGCTTTCAGCCCCAAACCCCGACTTCTTTCTTAAAAGAAAGAAGCAAAGAACTTTTATCGGAAACGCACCAGTGCGTTTCCTTGCCGTTTATTTTGGCTCTTATCTAAGCCAAAAGTTAAAGTTTTTAATTAAGGGATAAGCTCAATTTTCAAAAAGTTTCCCCAAGGTCTTATATATTAAGGCTACTAAACATCTAAGTTTTTAACATAGCGTGCATACTCATTAATAAATTCACGTCTAGGCTCAACTTTGTCGCCCATAAGCTGATTAAAAATTTCATCGGCAACTACAGCATCTTCCAAATTAACCCTTAATAAAACTCTTCTTTCGGGGTCCATAGTTGTATCCCATAACTGGTCTGCGTCCATCTCACCCAAACCTTTATATCTTTGAATAGGCTTAATTCCTTCACGCCCAATTTCATTTAATTTATTTTCAAGTTCCTCGTCACTGTAAACATAATATTCTTTTTTGTCTTTTTCAATACGATAAAGAGGAGGCTGTGCAATATACACTTTCCCTTCCTCTATTAAAGGTGTCATAAATCTATACATGAATGTCAACAAAAGTGTACGTATGTGAGAGCCGTCAACATCGGCATCAGTCATAATTATAATTTTGTGGTATCTAAGCTTTGCTATATCAAAATCATCATGTATACCAGTGCCAAAAGCCGTAATCATAGCTTTTATTTCTTCATTGCCTAGTATCTTGTCTAGGCGTGATTTCTCAACATTTAAAATTTTTCCTCTAAGTGGCAAAATAGCTTGTGTTTTTGGTGTTCTTGCTGATTTAGCAGAACCTCCCGCCGAGTTACCCTCTACAATATATATTTCGCACTTTGTAGGGTCTTTTTCCGAGCAATCAGTAAGCTTTCCTGGCATTCTTCCGTTTTCCAATACAGTTTTTCTTCTTACTAATTCTCTTGCTTTTTTTGCGGCATCTCTTGCTCTTGAAGCCATAAGAGCTTTTTCCACAATTATTTTACCTATATTAGGATTTTCCTCTAAAAAGTATTGAAAATACTCGTTTATAAATGATTCAACAGCAGAACGTGCTTCACTGTTACCTAGTTTTGTTTTAGTTTGGCTTTCAAACTGTGGGTTTTCAAGTTTAATACTTATAACAGCCGCCAAACCTTCTCTTACATCGTCTCCAGTAAGATTTTTTTCGTTATCTTTAAGCAAATTAAACTTTTTAGCATAATCATTTATCGTTTTTGTTAAACCTGAACGAAATCCAGCTAAATGCGTACCACCGTCAGTGGTATTAATATTGTTAACAAACGCAAAAGTAGAGTCATAATATTCAGAATTATATTGTATTGCAACCTCTACATAAACGCCATCTTTATCAGACTCACCATAAAAAACATTATCAAATAATGTTGTTCTGTTTTTGTTAATATGCTGAACAAACTGCTTTATTCCGCCCTCATAATGATATGTCTTTTCTCTGTTTGGCTCTTCTCTTAAATCAATTAAATTTATTTTAAGCCCTTTTGTTAAAAAGGCGACTTCTTGAAATCTCTGTTTTAATGTATCAAAATTATAAACCAAATCTTCAAAAATCTCATAATCTGGTTTAAAGTGGATATATGTCCCTGTTTTGTTTGGGTCACATTCACCTACAACTGTAAGCTTTTGTTTTACGTCTCCTCTTGTGTAAACCTGTTCGTATATTTTGCCCTCATTAAAAATTTGTACAGTAAGTTCCTCTGATAATGCATTTACTACAGATGCACCCACACCATGCAAACCACCTGAAACTTTATACCCAGAGCCGCCAAACTTACCTCCTGCATGAAGTATAGTAAATACAACTTCTACAGCTGGTATACCTCTTTGTGGATGTATTCCGATTGGTATACCTCTACCATTATCCAGTACAGAAATAGAATTATCCTCATGTATTTTAACAGTGATTTCTGTACAATGACCAGCTAAAGCCTCATCTACAGCGTTATCAACTATTTCATATACTAAGTGGTGCAATCCTCTTGTAGAAGTGCTTGAAATATACATACCTGGGCGTTTTCTAACAGCTTCCAGTCCTTCTAAAATTTGAATTTGATTTTCATTATATTCTACTGACATTATATTAAACACTCCTATAAAAATACGAAGTCCGAATTATAATTTCATCTAACTTACGCTATTTATATATTACTTGTAATCCTTTATTATACTATATTTTTCCTTATAAATAAAGTATTTTTTAGTAATTATTTAATTATTTTTTATATAAAATAAGACCTTGGTAAGGGTTTTGGAAACTTTTTTTTGAAAATTTTCCCAAGGAATATTTATTACTTTATTTTCTAAAAACGTTACCGTTCTCAACTTTGAAAACAGTTGCCTTTTCGGAAATTTTGCTCATTATATCCTCTATACCTGTACACGTTATTATAGATTGAATACCATATATGCTTTTAATTAAATACTTCTGTCTATGCTCATCAAGTTCAGACAAAACATCATCTAAAAGTAAAACAGGTATTTTGTGTTTCTTTTCTTTTATAAGTTCAATCTCAGCAAGCTTTGCTGATAAAGATGCAGTCCTTTGCTGTCCTTGTGAACCAAAAATCCTTACATCTGTACCATTTATATAAAAACCTAAATCGTCTTTATGAACTCCAACAGATGTATTTCCTAATAAAATATCTCTTTCTAAATTTTTATTAAGCTTATGCAAGAAATCTTTTTCACTAACGTTATATTTATACTCTATTTTAAGATTTTCAGCATTATTTGTAATTTTTGAATGAATACTATTAGCAATAAAATTTATTTTCTCTATAAAGTTTATTCTATATTTTATTATTTTAGTTCCATGGTTTACTAATTGCTCATCCCATACAAACATAGTGTCTTTTAAACTTGGATTTTTTTTTATTTTCTTTAAAAGATTGTTTCTTTGTTTTAAAACATTGTGATATTGTAAAAGCTCATAGTAATAAATATTACTAAGCTGGCAAAGTTCTGTATCCATAAACTTACGTCTCTCAGAAGGACCTGATTTTACAAGGTTTAAGTCTTCCGGAGAAAAAATAACACAAAGAAGTATACCAAAAAGCTGATTAAGTTTTTTAATTGGTATGCCGTTTATTGCAATACCTTTTGAATAATTTTTTTTTAAATGTATATCTATTTTATCATAAATTATGTTACTTATAGTGTCATTATTTTCAGTGCTTACCATAAGCTTTAAATGGGCTTCGTCTTCTCCAAACAAAATTAACTCTGAATCTTTTCCTGCCCTTTGTGAGCGTCCTGTTGCACAAAAATATATTGCTTCAAGGAAGTTTGTTTTGCCTTGGGCGTTGTCACCATAAAAAATGTTTATTCCCTCACTTAACTGTACTTTCAAACTGCCAAAATTTCTAAAGTTTTTTAGTGATAGCTTATGTACATACATTTGACAACACCTTTTTTAAAAATTTCCATAAAACTACTGTATTTTAGTTTAAAGCTTTTTGAAGGGTTTGGGAAACTTTTTCTCGAAAAAGTTTCCCTATGTCTGAATTAGTTATATTACTAATTATTGACATAATTTTAAACATTTAATCTTAATGGCAATACTAAATATTTAGAATTTTCGCTTCCTACAGGTTTTATTATACAAGGGCTTAGAGGTGTCGTAAACTGCAACGTAACAACCTCCTGCTCAATAGCTTTTAAAGCATCTGTAAGATATTTAGGATTAAACGCTATTTCTATACTATCACCGTCAACAACTGGATTTAATTCTTCTCTTACTGTTCCTGCCTCTGTATTTGAAGTTATAACCATGTTTTCACTTTCTATTTGAAGCTTTATGGGGCTTTTTTTGAGTTCCCTATTTGCAATTAATGAGGCTCTCTCAAGACTCATAATAAGTTCTTGCCTGTTTACAGAAATAATTGTCTTATAATCCTCTGTAAAAATTTGTTCGTATTTAATAAATTCACCTTCTAAAATATTTGAAACAATTGTAAATCCTTCAATTTCAAAAAGAACATGGCTTTTCTCAAAATAAATCGTTATATAATCATCTTCATTATTTTGTAAAATTTTACTTATCTCATTTAAAGTTTTAGAAGGTATTACAAATTCAGTTTCATTGTCACAAAATTCAATTTCAGATGAGCAAAAAGAAACTCTGTAACCATCCACAGCAACAATGTTAAGCTTGTCTCCTCTTATTTGTACAAGTTCACCTGTAAGAACAGGCTTTGATTCATCAACAGAAACTGAAAATATTGTTCTTTTTATAATATTCTTAAAATCTGATGCCTTTATTTTGTAATATGCGGTTTTATCCACAGCTTGTATGCTTGGAAATTCTTCTCCAGTAAATCCTAATATTTTAAATTGTGACTTATTGCATTTTATCAATGTAATATTGTTTTCGTCTGTGGATATATATACATCATCGTTAGGTAAACGTCTTATTATTTCGGATAACATTTTTGCTTCTAAAGCAATTTTTCCTTCTGTAATAATTTCAGCTGGTATATCATTTGTTTCAATAGCCATTTCTAAATCATTTGCAAGCATTTTAAATGAGCCGTTTTCGGCGGTAAGCAAAATACATTCTAGTATAGGTATAGTAGTACGGGAAGAAATTGCTTTTATTACAACATTAATATTTTCTAATAGCGTTTGGGCATTACATTTTATAAACATACACAAACTCCTTTTATGCACAGTAATTAATATATATATAATAATTTTTTAGTAGTAGTAGTAGTAGGGGGTGTGGATATGTTAATAAGTGCAAAATGAATGTAAATTACAATAAAAACTATTATTTATAAACATGTGTATAACTTAATAATAACTTTTGAGTTATCCACACTGTCCACAACAAAATCATGATAAAATAGTTATAAACATTTTGCTAACATAATTATCCACACAAATTTACCCTACATATGTTTGATATATATTGGGGCTTTTGGCCCCAAACCCCGACTTCTTTCTTGAAAGAAAGAAGCAAAGAACTTTTATCGAAAACGCACAAATGCGTTTCCTTGCCGTTACCCATGTATCTTATCTAAGTCCAAATTTAAAGTTTTTTGAAGGGTTTGGGAAACTTTTTTTCAAAAAAGTTTCCCAAGGTTTTTTACTGTTTATAATTATTCACCTTTAATTCTGTTTTCTAAATCAATAAGAATATTTCTTAGATTGGAGTCTTTCTCCATATCATAAGTAATTTTGTCGCAACCATGAATAATAGTGGAATGGTCTTTACCAAATAGTAAACCAATTTTAGTAGAAGGTAAGTCCAATAGTTTTCTTGACAGATACATTGCGATTTGTCTAGGATAAGCAATATTTTGACTTCTTTTTTTACTTCTTATTTCATCAGTCGTAATATTGTAGTAGCTTGCAACCACTTCCTGAATATATTCTACAGTAATGTCGTTTTTCTGCGTTTTATTTATTAAATCTCTCAATGCTTGTTCGGCTAATTCAAGTGTTATTTCTTTGTTGGAAAGCTTCGCATAAGCGGCAACTTTATTGAGTGCGCCCTCTAAATCTCGTATATTGGATACAATATTTTTTGCAATAAATTTTGTAACATCTTTTGGTATAATTATGTGGTCCATGTCTGATTTTTTTTCAAGAATGGCTGTCCTAGTTTCAAAATCTGGCAATGTAATATCAACAATTAAGCCGCATCCAAAACGTGACCTAAGTCTGTCCTCAAGAGTTTTAATTTCTTTTGGAGGTTGGTCGCTTGAAATAACAATTTGCTTGCTTGCGTCGTATAATGTATTAAATGTATGGAAAAATTCCTCTTGTGTTCCCTCTTTTTCAGCAAGAAATTGAATATCGTCTATTAATAAAACATCAATTTCCCTGTATTTATTTCTAAATTCCTGATTTTTTCTTTCTTTTATTGAATTAATAAGCTCATTTGTAAATGTTTCTGTAGATACATATAAAACTCTTGTTGTTGGGTTTTGCTCAATAATAAAATTGCCTATTGAATGCATAAGGTGAGTTTTCCCCAAACCAACACCTCCATACAAAAAAAGAGGATTATACGTAGTTTTTCCTGGGGCTTCTGCAACTGCTACCGCTGCTGCATACGCTAGTTCGTTACTTTTTCCTCTGACAAATGTTTCAAATATATATTTAGATTTTAAATGGGATACGCTTAAAATCTCCTCCATTGGCTTTTCTCTTATACTATTTTTTTCAAAATCCTTCGGAGATACTATTTTTACTTTAAAATCTTTCTCTGTAACTGCTTTTATACTATTTGAAATTTCAAACAAATATCTTTGCTCTATAGTTGTTTTAAAAAAATCGACATCTGTTTTAAGAACAAAAACGTTATTATCTATATACAGAGGCTCTAATTTTTTTATCCAAGTGTCAAAAACTACTTCAGTAAAGCTTTTTTCCATAATAGAAAGTGCTTCTGACCAATATTTCAATATCTGTTCACTCATTTAAACCTTCCAAACCTCCTAATAAAAAAAGTTATCCACATTAAAAAAAGACAGAAAATTTGTCAAAAAAAGGAATTTTGCCGACAGTAGTAAACAGGTGTGCATAACTTTTATCAACAAAGAAATAAGTTTAAATTACGGAAAAATTGGAAATAATAATAAAGTTATACACAAAGTTATCAACATACTGTGTATAACTTTGGGGATATATGATTATGATATCAAAATTCATCAGTAAAATCAACATTATTTCAAAATTAGTTTTGCGCAAATTATCCACAGTTCTACAATTATCCACAAAATTAGACTAATTTTGTTATAATCTAAATAATAAAATACCTTAAAAAACTTTTTTTCAAAAAAGTTTTCCACACCCTTCAAAAAATCTTAACTTATGACTTAAAAAAGAAGTAGGGGTTTGGAGTTAAAAACCCTAAAAATAATACACACAAAAAAAATTTTTTGTGAATATATAAGGTAAAACTTGACGTAAAAAATATTATCTAATATAATAGCAATAGTGCTTGTGGATTAGTTATGCAATCAAGTCTAAGGATATAAGTTTTTTAAGGGAGGTGCTGACTTTGAAAAGAACATTTCAGCCAAAAAAAAGACAGAGAAGTAAAGAGCATGGCTTTAGAAAAAGAATGGCTACTTCAAACGGTAGAAAAGTTTTATTGAGAAGAAGAAGAAAGGGCAGAAAAGTTTTATCTGCTTAATTGCTATGTTTTAAATAATGTTGCCCTATTGGATTTTTTGTAAAAGGGCAACTTAATTTAAAAATTTTTTTGCAATATAAATGTGTTATCATAGCGTTTGTTCTCGTATATAAAAAAGGGCTGCGTATTAATGTAGCCTTTATTATTTTTGTAAAAGGATTGGATACTTTGATTTTTACAGAGTCATTAAAAAAGAATTACAAATTTCGGCTGGTTTATAATAAAGGTAAGTCTATAGCAAACAGAACGCTTGTTATGTACATTTTGAAATGCGGAGAAAACAAAAATTATTTTGGAATAACTGTCGGTAAAAAAGTTGGAAATTCTGTTGTCAGAAGCAGGGTGACAAGGCTCATACGTGAGAGCTATCGCCTTTCGGAAAAAAATATTAAATCAGGTTATAATATTGTTGTAATTGCACGAGTAAATGCAAAGGAATCGTCTTTTGACGAAATTAATAAATCTTTAAACCACCTTTTTAAAAAGCATGATTTGAAAATACCTAATTAAATTTACTTTATAAAGAAGGTTTAAAAATTGGTTAAACACTTTTTTCTTAAAATATTAGTTTTTTACAAAAAATATATTTCTCCTTTTTTGCCTAATGCTTGTAGATTCTACCCTACATGTTCGGAATATATGTTTCAAGCTATAGAAAAATATGGAGTTTTAAAGGGTGTTGTATTAGGCATATTTCGTTTGTTAAGGTGTCACCCTTTTTGTAAAGGCGGATTTGACCCTGTTCCATAATGCAATATTTATTATTATGATATAATTACTTAAATTTTTTCAAACTGTTTAATCAATACAATTTTAATTAACTCTTAAGGAGGAAAAAAACTTTGTTTACTTCATCCCTTGTTGGTACAATAAATTTGCTGTCGAATAGCTTAGTTCAAAAAGACCCCGGCTTTATAATTAAGCCCATAACAGTTTTTTTGGGTACAATTTTAAATTTTGTATTTAATATAGTTAGTGGGATTACAGAAAAAAATTCACTCGGTATATCAATAATAATATTTACAATAATAGTACGAGCCATTATGATTCCTCTTGCTTTAAAACAACAAAAATCTATGGTAGCTATGCAAAGGCTTCAGCCAGAGACAGAAAAATTAAAAAAGAAATATGGCGGAAGCAAAGACCCTGAAATGCAAAAGAAAATGAATGTTGAAATACAAAAGCTTTATTCCGAAAATAAAATAAATCCTCTTGGAGGATGTTTGCCGTTATTAGTACAGATGCCTATATTTATAGCACTTAACTATATTATGCAACAAGCGTATATGTTTGTTGATAAAATAAGTTCGGTTTATACTTCATTGGGTAATGAGGTTTTAAATCTTATAAATACACATGGTGCAACTGAGTATGTTAAAATAGTATCGCCTGTTTTTAAGCCGAAACTTCCTAAAGATATGGAAATTGATATAGGTGCTATGGACGGCTTACTAAAAGTACTTAACAGACTTAATCCGGCCGAATGGGCAAACCTTAAAGAATTATTACCGGCGGATTCTGTAAATATTATGCAGCCTATTTTGGAGCAAAAAACAAATATAGAGTATTTTTTTGGAATTAATTTAGGTGAGGTATCAGTAAGCTTTCCGGACAGTATTTGGCCCGGAATTTTAATTCCTGTTTTATCCGCTGTTACAACATTTTTGTCATCATATTTTATGAACAAAATGTCAACTTCTACAGACCCTAACATGAAAATGCAACAGAGAATGATGCTTATAATAATGCCTATTTTTATGGGATTTATTACAATAAATTTATCAGCTGGAGTTGGTATATATTGGATAACTTCAAGTGTATTCCAATTTTGTCAGCAAATATTTTTAAACAAATATTATGGAAAAGATAATTTAAAATTAGCAGGAGAAACAGCAGCAAAAATTTCTGATAAAAACACGTCAAAAATCAAGAAAAAAGGATAGGAGGGAGCTTAAATGGACAGCTTAGAAAGAACAGGCAAGAATGTGGACGATGCGGTAAAAGACGCTCTTAGAATATTGAATACTACTATTGATAAAGTAGAAGTAAAAATTATAGAACCCGGTTCAAGAGGTATTTTGGGAATCGGAAGCAAGCCTGCAAAAGTTTTAGTTACAGTTAAGTTTGACCCCGAAGATATCGCAAGAGATTTTATGATACAAGTTATAGAAGCAATGGGACTAAATGTGCATCTAGAGACTAGTTTGGTAGACAGACAGCTTTATATTAACATGAAGGGCGAAGAAATTGGTGTACTAATAGGAAAAAGAGGACAAACCCTCGATTCTTTGCAATATCTAGTTAATCTAGCTGTTAATAAAGGCAATGCCCCCTACATTAGTGTTACACTTGATACAGAAAATTATCGCCAAAGGCGTAAAGAGACACTCGAATCGCTTGCATATAACTTAGCTAAAAAGGCTAAAATAACTCACAAAAAAATTGTTCTTGAGCCTATGAATCCTTATGAAAGACGTATTATACATGCTGCTTTGCAGTCTGATAAAAATATAGATACTTACAGTGAAGGCAATGAGCCTTTCCGTTATATTGTTATTTCACCTAAGTAGTTAATAAAAGATATTGTGGGAAGTAAACTTTTAGTTTGCTTCCCTAATTTTATAGTTAAATATAAAATATGGAATATATCGGAAAAATTTTGGAAGCGTTTGGGGCTGAAAGCCCCATATATTATTTAAACAAATAAAAAGGAGAATAAAAATGGATTTGCGTCTAAAAAACACGATTACCGCAATTTCAACACCTATGGGTTATGGTGGAATAGGAATAATAAGAATAAGCGGAGAGGAAGCTTTTAATATTTTAGACGAAATATTTAAAGGAGATACAAAAAAACCCTCGCAATGGGAAACTCACACAATACATTATGGTCATATTGTTGACGAAAAAAGTACAATAATTGATGAAGTCTTTGTATCTGTTATGAAAGCTCCAAAAACATATACAAGAGAAGATATAGTAGAAATAAATTGCCACAGCGGTACAAAGGTTTTACAAAATGTATTAGAACTTGTTATAAGAAAAGGGGCAAAAATAGCCGAGCCGGGAGAGTTTACAAAAAGGGCTTTTTTAAACGGAAGAATAGATTTATCTCAAGCGGAGGCTGTAATCGACATTATCAATGCAAAAACAGATTTGTCAAGGCAAACCGCAATACAACAGCTTTCGGGAAATATTTCTAAAAAAGTAAACCATTTTTCCCAGGAAATTTTACAAATGATTTCCCACATTGAGGCATCAATAGATTACCCTGAACACGACTTAGAACAAATGAATTTAGAACAAATAAACGACAAATGTAAAATATTAATAGATGAAATAAATAATCTTATTTCAAGTGCTAATAAAGGTAAAATAATTAGAGATGGAATTGAAACAGCGATTATAGGGCGACCAAACACGGGGAAATCATCATTGTTAAATGCATTAATTGATGAGGAAAGAGCAATTGTGACCGATATTGCAGGAACAACAAGGGACATATTGCAGGAGTATGTTAATATAAACGATATTCCACTCAAAATTATAGACACAGCGGGAATTAGAGAAACACAAGATATTATCGAAAAAATAGGTGTAGAAAAATCCAGAAAATATGCTATGTCTGCTGATTTGATTTTAGTAATGATTGACGGTTCAAAGCAATTGGAAAATGATGATTTTGAAATACTTAATTTAACCGAAAATAAAAATTCAATAATTATTATAAATAAATCTGACTTACCACAACAAGCTGATATAGAAAAAATAAATAAATATATAAAAAATGATAATATTGTTAACTTGTCATTAAAAACAAGTAGCGGAATAGAAAGTCTATACGAAAAAATTAAATATATGTTTTATGAGGGCGAAATAAATGTAAATGAAGAGATTTTTATTAACAATATGAGACATAAAGATTCACTTATTCAAGCGGTACAAGCATTACAAAATGCAATAAATACGATACAGTCAGGTTTAAGCGAAGATTTTGTATCTATTGATTTACAGCAAAGCTATAATTTTTTAGGCGAAATTACAGGCGAAACTTTAGACGAGGATATTGTTAATAAAATATTTAGCGAGTTTTGCTTGGGTAAATAATAATAAAATGCTAAAGACCTTGCTAAACTTTATCGTCCAAACGCACTTTGTGCATTAACTTAATGTTTTTCATAGCATTTATCTAAGTCTAAGGATAAAGTTTTTGAAGGGAAGTTGGGGAAACTTTTTTCAAAAAGTTTCCCCAAGGTCTTGTTATTTTAATTTAATAAAAGGAAGTGAAAAACAAATGGAAAAATACGATATAGCAGTAATCGGTGCAGGACATGCAGGTTGTGAAGCTGCACTTGCATGTGCAAGAATGGGATTAAGCACAATTCTTTTTGCCATAAACCTCGACTCAATTGCAATGATGCCATGTAACCCCAATATAGGCGGAACATCAAAAGGGCATTTAGTAAAAGAAATAGATGCATTAGGCGGAGAAATGGCTAAAAATATAGATAAAACATTTATTCAAAGCAGAATGTTAAATACAGGGAAAGGTCCTGCTGTATACTCTCTTAGGGCACAAGCCGATAAATTCAAATATTCAAAAGAAATGAAAAAAACTATTGAAAATCAAGAAAATCTTTATGTAAGACAAAGTGAAATTGTTGAAATTATTATAGAGGACAATAGTGTAAAAGGTGTTATTTTGGAGTCGGGAGAAAAATGTTTTTGTAATGCTGTTGTATTGTGTACAGGGACATATTTAAAAGCACGTTGCCTTTATGGAGAGACAATAAACGATTGTGGACCTAACGGCTTAAAAAATTCAGTGAAGTTAAGTGAGTGCCTTCAAAGACATAATATAAAAATGTTTCGCTTTAAAACAGGAACGCCAGCAAGAATAGACAAAAAAACAGTAGATTTCAGTAAAATGGAGGAGCAGTTTGGTGACGAAAAAATTACTCCTTTTTCTTTTGACAATAAAAGAGAAGATATTGAGAGGGAACAGGCTATCTGCTATTTAACGTATACAAATGAACAAACACACAATATTATTAGGGAAAACTTACATCGTTCGCCGCTATACGCAGGAGAAATAAAAGGTACTGGTACAAGATATTGCCCGTCAATAGAAGATAAAGTTGTAAGATTTGCAGACAAAGACAGACATCAGATTTTTGTTGAGCCTGAGGGAGAAGACACAAACGAAATGTATGTTGCAGGAATGTCGACATCGCTTCCAGAGGACGTACAAATAAAAATGTACAGAACACTACCAGGGCTTGAAAACTGTAAATTTATGCGTACAGGCTATGCAATAGAGTATGACTGCATTGATGCAACACAGTTAAAATTAACATTAGAATTTAAAAATATTAGTGGTTTGTTTAGTGCTGGGCAATTTAACGGAAGTTCAGGGTATGAGGAGGCTGCTGCACAGGGGATTATTGCAGGAATAAATGCCTCACAATATATAAAAAACGAGCCACCTGTAATAATCGACCGTTCGGAGGGCTACATAGGTGTACTTATAGATGACTTAGTTACAAAAGGTAGCCAAGAACCTTACAGGATGATGACATCACGAGCAGAATACAGATTGCTTTTACGACAGGATAATGCCGATTTACGTTTAATGAAAAAGTCATTTGAGGCAGGGCTTGTAAAAAAAGAAAGATTTGAGAAGCTTCTAAAAAAGCAAAATGAAATAGAAACAGAAATAAAAAGAGTAGAAAATGTTATTATTTCTCCTAAACAGGAGGTAAACGATTTTTTAGAGAAAAACGAAAGTTCAAAAATAACAACAGGTGTTAAGCTTTCCGAATTAATAAAAAGACCCGAATTGAATTATAATATATTGTCTGAATTTGATGAAAATAGACCTTTGCTAGATGAAGAAGTTACCGAGCAAGTTAATATACAAGTAAAATATGAGGGATATATCAGAAGGCAGTTTATGCAAGTTGAGCAGTTCAAAAAGCTTGAAAAAAGAAAACTTCCTTTAGATTTTGATTATAACAGCATAAATGGTTTGAGACTTGAAGCAAGGCAAAAACTTAATAGTCTAAAACCTGATAATGTTGGGCAGGCTTCTAGGATTACAGGAGTTTCACCATCGGATATTTCTGTTTTACTTGTTTATATGGAAGCAAATAAGATGAGGTTTTAGTGTTGTTGGGGCTTCTCAGGCCCAAACCCCGACTTATTTTCCGCTTCTTATGTATCGTGGTCAATCTTTCCCAAACAACGCTTGCGTTGTTTGGTGATAAAGTTTTTTGAAGGGTTTGGGAAACTTTTTTTCAAAAAAGTTTCCCAAGGTCTAATGCTAATAAATCTAATTAATATATGAACTATATGTTAATATTGGCATAAAATATATTAATGTAAGTAAATGCCCACGTTACATATCCAAATATGATTTAATTAAATGCATCATCGCTGGGAGGAAGATAAATTGATTCAAAATTGTGGGTATTTCTTTTCAACAAAAAATAATTTTTATTCAATAAAAATAAATTTAAAACAATATAAAAATGATAATATATTTTTAACATTATATGAAGAAGAAAATACAGTAAAAATGTTTATAGATGCTTTAGCACATAATGAATATGATAATGCCGAGTCATATATAAGTAAAAATTTCGCTAAGGATTTCGATTTGTATGAGTTAACTGATTTTTTCAATAATATGGAAAAATATAAAAGTTTAATTAAAGTTGAATTTTCGCCAAAGCCTAAAAATTGCAAAACAAACTCAATACTTGTGATGAACAAGGATAGAGACAGCCAAAGCATAATACATTTGCATCTAATTAAAGAACCGGATATGTTTAGTAATTGGAAAATTTACGGTATAGAAAAAGAGTGAAAATATACAATACAAGGTGATAAATTTGGATAATAAACAATTACTTTTAAATGCTTGCGAGGAGTTAGACATAGAAATTTCTGATACGCAGTACACAATGTTTGATACTTATATGAATATGCTCATTGAGTGGAATAAAAAAATGAATTTGACAGCTATAACTAATCCGCAAGATATAATATTAAAACATTTTGTAGATAGCATAACGATAAATACAGTAATAGAACAAAAAGATGAAATAAATGTGATTGATGTTGGAACAGGTGCAGGGTTTCCCGGTATACCAATAAAGATTGTTAATCCTAACATGAAAATTACGCTTTTGGACTCTCTTAATAAAAGATTAGTTTTTTTAAAAGAGTTAGTTGAAACTTTAAACCTTGATAATATACAGTGTGTTCATATGCGAGCAGAGGAAGCAGGCAAAAACCCTTTATTTAGGCAAAAATACGACTAC
Organism: uncultured Defluviitaleaceae bacterium; assembly: GCA_964474135.1. Taxonomy (GTDB): domain Bacteria; phylum Bacillota; class Clostridia; order Lachnospirales; family CAYYRV01; genus CAYYRV01. Next base: position 273,894 of record CAYYRV010000001.1, read on the forward strand.
AGTTTTTCTCGTGCGGTTGCAAATTTGTCCTTGCTTGCGGAATACTGTCTTCCTTTTGTTAATAAAGGCGGGAAATTTATTTCTATGAAAGGTACTGATATAAAAGAAGAAATTTCAACGGCAAAACTTATCATTTCTAAGCTAGGCGGGGAGATTTCCGAAGTAAAAACAATAAAAATACCATTTACTGATATAACACATACGTTAATTATTATTAGCAAATTATCTGATACTCCAACCGCATACCCCAGAAAACCAAACAAAATTACAAAAAACCCTATTTAGTGATAGGGTTTTTTGATTTTGTTTATCGAAAATATATAATTCAAACAATTTAGGAAAATTTATTATAATGGGAAATATATGATAATATTTCTTTTGTGGACGATAATCCAACGTGAGTTTGACAAAGTAGGACAATCTGTTTAAATCATATCATGTTAGTCTTAATTTTACGAAAGAGGTGTTACATATGGTAGAAAGTGCTTTATTGACGAGTAAGGAAATTTTATATTTACCTATTGATAGTATAAAACCTAATCCATATCAACCGAGAAAATTTTTTGAGAGGGCAAGCCTTGAGGAATTATCAAATTCTATAAGAGAATATGGCGTAATGCAGCCTATTAGTGTACGCTTAATAAACGGTTATACATATGAGCTGGTTGCAGGTGAAAGAAGGCTTAGAGCTTCTAAAATGGCAGGATTAACTACAATCCCTTCTATTTTAATAAGCATTAATGACCAAGATAGTGCAGTTCTTGCAATTATTGAGAATTTGCAGAGGCAAAATCTGAATTATTTAGAAGAAGCCGATGGCTTTATGAATTTAATGCGTGATTATTCGTTTACGCAAGAGGAGTTGGCCATAAAAATAGGTAAAAGTCAGTCAACAATAGCTAATAAATTAAGAATACTACGATTATCCAAAAATGTCCAAAAGGTACTAATAGAAAATGATTTATCCGAAAGACACGCAAGGGCATTATTAAAAATAAATGATGAGGAGTTACAAATAAGCATTTTACATAAAATAATAAGAGAAGGTTTAACTGTAAAAAAGACTGAGGAACTTATTGAGGAAATTATATCAAAAAGGGAAATTAATATTATAAAAAAGCCTGAAATGAGAATTAAGCAATGTGTTAGAGATATTAGGATTTTTACTAATACGATTAAGCAGGCTGTGGATATAATGAATAGTTCGGGAGCAAAAACCGATTATGTTGTTAATGAAGTTGATGACGGTTATGAGATTAAAATTAATGTTAAGTTTTAGTTATAATAAGATAATTTTTTTGGGGCATTCAGCCCCAAACCCCGACTTCTTTCTTGGAAGAAAGAAGCAAAGAACTTTTGTCAGAAACGCACGTTGTGCGTTTCTTTTTCGTCTCTCTTTAATTGCGGGGATAAAGCTTTTTAAAGGGTTTGGAAAACTTTTCTCGAAAAAGTTTCTCAAGGTCTTTAATTTTTATTCAAATAGGAATAAATAACGCTTTTTGAAACGCCCCTGTCCTTAGCTACCGCTTTCATCGCAGACTTGTTGTCCAAACCCCTATTAATATATATACTTAAATGCTCATCAATGCTAATATCTTGAAATTCGTTTTCTTTAATGGTTTTAATCTGCTCAAGAGATAATCCTTCCATAACAATAACATACTCACCTTTAGGCTTTGTTTCGTTATAATATGATATAGCCTCCTCTAAAGTAAACCTCAAAACTTCCTCATATTTTTTTGTAATTTCTCTAACAACAGCAATTTGCCTATTGCCCAACACCTCAAAAATTTCATTTAATGTCTTTTTGAGATGATGCGGAGCTTCATAAAAAACTACTGTTTTATGTTCATTTTTGTAGCAATTTAGTATTTCTTTTCTGTCTTTTTTGTTTTGGGGCAAAAATCCCTCAAATATAAATTTTTTTGTATTTAAACCCGAAAGTGCTAATGCTGACGTAACAGCAGTTGCACTAGGAACACAAGTAACAGTAATATTATTTTCGTGGCATAGCCTTACTATGTCTTCACCAGGGTCAGAGATAGCGGGCATACCAGCATCTGTTACAAGTGCAATTTTTTTGCCTTTTTTTAAAAGCTGTATTAATTCGTTACCTTTTTCTTTTATGTTGTGCTGATGATAGCTTGTTAATGTTGTGGAAATTTCGTAGAAATTAAGTAGTTTTAATGTATGACGTGTATCCTCCGCAGCAATTAAATCTACCTCTTTTAGTATACGTAAAGCACGTAATGATATGTCTTCTAGATTACCTATAGGAGTTCCGCAGATGTAAAGTATTCCGCTCATTTTTAATTCCTTTCTTTTGTGTTTTAAGCCATTATAACCTATTTTTTTCTAGAAAATCAATAAGCCTCTCAATATTATATAGTGTTTTTGCGTTTATAAAATGCTCAACTTTTTCTGTTTGTTCTAATTCCTTTTCGGGTTCATTTTCGGAATTGTTTAGTAAACAAAAAAATCTATGTATAACTTTGTGTCTGTGAAGCAGATAGTTTCCTAGTTTCTGACCTTTTTCTGTAGGTTTTATTATGCTATATTTCTCGTATTCAACAAGCCCTAGTTTTTTTAGGTTGCTAACCATTTTTGATGAAGAGGAAGGCTTTACATTTAGTTTTGATGCAATATTATTTATTCTTGCATATCCGTCCTTTTCTGTATATCGGCAAATCATTTCCAAATAATCTTCCATTGCATTAGTTATTTGATTGCTTTCGATAATTTCATACCCTTTAAGTGTACGATATGCATTATTTTCAGGCATTTCCATATGTCCCCCAATCCTCTGTAACACAAGTCTTATTTTTTGCATATATTAGAGTAGCGAAACAGAGTTTCTTTAAACTAATAAATATTATGAGGGTGGAGTATTTATGAATAAAAATATTGTGTCATTGCATAATGTACCGGTTGGTATGAGCGGAAAAGTAAGAAGTATACAAGCAATAGGTACTATAAGGAGAAGACTCCAAGATTTGGGGGTTATTGAGGATACTAATATTGAGTGCTTACAAAAAAGCCCTTCCGGCGACCCTATAGCATATCTTATTCGTGGGGCAGTTGTCGCAATACGTTCTGAGGATTCATCTAAAATTTTAGTGGAAGTAACTTAATTAATGCTTTGGGGTTCTAGCCCCAAACACCAAGGCCATTTCTTAAATATTTATAGGAGTGTGATAAAAGTGGGTCTAACAATGGACGCAACAGGAATAAAAGCCATTGATAATGGTCTTATAATAAAAAAGAAAAGTGAAAAAGATAAAGTAATTGCACTAGCCGGAAATCCTAATGTGGGTAAAAGCACGGTTTTTAACCAACTTACGGGGCTTAATCAACATACGGGAAACTGGCCCGGAAAAACAGTTACAAATGCACAGGGTAGTTACTCTTTTAGAGGGAATAATTATATTTTGGTTGACATACCCGGCACATATTCTCTAATGGCACATTCAGCCGAAGAAGAAGTTGCAAGAGATTTTATTTGTTTTGGAGATGCAGATGCTGTTGTGGTTGTTTGTGATGCTACTTGTTTAGAAAGAAATTTGAATCTGGTTTTGCAGACAATTGAAATAACAAAAAACGTAATTGTATGTGTTAATTTAATGGACGAAGCAAAAAAGAAGCATATTAATATTGATTTTAAAAAACTTAGTGAAATTTTGGGTGTAAAGGTTGTAGGAACAAATGCAACAGAGGGAAAAGGGTTATTAAGTCTTACTGAGCAAATAGAAAGTATAAATAACAATAATTGTGAAACAGTATCAATTCAATATTCACATCAAATAGAAAATGCTATAAAAATTGTCGAGAAAAGTATTTCACGCAAAATAAACAATAAAATAAATACAAGATGGCTTTCTCTAAAATTGATTGATTATGATGAGGCATTAATGCAAGCGTTAAATAAGTATTTAGGTTTTTGTTTAATTGATGAGCCAGAGGTTTTGGAGGCTTTAAATAATGCAAGGGAATATCTTAAAAAGTGTGGTATAGAAAAAGAGCAATTAAAAGATTCTATTGTATATTCTATTGTTAAAAAAGCAGAAAGTATCTGCAAGGAATGCGTTTCATTTCAAAAAGATAACTACAATTCAATGGATAGAAAAATTGATAAAATATTAACGAGTAAAGCAACAGGTATTCCTGTTATGATAATTTTACTTGCAATAATATTTTGGTTAACTATTACGGGGTCAAATTACCCATCAGAACTACTTTCTAATTTTCTTTTTAAAATTCAAGATGAGTTATTAGTTTTTTTTAATTATATAAACGCACCTAAGTGGCTTGGTGACATATTGGTATTGGGAATGTATAGAGTTCTGGCATGGGTGGTTTCTGTTATGCTTCCTCCTATGGCTATTTTTTTTCCACTTTTCACACTGTTGGAGGATTTGGGTTATTTGCCTAGAGTAGCATTTAACCTTGATAATTATTTCAAAAAATGCAATGCTTGCGGAAAACAGGCACTAACAATGTGTATGGGTTTTGGGTGTAATGCTGCTGGTGTTGTTGGTTGCAGAATTATTGATTCTCCAAGAGAGAGGCTTATTGCTATTATTACTAATAATTTTGTTCCTTGTAACGGAAGGTTTCCTATATTAATTGCAATTATAACAATGTTTTTTGTGTCTGGAGTTTCGGATTGGAGACAAAATGTTATTTCTGTAGCTCTGCTAACGTTTATTATTGTTTTGGGTGTTTTAATGACATTTTTAGTTTCAAAATTGCTTTCAAATACTATATTGAAAGGTGTACCGTCATCATTTACGCTTGAACTGCCTCCTTATAGAAAGCCGCAAATATCCAAAATAATAGTACGTTCGATTTTTGATAGGACGTTGTTTGTATTAGGGAGGGCGGCGACTGTTGCTGCACCGGCTGGGCTTGTTATTTGGATAATGGCAAACGTAATGATAGGTGATATGAGCATATTATCTGTTTGTGCTAATTTTTTAGACCCATTTGCAAAGGTTATTGGTTTGGACGGAGTTATATTAATGGCATTTATAATCGGTTTTCCTGCAAATGAAATTGTTATGCCAATAATTATTATGTCTTATTTATGTACGGGCACTATCTTGGAAATGGATAGTATTGATGGTTTAAAGGAACTTTTGGTTAACAATGGTTGGACATGGAAAACCGCTGTTTCTGTAATGCTTTTTTCTTTGATGCACTGGCCTTGCTCCACGACTTGCCTTACAATAAAAAAAGAGACAGAGAGTATTAAATGGACTGCTATTTCTTTTATTGTGCCTACTGTGATTGGGGTTGGGGTTTGTTTTTTGTTTAACAGTGTTGTGAGTTTGTTTGTGTAAAAGATATTGTAGAGTAAACTTTCTTAAAAGTTTACTCTACAAACCTCTATTTCAAAAGTTTGTAAGAAACTAGCATAGCTTGTTTCAAAATAATATTATGTCATAAAAAGTCGTATAGTAAAAAAAATTAAATACTACTTGTTTTTATTGTTATTATTATTTCACAAACAAATACAGCATATGTAAACTAGATATAATTCACTTAAATAATATTTTTACATAGTAACCACGAAAATCATTTTGTAGTAAAATATATAATTTGACAGTAGTAAGAACATACCTTTACTTTAGTGAGATTGGTAAAATTTTTACTCATTAAAAGATGGTTTAAAAATTTTCGTGATTACTAAATATATTGATATGGGGGTGGATAAAGAAAAGTTTTTTAAATAGCTATATTAGATTAAAATATAAAGTATTTTGAGGAGGTTTTTGAATGTTTACAAGTGATATTAAAAAGAAGGTAAAAGTTGGATTTTTCTTTATTTTGACTTTATTAGTTACTCTTTCTATGACTTTATTTGTTTTTGCTTGGGATTATACAAACCTGCAGATGGGTTCTAGTATTAGGTGGCAAAACACTTCGTATGTAAACGGTGTTAGGGTTTGTAATTTGAATGTTAATTCAGATTATTTAAATAGTGTTTGGAAAACTGGTTACAGTAGTGGTTATCAAAAATGGAATGGAACTAAAGTAAAGGCTGTTAATAGTAGTTTTAATGTTTCTAATATAGATTATTATACACCATCTACAGCGGATTGGCCTTCTTCTTTTAATCAACAAGGAATTTATGCTGCTACTGTTTTATTCGAGAATGGTATTCCTGAGTACCAATATGGATATAATGGTAAAGTTACATATGCACAGGTAGCTACTAATCCATATATGTCATCAAGTAATAGTGCTTCTGCATTAGCTACTGTTTTGGGACATGAAATTGGTCATGTACTTTGCTTAAGGGATGTATCCTATACAGATTCTTATATGTGTGCAGGTTATCTTTCTGCTCCAAGTTCTGGTGATTTACAAGCTATTTCTAATATGTATAAGTAGTGTAATTTATTTTATAGGAGGATTTTATGATTAGATATCTGTTTAGTAAAAGAATATTTATAATTGTGCCATTTTTATGTGTTTCTTTTATGTTTATTGGTTTTTCTAGTAATACTAATTCTAGATATAATAAAAGTCCAGATTTATCAAAAAAAATAGTTGGTTCTGAAAATGATAAATATTTTATGACAAATCTGGAGAGTTTTGACCAAGTTGTTTATTTTTCTGACCTAATAGTAAAGGGACACGTTATTGGTGAACCTATACAGGAATATAAATCTTTAGATTATATTTCTCTTAATGAAAAAGTAAATGAAGTACCACAAATACCTGTTTCATTAGTAAACTTCAAAATAGATGAAGTAATTAAAGGTGATATTCAAAGTGATGAAATAGTTGTTTTACAAGAAGGTCTTGTTTATAATGACAATAGCCTAGAGACAAAGTTATACGAAGATGGTAGTTATATACTATTTTTAATTAGTACCGAATTTGAGGGTAAAAATGTTTATAGTGCCTATAGAAAAGAGGTAGGTATAGTTAAATTGAACGAAAGTGATATTAATACAAATAGTAAGTCAATAAGTCTATTCTCTGATTCTAACGATGAATTAGATGTAACTACTTACTCATTATCTAAGGATTTAGAGATGTCAAAATATGATGATATCCCTATTAATATTATTGAAGAGGATATTCAAACTTCTTTAGATGCTACTGATGACTTGAGTTATGACGATGCAGTTAAAAAATATTATGGTTTTGAACTTGATTAGTTAGAACCTTTTTGTTATAAGTTGTAATGCAAAAAAGGAACAAAGATGTTTTTCTTTGTTCCTTTTTTATGCCAATATCAGTATGCAAACAACGCTTGCATTGTTTGGAATATTGAGGGATAAAGTTTTTTGAAGGGTTTGGGAAACTTTTTTTCAAAAAAGTTTCCCAAGGTATGCCTTAACTATAACTAACACTAAATCAATCCCCAACTGGGTAGCCACTCCAAAAACCTCTTAACATAATCAACCTCAATAGACATTCCCGAAAGCACAGGATAAAACATAACAAACAAAACAGCGGCGGCACTCGCGAAAATATAAAAAGAATATCTATTATATTTGCTGAAAAATTCCTTAATACAAAAAGCAATCATAATAATAATAAAGGGAACGCTAGGGAAGTAATGATATATATAAGTCGTTCTTGTAATTATAACCCACGGCAAATATTGTGACAAAAAGGCAATTATTAAAAACAAACAAATATTATTGCGTTCTTTTATATAAGCATAAATGCAATAAATAAAGGCAACTATCCCAAACCACCATATAATAGGATTACCAAATGAACTAATACCTTGTTTTATACCATTACCCATATCTTGCGAAAAATAAAAAATAGGTCGTATATCAAGTGCCCACTGCCACCACACAGACGAAAACGGGTGAGTGGATTCAAGCTTAGAGTGATAATTATACATACCTGTTTGGTTGCTTATTATGCTTTTAATGCCGTCCATATGAGGGGCATTTAGGTATGGAATATAAGCCAAATAATAAACTATTAAAGGTATTAAAATAAAAAATACAACACAAAGAGAAATTGTCTTAAAAACATATTTTTTAAAAATATTATTATTGTCCTCAATTGTTTTAAACTTAATATATTTTTTGTATAAACTTATAAAAAATAATACAGCAATACCTATAACAGCATAAACACCTTGCCATTTGCTTGCTATAGCAAGCCCCATAAATAAGCCTGAAAGCCCTAAATTCAAGTATGCTTTAAAATCAGAATCCCAATAATCAGCATCATAATAAGCATACATAAAATAATACATACATAGTACAAAAAATGTAACATAAGTATCTATAGTTGATATTCTTGTTTGGGCGAAATGCATAAAATCCAGCGAAAGAATCAAAGCCGCAAAAATACCAATATATTCAGACCTAAAAACTTTTTTGGCAAAAGCATATATAACATATATCATAAACACACCAAACAAAGTGCCCATAAACCTCCAGCCAAAAGGATTCATACCAAACATATTTATTCCCAGGGAAATAATATATTTACCCAAAGGAGGGTGAGTCCATTCATATACGTCCATATGATTTATAAATTCGTAAGCTGTTCTCGCATGATAAATTTCATCAAAGTATGTGCTGTTCATGAAATTGCTTTTTATTGGAACATAATGTTGTTCATCAAAAAGCTGTCTTGCTTCCTCGTTTACGGCTACTATATCTACAAGCACACCATTTTCACGAAAACCCATTTCGTTTATCATTAATTTATCAGAATTTGCAATTACTTTTATAAAACGTGTATTTATACTTACAGGCTCGTCTTTCCAAGCAAACACCGATTTAGCTTCATATTCGTTATAATAATCCCAATAAAGCCCGTCCTCTGATGTGTAGAGTATAAATTTTTGGTCATGTTTAGCCCCAAGCATATATTGCATTTGAGTAATATTTCTTACTCTCCCAAAATCAACTATTGCATCTGGTTTTTCTATTTGTACTATTCCTGTTTCCTCTTTTACTTCTCGCACGTCCCAAACGGATTCGGGTGCAAACCTGTCTCCCAAATTATAAAATGCAATTACGCTATATATTCCCATTATTATGAAAACAATATATTTGGGGTTTATCTTTAATTTTATTTCAAAAGTGTTGTTATCTTTTGTAAATGATACAAATGCTATTATAATTACAAAAAATGCAAATAAAAAGTTTAAAAATGATACAACGGTTATGCTCTCTAAATAAACAAGAGAGTTTCCATTAATAACCATATTAAGCACTTCAACACAGTTAACAATAAATGTTATTGAATAAAAAACATAAATAAAAAATATTTTTTTATCAAAATTATATATAAATGCAATTAGAAAGAATAATAATGATGGAAACAAATATCTCTCATGCATTTTAATAGAAAACATAAAAGTTAACGTGTTAATTAATGCTGCAATATAAAAGTAATTTGCTTTTGTTTTGTTTCTATTAAGCAAAAATAAACTTAGCAATACAATAATATCAATAAAAATAATTCCCCATGTAGTATAGTTAAAGTATAAAAACTTGTTTGTTATTTCAACCCAGTTTGCTCTGATTAATGCATAAAAATTATATGCGTTAACTGTTGCATATGGATATGACGATAGCGTATCTTTGTACTGTTCATACACGGGCATAAAGTTCAAGCCTTTTGTAAAAGGTATTATACCTAAAATAATTACAAGCAGGCATAACAACCCTAATACAAATACGTCCTTAAATGCTTTTAATTTAAACTCACCTATATTAATAATATCATAAGCGGCATAAATATAAATAGGTGCAAAAATAAGTGCTTGTGGCTTAATTAATATTGCAAAAGCATATATCATAAAGCTTTTTGTATATTTTTTTTCGCTTATATAATAAATTGATATAAGTACAACAAGTGTATAAACAGAGTCAACTTGTCCCCAAATAGAGGAGTCTAATATTACAGCAGGGTTTAATAAGTATGCTAGGCTTATTAACCAAGCATATGTTGTAATCATTTTTTTGCACGCTATTTTATAAATAAAGACACCAGTAACTATATCACATATTATTGCAGGCATTTTTATTAATAAAGTAAATGCATAGCCACCAAGAGGCAAGTTAAACAGCTTTCGTATTCCACCAATAACATAAAGTACATACATATAACCCGGAGGGTAGTCTGTAAATACGTCTTTTGTTATGTAGAAGTTGGACATGCCATCTTCAAAAACCATTTTACTCCAAAACTTAAAGTCATTTACGTCTGTCTCATAAAGAATATTTATTTGTGTAGCCAAAATTCTCATAGTAAGCCCAATCACTATTAGCCATATATAGTTTTCGGAAACTAGTTTTCTGAAAGTTTTGTTGCTTGCAAAAAATATTATAAATACTGATGCAATTATAGTTAGTATTATAGTTGTAATATACATAAATTGCTCCTTTTTGCATTGTAGTAATAGGTAGTTTAAAAATACTTATGTAAAAAGATACTTATAATAATTATATACAATTTGTTTAAATATACAAGGTAATAATTTAACGTAAGTTTAATGAATTTTTATTTTGTTATGTTTATATTAGTTTAATCCAAGTACATTATAATTTATTTAATATAATTTTAAGGTACTAAAATGTTGTTATTTGGATATAATAATACTACATCAATTTGTCATAATATTGACATTAAAAACAACTATGATATAATAATAATATATAAGTATGGTTTTATTATGATAGGAGGACTAATATGGCTACAGTTTCTTTTGATAAAAAAATTATAATTGAAAGACCCAAAGAAGTCGATAATTTTTTGCGTATTTATAATAGTGAAGAGCCAGCTCTTCCTATTAGCAAGGAACTGGCTTCAGAAAAAAATATTGATAGGGGCAAGGAATTATTAAAACAATACTTCTCCCGTTAAAAGATTTTATGGAAGTGGCTTCTGAGGAAGAAATTAATGAGGTCATTTCCGAATTTAATTGTAGCAAAAATGCAGATGTTTTAAATTTCATTAAAAATAAGGCCATACAATATGAGAAAATTAATAAAAGTAGAACTTATTTTATACTAGATGAAGATAGTATTGAAAAAGGTGTTTTAAACATACTTGCATATTTTACTATTGCATTAAAGGTTTTGAGTATAAAAACAATTAGGTCACCTGATAATGAAATTAAGGTATCTAATAATAAAATTAGAAAACTTGATGGTTTATCGGCTAAAAGAAATAATGAAATTATTGAGGATATTCCTGTTTTTTTAATTGGTCAGTTAGCCAAGAATGATAAGTTTTGGCAATGTATATCAGGAAAAGTAATAATTGACTATGCTGTTTCAACATTACATAAAGCACAGGAAATATTGGGCGGAAGAGTTATTTTAATAGAATGTGAAAATAGAAAGAAATTAATAAATGCATATATAAATAACGGTTTTGAGATAATCAGACAAGATGGCGACAATTTAATTCAAATGATTAGGATAATGTCTAACTAATATAAAAAACATCAGTAAAAAATTTAATTTTTTATTGATGTTTTTTATATTTATTATTTATTTGTAAACTGATTTTTCAATATAGAAATAATATCACTATGAATAGTATCAGGGTTTTCCATTTTGCCTTCTCTTATACAATTAATAACAAATATATTATCAATTTCTTTTGAGAACTGCAAGTAGCGTTCTCTCACCAAAAACAAAAAATTAGACGAGTTTTCATAAACATCGGGTTGGTCACCGGTATATTCCCTAAACCCCTTTTTAATAACGTTTTCTTTTGAGATTTGCTCATTTACATCTAGGAGAATGTATGTGTCAGGTTTTGGTAACCCAAACTGCTCATGCTCCAATTTAAAAACCCATTTAACAAAATCATCACTGCTACCATCAGTATATCTAATACTCTGGTAAACTGCATTTGAAAGAACATATCTGTTAAGCAGTATATAATCAAAACTACTATAATCTATCTCACTAAACTTTTTCCATCTATCTACCACATACCACAAAGCCATTGATTTTGCATCAACAACATCAGCACTGGAATTTTTATTTTTGCCTGATAACATTGTTCCTATCTCTTTTCCAAAAAAACCTTCATATATTGGAAATGAAATGCATAAGCATTTTTTTCCTAAAGAGGTAAGCTTATTTTCAAGCATTTGAAATTGTAGAGTTTTACCAGAACCGTCTATACCTTCTATTGCTATTATTTTTGGTAATACATTATTACATGTTTCCACTATAAGCCATACTCCTTAGCTAGTTTTTGAAAGCTCTCCAAAGAATTTTTAACAGTTTCATATGAAACGCAGTAAGCTAGTCTAAAGAATCCTGAGCAAGAAAAAGCCGAACCTGGAACAAGAAGAAGATTATATTTTTTTGCTTTTTCACAGAAAGCTTTATCATCTTCCTCAAGTGATTTTATAAACATATAAAATGCCCCCTCTGGTTTTAAACAGCTATATCCATATGATGTAAGGCTGTCATATAGCAATGTTCTGTTTTTGTCATAAACAGAAATATCTACATTTGCATCAATACATTTAGCAGCAACTCTTTGGAAAAGAGAAGGAGAATTAACAAACCCCAAAATCCTATTTGCAACATTTAAGCCAGCTAAAATATCCTCTAATCCATCTATTTCATTAGGTATTATAAGATAGCCTATTCTTTCACCGGGTAGGGATAAAGATTTACTGAAGGAATAAGCAACTAAAGTATTGTTATAATACTTTGTTACATATGGTATGAAAACATTGTCATAAGCCAACTTTCTATATGGCTCATCAGAAATTAAATAAATAGGAGAGTTAATTTCTTTTTGTTTTTTGTTTAAAATATCAGAAAGTGATTTTAATGTATCTTCTGAATAAACAACTCCCGACGGATTATTAGGGGAATTAACTATTACTGCTTTAGTTTTATTAGTAATAGATTTTTCTAACAAGTCAAGGTTAGGCTGAAAATTTTCAGTATTAGCCGGTATTATAACAAGCTTTCCATTAAAATTATTTACATAATTATTATATTCCCCAAAGTATGGAGCAAATACTATTACCTCATCATTAGGATTTAACAATGTTTTAAATACAATATTTAATGCACCAGCCGCACCTACAGTCATAATTACATTTTTTTCGCTGAAATTTGTTCCAAACTCTTTATTTGTGGATTGTGCAATTGCTTCTCTTACGTCTTCATATCCTGAGTTGTTCATATATCCATGCACAAAAGTCGGAGGTTCTTTATCCAGTATTTCTTTTATTGCATTTTTAATTTCTTCTGGAGGTTCTACACTGGGATTGCCCAAGCTAAAATCATATACGTTTTCTTTTCCATATATTTGAGAAAGTCTTTTTCCTTCTTCAAACATTGCTCTTATTACGGAACTGCCTTTTACAAGCTGTTTCATGTTTTCTGATATCATATTAATCCTCCTTTTTAATTTTTTGCTTAATAAAATTGGGGCTTTCAGTGCCAAACCCTGACTTCTTTCTTGAAAGAAAGAAGCAAAGAATTTTTGCCAGAAACGCACTTTGTGCATTTCATGTACAGTGGCTAAACCTTCCCAAAGATATATAGTGTGTTTAGGATATAAAGCTTTCCTAGGGCTTTTATTCCATTAATTAACAGCACTCCAAAACAAACTGCACAGCACCATCAATAGTGCAAACCTTATCATGATGTACTTTTCTCTTGTTAATATCTTTAATTTGTTGCGGAACTTCAACACCGCTTATTACAGCCAATTCCTCCAAAAGAACAAATGGGTCTTTATCTGCATATCTTTCATCAATTGCTTTGCAAACATCTGTAGCGAATTTGAAGGGGCTTGCAGTTGATACAGTAATATTTGGGGTTGTGTCTCCTGTTTTCTGAACATATTTCTCATACGCAGAAAAAGCAACAGCAGTATGTGTGTCTATTGTATAGCCTTTTTTATAAACTTTATTAATAGCTTGCAAAGTTTCATCTTCAGTTGTAAATTCTCCTGCAAATTCATCTGTATTTATATCAAATGTATATTTTCCTTTGTTGTTCAAGCTTTGCATTAACTCACTTGTTTTTGCACAGTCGTTTGAAAGGTGATAAAGAAGCCTTTCAAGATTGCTTGAAATAAGGATATCCATTGAAGGAGATATTGTAAGTATAAAGTCTCTGTTTTTGTCATATTCTCCTTCTTGGAAAAAGTCAAATAGAACTTTGTTACTGTTTGAGGCACAAATAAGCTTATTAACAGGTAGCCCCATTTTTTTTGCATAATACCCTGCAAGAATATTACCAAAATTACCTGTAGGTACAGTAAAATTAATTTTATCTCCGCATTTTATTACGCCTTTTTTTACAAGCTGTGCATATCCATAAAAATAATATACAATTTGCGGTAACAATCTTCCTATATTAATTGAATTTGCTGATGAAAAAACATATCCTTTCTTGTCAATTTCATCTGTAATTTCTTTATCCATAAATATTTTTTTAACTGTATTTTGGCAATCATCAAAATTACCTTTTACAGCCGCAACATAGGTGTTATTTCCTTCTTGTGTTGTCATTTGAAGCCTTTGTATAGGAGATACTCCATTTTCAGGATAAAAAACTGCTATTGCTGTATTTTCTACGTTTGCAAATCCTTCTAGTGCGGCTTTTCCTGTGTCTCCGCTTGTTGCGGTAAGTATTAAAATCTTTTTATCTAAGTTATTTTTTTTAGCCGCTGTTATCATTAAATGAGGCAAAATAGAAAGTGCCATATCTTTAAATGCTAGTGTACGCCCATGAAACAATTCAAGAAAGTAATTTCCGTCTGCTTCTGCAACAGGAGCTATTTCTTCTGTATCAAACTTTGAATCGTATGCATTTTGTATACAATATTCAAGTTCTTCTTTTGTATAGTCTGTTAAAAAAAGCTTTAAAACTTCATATGCCAAATTTTGATATGACATTGATAGAGCTTTTTCTAAAGGAATATCTAATTGAGGTATTTTTTCGGGAACAAAAAGCCCACCGTCGTCCGCAATACCTTTTAATATTGCTTGGCTTGCGGTAATAGCTTTATTTTCGCCACGAGTGCTGAAATATTTTATGTTATCCATTTTTATGACCTCTCCTTTTTCTATTTATATTAAACAGGTTCTAAGACCGTGGGAAAACTTTTTGAAAAAAGTTTCCCCACCACCCCATCAAAAACTTTAACTAAAAACAACACAAATGCTGTTTGGTTATAGCAAACAGAAACTGCAAAGAAACGAGCTTGCTCGTTTCTGATAAAAGTTTTTTGAAGGGTTTGGGAAACTTTTTTTCAAAAAAGTTTCCTAAGGTCTTTGATGCGTTATTTCTTCTTTTTCTTATGAACATTTCTAATTGTCTTTTTTTTATGAACAACCTTCTCTTTTTTTGGAAAAGGCTTTTCTTTATTTAAAACTCTGGGGCGAATCAAACATTTTTTATCAAACCCTATTAAGTCATCTCTCCCAGCTTTTTTGAGCGCCTCCAAAACAAGATTATAGTTTTGAGGCAAACGATACTGTATTAAAGCCCTTTGCATTGCTTTTTCTTTAGGGTTTTTGGGCACATAAACCTTCTCCATTGTTATTGGGTCGATTTCAGTATAGTACATGCAAGTAGATAAAGTGGAAGGAGTAGGGTAAAAATCTTGAACTTGTTCGGGCATATATCCCAAATCCCTTAAATACTCTGCAAGTTCAATAGCAGCATGTAAATCCGAGGCTGGGTGGCTTGACATCAAATAAGGCACAATAAACTGTTTCATTCCCAATTTGTTATTTATATCATTATACTTTTTTACAAACCTTTCGTAAACATCTTTTGAAGGTTTTCCCATTTTATTTAAAACTTTTGTTGAAATATGTTCGGGGGCAATTTTTAGCTGTCCGCTTATATGATGCTTGCAAAGTTCATTTAAAAAATCACTGCTTTTGTCATAAATAGCATAATCAAACCTAATACCCGAACGCACAAAAACCTTTTTTATTCGTGGCAAGCTTCTAAGCTTTTTTAATAAAGATATATAATCGGTGTGGTCTATTTTTAGGTTTTTGCAGGGTGTAGGAGATAAACATTTTCTGTTTTTGCATAAACCGTGTTTAAGCTGTTTTTCGCATGAATGAAAACGAAAATTAGCTGTAGGTCCTCCAACATCATGAATATATCCTTTAAAATCATGTTCCCAACTTATTTTTTCCGCTTCTGATATAATGGAGTTATGGCTTCTTGCTTGAACAAATCCGCCCTGATGAAACGTTAATGCACAAAAATTACAGCTACCAAAACACCCTCTATTACTTATAATACTAAATTTGACTTCCTCTATTGCAGGAACGCCGCCTTTATCTTTATACATTGGGTGGTAGTCACGCATATAATCTAAACTGTATACTCTATCAAATTCAGATGTTGTTAAAGGGTTTGCTGGAGGATTCTGTACAACATAAACACCATTATAACCTTCTACAACTGTTTTTGCATTTACATAATCTGTGTTCTCATATTGAATCATAAAGCTTTTGGCATATAACATCTTATCTTTTGAAACTTCATGATATTCAGGCAAAGCAACATAATCATCAACCAATTGTAAATCTTTAGTTTTATATACAGTTCCTTTTATATATGTTAACTGAGATACAGAAATACCGCTTTCTAGTGCTTCTGCAATTTCAACAATTTGTTTTTCGCCCATACCGTACACTAACAAATCAGCAGAACTATCAAGTAGTATTGAGCGTCTCACTTTGTTATCCCAATAATCATAATGGCTTAAACGTCTTAGGCTTGCCTCAATTCCGCCTATTATTATTGATGTGTTTTTGTAACATTCTCTTATTTTATTTGAATAAACAATTGTTGCTCTGTCGGGGCGTAATCCCATTTTACCTCCTGCCGAATATAAATCTTTTTCACGCAGTTTTTTTGCAACGGAATAATGATTAACCATTGAATCAATATTTCCTCCCGTAACAAGGAATGAAAGTTTTGGCTCTCCAAAGACTTTAAAGGAGTCTAAATTATTCCAATCGGGTTGAGGTATAATGCCAACAGAATAGCCATGACTAACAAGCAAACGCCCTATTATTGCCGCACCAAATGAAGGGTGGTCGACATATGCGTCTCCTGTCACCAATACAAAATCGGGCTTGTCAACACCTTGTCTATTCAATTCTTCTATACTTACAGGTAAAAAACTCATTAATTCATCAACCAACTTTTTAAATATTTATTTTTTATTCGTCCATTTTGGCATTTTCCCCAACCCAAAGGAAACCCTTCAACACAAATTAAGTTCCAGCCGTCATTACAATAATAATCAAAAGATTCGCCTTTTAAATATTTGATAACTTCATCACTATGCAAAGGAAAGTTAACAAAATTTTTAGCATCATTCATTTTAAGCGCCATCGCAAAAGCTTGAGATGGCTCAAATCTATTTTTTTTAAGCTCACCCATATAGAGCATACCTTTCATTATTCTTAACCCTTTTAGCGGAGGCAAATCATCATAAGCCAAAAACACATTATTCCCAATAATATCAAAGCTTTTGTCTCTGTAATCAACATTTAAGTTTTGTTCACAAAATTCAAAAAAATATTTCAAAGCATTTTTTTCCTGAGTATTTTTTTTATTTGTATAATTTTCAAAATGTTCAGTATTATTTTTATCCTTTTTTTGAATGTACGCTATAAAGTGACCTTCTCCATCAACTTTGTGCGGAAAAATACGCCCGCAACTATTAGAAATATTGACATTATCAGAAAAGCCTTTTTCAAAACCATATTGCGTAAAGTCAACAGAAGCCATTTCAAAATCAGTATTTTCTTTTAAAAATTCCTCAATAATATTTTCATTTTCAGTTTTATTAAATGTGCATGTAGAATATAAAATATGACCTCCGTCAGCCAGCATTTCGGAAGCACTTTGCAATATGCTTTTTTGTATTTTGCTAAAAAATAAAGGCTTTGTTTCGTCCCATGCTTTGAGAGTATCTTTATCTTTTCTAAACATACCCTCACCTGAGCATGGTGCATCAACTAATATTTTGTCAAAATATTTTGGGAAGCGGCTTGCAAGTTTGTTTGGTGTTTCGCTTGTTACAATTGCATTTGTTATACCCATAAGCTCAATATTCTTTATAAGAAATTTACATCTTGAGGCACTTATGTCATTCGAAACAAGAATGCCTTTACCTTCAAGCTTTGCACATAAATGTGTGGATTTACCTCCAGGTGCTGCACATAAATCCAAAACTTTATCTCCAGAAGAAACTTGAAGCATAGAAGCGGACGACATCGCACTTGGTTCTTGAATGTAGTATAATCCAGCATGGTAAAGTGGGCTTTTTGCTGGTCTAAAGCCTTCGGGATAATAGAAACCGTCATTGCACCATCTTACAGGTTCTAAATCAGTCTGCAAAAGCTCATTTAATTTTTGGGGTGTAATTTTTAATGTATTTGCCCTTAAACCTTGTTTTGGTGGATTGCTATATGAATCTATAAATTGTGCATAATCCTCTTTAAGCAACTCTTTCATTGTTTCTTTAAATGGTTCGGGTAGTGTCATAAGTAATAATCCGCCTTTATTTTAGTTACGTATTTATTTTTATAATTTTACAACATAAGATTGTTAGTGGCAAGAAAAAGAAATTAAATACATATTATTATTAATAAACAACTGCTAATCCTTTTCGGTATTTGCAAACTCCATATATTCTATAATAAGCCTATCAAGAGATTGGCTCATTTCCAATGTTTCTTCTGTTAATCCAAATTCTAAAAATTTTTCGTTTAAAATTGTTCTTTCTTTCTCTATTTCTTCAATAAGTCTATTCATAATTACGACCTCCTAAATGTGTATTAGTATAAGCATAACAATAGGTGTGAAAAAATGTGATATTTTATTATAAACGTAAGTTCGATAAAATTAAATAAATTTAAAATAATTTTATTACAAAAAATAAATGAAAATTTTGTCAAAGTATAATATATAAAAAATTGCGGTATATATTTTAATATTTTGTCTAAATATAAAATAACTATCTTTACAAAATTAGTTTTCTCATATATTATATATCAGTTATTTCTATGTGGTTTTTTTTAGAACAGGATATTATTTTGTGTAACATATACAACTTTATATCATAACATATTATAAATAAGAACAAGGTGATATTTAATCCAAATTTGCGTTATTTCAGAACTGTATTTAATTTTTTTTGTAATATTGTAAGAGAAACTGTTTAAAATTCCATTTTTAGACTAATTTTAGACAGAATATAAGTAAGGGAGGATATTTATGGTACAAATTACAGAAGTAAGTATTATTAGTATTGATAAGGGAGATGAGCCTTGGGCTATTGAGGGAGAGATAGTATTTGAGGGAGAATTAACAACACCTTTTTCGGTTTCGTATTCTCCTAACTATGATGAGCTAGAAGACTTGGAAATTGAGATTATTCCTGGAAACTATGATGTTGGTGTATTAAAGGAAATGATTCTAGATGCCGCATACCAATATGATGAATAAAATATATTTTAGATATTGGCCCTTATGAGGGCTTTTTTTGTTTTTACTTAATAATTGGAAATTTTCATTTGCTAGTATATTTTTAAAAAATTATGTTAATGCTTTCTTTATGGAGGTGTATGCGTATGAATAAATTTGAAAAATTTATAAAATATATATTAGTAGCAATTGGTTGTGTAGGAATATGTATTATAGGCATTTTTGCAGGGTATACTAAATTCAGACCATTAAAAACAGTTGAAAAACCTAGCACGGCAGAAAATTACGTTGCAAGTATAAATGTAAGTGCACCAAGCGATAAGAAGTTAAATGAAAATAATGATAAAAATAGTAATAAAAATAGTAGTGAGGAACAAACCGAAGTAGATGAAAACAAAATACAATCTACAACAAAGATGATTTATGAATACTTTTATCCTCAAGACAACATAACAGAAAAAACAGAGGAAACAGCCCCTTATTTTTTGGTAAATATGGATAAAGAAAAGCTTACAGAAATATTTATTGAATGGGAGATTGTCAGCTTTAGTTCAAAAGAAGTTGTTATGCGTAAGACAATAGAAGGTGAAAGTGTTCAACATTATATTGTTGGGATTAAAGACGGGTATGTAGCAGTGTTCTACAAAACACCAATAAACGGAAGTGATTTAAAAGAAATAACTAACACTCCAATAAAATCACTAACAGAAGAGGAGCAGAACATGCTTGAAGACGGAATACATGTTGTTGGTGAGGAGCAGCTTTTGAAGGTTCTTGAAGATTACAGCAGTTAAAAAAAATATTATTTTATAAGGAATTTTTGTATAAAAATTAAAGTAAAACTGGTATTATTTGTATAAACAATAAAATTATACATGAAAAAATCCTTAAAAAAAAATTATGTTTGGGCAGACTTTTAACATAATATTTGCTATAATAATTCTTGTGAAAACCCCCAATATTTTCACAACTACAGAAAAGTACATCCCCCAATTTATGTATTTAACTGTAAACCCCCATAAAAAAAAATACCTTCTCTTTATGAAGAACAGGTGACCATTCAGGGTCACCTTTTTTCTTTTTATACAAGATTAAAGGTTAAAGATTAAGACCTTGGGAAACTTTTTTGAAAAAAGTTTCCCAAACCCTTCAAAAAACTTTATCCCTAAAACAACGCAAGCGTTGTTTTAGTTGGTGCTTTCTATTTCCCTTTCTAGTTCCTTTAGTTGATGTGTTTTCATTTGTTCAAGTTGTTCCTCATCAATTGTAACATGGATACATTCTTCACAAAAACCCAAGTCATTTAATGAAATTTTCTCTAAGACACACTTGTTATTTTTTGAAAAAATACAATACTCGAAATTGCAAATCATGTTAATTACCCCCTTTAAAATTTATACAACTTTATTGTAGCATATTATAATTTATAAATGTGGATATGCTACCATGTGGTGGCAAACAAATTTGCAATTATGTAAAAATGAGGCGCAAAAAAAAGAAACGCACAGAGTGCGTTTCTGATAAAAAGTTTTGAAGGAGGGGTTTGGGGGGAAAAGAGTTTGTCCCTAATTAAATACGAAGTAAATTTTATTAATATTTTATAATATTTACTTAACAACAAAATTAACAATCTTGCCAGTAACGTAAATTTCTTTGACAATATTTTGAATATCAATCTTGTTACCCAACACCTCTTTTGCAGCAGATAAAACAGTTTCTTTGTTGGCATCGGCAGCAATAGAAAGACTGTCTTTGACTTTACCGTTAATTTGAATAGGTATCTCTATGACATCATCTTTAAGCATTTCCTCATCATATGAAGGCCAACTTTGGAAGAAAACGGACTCATTATGCCCTATAATACTCCATAATTCCTCCGCAATATGAGGTGTAAATGGTGCAAGAAGAGTAATGATTGTTTCAAGTGTATCTTTATCAATACCGTTTTCTTTTTTAACTAAATCGACCGTTTTGTTTGTAAATTCCATAAAACCGCTAACAACGGTGTTTAACGTTAAGTTGTTTAGCCTGTTTGTAATTTCAAATACCATTTTGTGACGTAACTTTTTCATTTCTTTTGAAGCTGGTATTATTTTGTCTTTGTTTTCTACAATAAGCTTCCAAACCTTATTAAGATAACGGAAAACACCGTCAATACCACTGTCGTCCCACTCGGAATCAAGTTCTGGAGGTCCAACAAAAAGCTCATATAAACGTAATGAATCACAACCATATTTTGATACTAAATCGTCTGGAGAGACAACATTTCCTTTTGATTTACTCATTTTAAAACCGTTTTTGTTAATCATTCCTTGATTAAAAAGCTTTAGGAATGGCTCTTGGAAATCGACAACGCCTATATCATATAAAAATTTTGTATAAAAACGTGAGTATAATAAATGTAGAACAGCGTGTTCAATTCCTCCTACGTAGTAATCAACAGGAAGCCATTTTTTTAATGCTTCTTTGCTTGCAAGTTCGTTATTGTTATGAGGGTCTGCGTATCTCAAGAAGTACCATGATGAACCTGCCCACTGTGGCATTGTATTTGTTTCTCTTTTTGCGTTTCCTCCGCAAGTTGGGCATTTTGTATTTACCCACTCGTCAATTGCAGCAAGAGGCGATTCTCCTGTATTTGTAGGCTGGTATGACTCAACATCAGGCAACAAAACTGGAAGTTGGTCTTCTGGTACGGGAATAATTCCGCATTTTTCGCAATGTATAATTGGAATTGGTTCTCCCCAATAACGTTGGCGTGAGAAAACCCAGTCTCTTAATTTGTAATTAACAGTTCTTTTTCCTAGCTCTTTTTGTTCAATGTACTTTATTGCAGCTTCTTTTGCTTCTGATGATTTAATTCCGTTAAACGCTGGGGAATTAATCATAATTCCTTCTTCTGTATATGCTTCTGTAAGTTCTGTTTGCTCGTCACCTTCTTTTTGTATAACTTGTACAATTGGAAGGTTAAATTTTTTCGCAAACTCAAAGTCACGCTCGTCATGTGCAGGAACACACATAATAGCACCTGTTCCATAGTCGGCTAATACATAGTCAGAAATCCAAATAGGCACTTTTTCGCCATTAAGTGGGTTAATACCATAACTTCCCGTAAA
The DNA here is from genome assembly GCA_964474135.1 of uncultured Defluviitaleaceae bacterium. Classification (GTDB taxonomy): domain Bacteria; phylum Bacillota; class Clostridia; order Lachnospirales; family CAYYRV01; genus CAYYRV01. The sequence goes on from CAYYRV010000001.1 coordinate 296,467, forward strand.
CACACCTGTTTTGTCTTTATCGGACATACGGTCTACAGATGATTTTGTGCTTGCAGCAAAAACATATTTTTCTACTTCATCTTTTTGTTCTGGTTTTGTTATTTTTTGTACTAATTCGCTTTCAGGAGCAAGAACCATAAATGTTGCACCATATAGCGTGTCGGGGCGTGTCGTATAAACGGTTATTGCTTCTTCTGAATTTTCTACTTTGAATACAACTTCTGCACCATAGCTTTTTCCAATCCAGTCAGATTGCATTTTTTTAACTTTTTCAGGCCAGTCTAGGTCTTTTAAGTCGTTAAGTAATCTTTCGCCATATTCTGTAATTTTTAACATCCATTGACGAAGCATCTTTTTAGTAACGGTTGTATTACATCTGTCACAAACACCGCTTGTTGCTTCCTCGTTTGCCAAAACGCATTTACAGCTAGGACACCAGTTTAAAGGCATTTCTTTTTCGTAAGCTAAACCTTTTTTGTACATTTGTACAAAAATCCATTGTGTCCATTTGTAATAGTTTGGGTCTGTTGTGTTAACTTCTCTATCCCAATCATATATAGCAGAAATTTCATGAAGTTGGCGTTTCGCATTTTGTATATTTTCTGCTGTAGTTTTTGAGGGGTGCTCTCCAACTTTTATTGCATAGTTTTCGGCAGGAAGCCCAAAAGCGTCCCAACCCATTGGGTGTAGAACATGATAGCCTTGCAAAATTTTATAACGGCTCAAAACATCACTAAGTACATAACCTCTCCAATGGCCTACATGAAGCCCACTTGCAGAAGGGTATGGAAACATATCTAAGCAATAAAATTTTGGTTTATTGCCGTTATCAACATTAATAGGGTTTTTATCCCATTTATCTCTCCACTTTTTTTCTATTTCTGTAAAGTTATATCGCATATTTTTCCTCCGTTTTGCTGTTGTGTTGAAAATTAAAAATGAAAGACCTTGGGGCTTTCAGCCCCAAACCCTCACTTCTTTATTAAAAGAAAGAAGCAAAGAACTTTAGTCAGAAACGGACAATAATCACATCTCACGCCGCCACTCTAAAGCCCTAGAAAGCGTAACCTCGTCTACATACTCCAAATCTCCGCCTATAGGTACACCATGAGCTATACGTGTTACTTTGATACCTAAAGGCTTCAATATCTTGTTAATGTACATTGCGGTGGCTTCACCCTCAACATTAGGGTTTGTGGCAACAATAACCTCTGAAACATCATTTTTACTAAGCCTGTCCAAAAGTTCTTTTAGCTTCAAATCGTTAGGTCCTACCCCGTTCATAGGTGATATTGCACCATGTAAAACATGATAAAGCCCTTTGTATTCGTTAGTTCTTTCATATGCCGCCATATCCCTTGGGTCTTCGACAACCATAATTAGTTCCTTGTCTCTTTTGTGATTTCCGCAAATATTACAAGGGTCTGAATCCGTAAAGTTGCAACAAATACTGCAATATTTTATATTTTTTTTTGCTTCAATAATAGAATTTGACAAAGAAGTAACTTTTTCTTCGGGAAGGGATATAATATAAAAGGCGAGTCTTTGTGCAGACTTGCCTCCTATACCCGGTAATTTTGAAAGTTCTTCAATTAATTTTGTTATTGGATTACCATAAAAATTCATTTAGAATAAGCCTCCAGGTAGCCCCATGCCCCCTGTAACTTTGCCCATTTCGGAATTAACCATTTCGTCTGCTTGGCGAATTGCTTCGTTTACACATGACAAAATTAAATCTTGAAGCATTTCAACATCATCTGGGTCAACTACATCTTTTGAAATTTCAATTTCTTTTAATTCTTTTTTGCCTGTTATAACAACTTTTACAGCACCGCCGCCTGATGTTGTCTCAATAATTTTATCATCAAGCTCGTTTTGTAGTTGCTCCATTTGTTTCTGCATTTTTTGGGCTTGTTTCATTAAGTTATTCATATTCATGCCACCCATACCGCCCATTCCTCCGCCATAGCCTCTTGCCATTTATAAATCTCTCCATTCTTAAATAGTTTTTTAATCTTCTTCAATTATTATATCTATTATATCGTCATCAAAAATCTCTGTAAAGTCTTTATTATTAAATATGTTTTCGTCAACAATGCCATATATCTGTTTGTGCCTTTTATCATATTCATCTTTTGAAAGAAAACATATATCAAAATCTTTTTCAAACATATCAGCCAAAACATTTTTAATTTGTTCTATTGCATTGGGATTTTGGAGATGCTCTGACGTAACAGGGTTTTTTGAAATAATTACAAGAGTATCTCCTTCTAAATAGTTTGCAGTGGAACTATTAAGCATACCTCTTAAAGGCATTTTAAAATTAGATACAAATTCTTCCCATTTTTTTTTGACATTGTTAATGTCATCGGGGATAGCTTTTTCTAGTTTTTTAACAGGTTCAGTATTAATATATTCGTTGTTAGTAATATTGTTGCTAATTATTGGATTGTTTATACGTTCGTTCATTTTTGCTTCAAGCTTTTCTATCCGAGAAAATAAAGCTTCATCTGACTTTTGTGTTTCTGGGTTGCATAGCTTTAGGCATAAAACTTCCATCAATATTACTTCGTTTGAAGCATATTTAATTTGATTCTGCAAAGCAGAAAAAGCGTTTATATAGTGAATTAACGCTTGCTGATTTATTTTGGAGGCTTGAACCTTTAGCCTTTCAATATTTTCCTCAGAAAAATCAAGTGCTAAAGAATCTCCTTTTAAGTTAGATGATATTAATAGGTTTCTAAGGTGTGATATAAAATCATTAACAAACTGGTTAATATCTCTGCCATTTATATAAATGTCATTTATAATTTCCAATACTCTTATGCTATCAAATAACGATAAAGCTTCAGTCAAATCAAAAAACACTTTATTATCTACAGAACCCATAATTTCAAGGACATTTTCAAGCGTTATATTTTGGTTATAATAAAAAGATATTGTTTGGTCCAAAATGCTTAAAGCATCACGCATTGCCCCATCAGAAACAGAAGAAATATATTGAATAGCACTATCTGATATATTTATATTTTCTTCCGACATATATTGTTTTAATTTTTCTGTCATCTGCTGCTGTGTTATTCTTTTAAAGTCAAACCTTTGGCATCTTGAAAGTATAGTTGGCGGTATCTTTTGTGGGTCTGTTGTGGCAAGAATAAAAACAACATGATTTGGAGGTTCTTCTAGTGTTTTTAGAAGTGCATTAAACGCTCCTGTAGAAAGCATATGAACCTCATCTATAATATATACTTTATAATTTCCTTCTGTAGGAGGGTATTTTACTTCCTCTCTTATTTCCCTTATGTTATCAACACCATTATTGCTTGCTGCATCAATTTCTATTACGTTCATAGTTCTTGAGGAGTTAATGGCTTCACAAGAAATACATTTGTTGCAAGGCCCTCCTTCTTCTGGCGACATACAGTTTATTGCCTTTGCAAAAATTTTGGCTGTTGATGTTTTACCTGTTCCTCTTGTTCCGCAAAAAAGGTATGCGTGAGAAACCCTGTTTGTTGTTATTTGGTTTTGTATTGTTCTGACAATATGCTGCTGACCTATTACGTCTTTAAACGATTTTGGTCTTAGTTTTCTGTATAGTGCCGTATATGACATGGATTATCACCTTTTTGTTATAATTGATGCAATGTTATTGATTTTATAAAAACCCTTCAAAAAACTTTAACGCCCAAACAACGCAAGCGTTGTTCGGATAGCTAAAGGTGTAAACAATATACATCAATAGCGACAGAAGAAACGCACAGAGTGCGTTTCTAATAAAAGTTCTTTGCTTCTTTCTTCCAAGAGAGAAGTCGGGGGTTGGGGCTGAAAGCCCCAATATCGTATAACTAACAATTAATTAATACCTAATAAGCAATAATTATAGCTATAAACTCCATAGGCTCGTCAGTATTATTTAGAATAGAATGGGATTTTCCGCCGCCTGTTAAAATAGCATCGCCTACACCAACTTCGGCTGTAATGCCGTCGTCTTCTACTAAAGCTTTTCCTTTTGTAATATAGTAGTATTCTTCTTCGCCATTGTGAGGGTGTAACCCTATAGAACAGTTCGGATTTAATGTAACTTTTGCAAATAACCTAGTGTTTTTTGTCATCTCGCTGGTTGTAAATATTGCCTGTATTTCTACTGAACCTTTGCCACCCCATAACTGCTCATGTAGATTTGTAACCATTTCGTTTTGTTTTTTAATCATTGTCATTACCTGCCTTTTTAATATTTTTATTTTTTTCAGCTTGTTCAGCTTTTTCTTGTGTACGTTTTTTATATACAAACATCATAGAAGCTAATACAATAATAAAAACAATAATTACAATTAATGCTCTCCAGTCGCTTAGAGCAATAGTTATGGCAAGTATAGCCATAAGTATACTCAGACCATATAGTACAACAACAGCACTTGAAGGTGAAAGCCCTGAATCTATTAGTCGGTGATGCAAATGACCTCTGTCAGCTTCCATAATAGGCTTGCCTTTTAATGCTCTTCTTGCCATAGCGAAGATTGTATCAAAAATAGGTAAGCCTAATGCAAAACATGCAATTACAACTGCTAACAAGGCATAGCTTTTGAAAACACCTATAATTGATGTAACAGATAATACAAAACCTAAAAACAACGCCCCTGTATCACCCATAATTACTTCTGCTGGACTAAAGTTTCTAGGTAAAAATCCAAAGCAACTTCCTGCAAGACATGCAGAAAGAACTACAGCAAGTGGCGTACCCGATAAAACACACAAAACAGTAAGGCATAACGCACAAATGCTGGAAACTCCTGCTGCAAGCCCATCTACTCCATCTATTAAGTTTACGGCATTTGTTACCCCAATAATCCACACTAATGTTATCGGGGCACTAAACGCCTCTAAATTAGCAATAAAAGGCCATGTAACAATATTAATTCTTGTACCTGTAAAAATAACAATAAGTGCCGCAACCATTTGAAAGGCAAGTTTTATTTTTGGTTTTAAAGTATATATATCGTCAAACATTCCCATAACAACAATAACAACAGCACCAATCATAAAACCTATAAACTGTATAGACTGCAGTTCTTTTACAAAAGGTACAAGTATAAACATTGTAATTATAAATCCTAATACTATAGCTACGCCGCCCATTCGTGGAATAGGCTCTTTGTGCATACCTCTTTTTCGAGGGTAGTCAATAGCTCCTACTTTAATCGAAAGTTTTTTTGAAAAAGGGGTTGCCCAAAGCGAAATGCCAAAGGCACTTGCAAATGCGGCGATATATAGTAACCAATTATGTTCCAAAATGTTCTCTCCCTTTTAGTAGAGATTTAAAACTTTTTTATTAAAAAATATTTCAATGTATTTATTATTTTGTTCCAAACATGCGGTCGCCGGCATCTCCCAAACCAGGAACAATATAGCCGTGGTCGTTTAATCTCTCATCAGAAGCCGCTAAATAAATGTCTACGTCAGGGTGGTCTTGCTGTATTTTTTCGACACCTTCAGGGCATCCCAAAATACATAAAAGTTTTATGTCTGAAACTCCTTTGTCTTTAAGGAATTTAATTGCGGCTGATGCTGTACCTCCTGTTGCAAGCATAGGGTCAATTACTAGCGTTTCTCTTTCTTCACAATCAACAGGAAGTTTGCAGTAATACTCAACAGGCATAAGTGTTTCTGGGTCTCTATATAAGCCGATATGTCCCACTTTTGTTGTAGGCATAAGAGTTAAAATTCCGTTAACCATTCCTATACCAGCACGTAAAATAGGCACAATAGCAAATTTTTTCTCAATCATTTTACAAGTTGTTTTGCAAATAGGTGTTTCTACCTCAACATTTACAAGAGGAACGTCTCTTGTTGCTTCATAGCATATTAATGTAGCAACTTCCTCTACTATTTCTCTAAACTCTTTGTATCCTGTATCTTTATTTCTAAGCTTTGCAATTTTATCTTGTATTAATGGGTGGTCAATAAGTATAAGTTTTCCCATTATGTACCCTCCTAGTAAAAAATGAACTGTTTAATTTTATCAAACAACGCTAATTATATAACTATTATTCAGATTCGTCAATTTTTCTTATTCTGTTAATGTGACGCTCGTCGTTAGAAAACTCTGTATTTAAGAAGGCTTTAAGTATTTCGACTGCAAGCCCAGCACCAACAACTCTTCCGCCCATAGCCAAAACATTGGCATCATTGTGTTCTCTTGTTGCTATTGCAGAAAAAACATCATGGCACAAAGCAGCTCTTATTCCTTTTATTCTGTTTGCAGTAATTGATATTCCAATCCCTGTTCCACATAGAAGAATGCCTTTGTCGCATTTGCCCTCTAATATGGCATTTGTTACTTTTTTTGCATATATAGGATAATCTGTTGATTTTTCTTCATTTGTTCCAAAATCAATAAATTCAATTTTATTTTCTGTAAGATAATTTATTATTTCTTTTTTTAGATGTAATGCACCGTGGTCGTTACCTATTGCTATCATATTGTTTATTTATCCTTTCTACAATTTTATTTATTAAAAATTTTAGTTGCTCTGCACAATCTTGATATACGGAAAGGCTTTGTGCAAAAGGGTCTGATATATCATAATGTTCTAAACCGGCGTACTCTGCTACTGTAAATACTTTTTCATGCAACTCATCGGATATGGAGGCATTTTGCAAAACAGATAAAACAGCATCTTTATGGTTTTGTGTCATAGTGAGTATAATGTCAGAATTGTTAAAGAGGTCTATTGTAAACTGACTAGAGGTGTGCAAAGATAAATCAAGCCCGAGTAACTCAGCAGCCTTTATTGCATTTTTGGAGGCTCTTGCGCCTGATAATGCCATTATTCCGGCAGAACTGATTTGAGCGTTTATATTGTTTTCTTCAAAAAGATTTTTTGCTATTACTTCTGCCATTGGGCTTCTGCAAGTGTTCCCTGTGCATACAAATATGATTTTCATTTTATAGTTCTCCTTGTGATGATAAGGGTTTAATATATAAAGATTTAAAACCTTGGGAAACTTTTTTAAAAAAAGTTCCCCAAACCCTTCAAAAAACTTTAACAACCAAACAATTCAAGCGTTGTTTGGGGCTGAAGGCCCCAATGACTAGCCCTAAAAATAAACTTACACTCTAATAACATTAAATCCAGCAGCTTTTTTAAGCCTGTTCATTATAGCAAAATAAACGTCATTTTCTGAAAAGCCCTCTGCAAAAACTTCTTCAACATTATAATAATCAAATTTTCTAAGTACATCAAACAAATTTGAAGCAATTGATTTAGGGTTTTTTCTTTCTCCTACTACTAAAACTAAATTTTTTTCGGAATCATATAAATGTTTTGTTTCTTCTGTAGCCATAACCCCTGTTATTTTGTTGCACTGATTTAAAAGTTCATTTATCTTTTTTGATACAGATAATGTCTCACCGCAAACAATTGTTACATTTGCAGATGGGGAATAATGCTTATATTTCATGCCCGGTGCTTTTGGTGGGGAGTTATCTGTATCGGCTTTTAAAATAGATTGGTCTATGCCAACTTCTCCTATTACCTCTTTAATCATTTGCTCAGTAATTGAGCCTGGTCTTAATATGCAAGCTTTATCACCTGAAACATCAACAATAGTAGACTCCAACCCAAATTCACATGAACCACCGTCAATAATCATGTCTATTTTGCCATCTAAGTCCGATTTGACGTGTTCGGCTTTTGTAGGGCTGGGCTTACCTGATGTATTTGCACTTGGAGCAGCAATAGGTGTTTTAGCTTGCTCCAACAAAAGCAGTGCAGTTTTATTAGATGGAAACCTAACGGCAACAGTATCCAAACCACCGCTTGTTTCATTAGGGATACAGTTATTTTTTCTAAAAATTAATGTTAATGCTCCAGGCCAAAAGGCTTCTGCAAGCTTTTTTCCTACAAGCGAAATATCTTTTGCAATTTGGTGGAGTTGATTTATATTACAAATATGCACGATTAAAGGGTTATCTGAGGGACGACCTTTAGCTTCATATATTTTTTTAACAGCAATAGGGTTTAATGCATCTGCTCCAAGCCCATAAACTGTTTCGGTAGGAAAGGCTACAAGCCCACCTTTTTTTATTATTGAGGCGGCATTATTTATGTCATCAATATTTTCTTGTGGATTTTCACAATTTATTTTTGCAAAAGTTGTAATCAATTTAACCCACAACACTTTTTATATTTTTTACCGCTTCCACAAGGGCAAGGGTCATTTCTTCCTGGTTTATTATCTTTTACAACTGTTCCTGATTTTTTTTGTTCAAAATACATTTCTTTTTGTTGTTCGGGTGTAAATATGTTATTCCATTGTGGCAAAGTATAAAGGTGTTCTGCTTTATATTCTACCATTTTTTTAAAAAGCTTTTCAAAGTTAATATTAAGTGATACAACATCATCAACTGTTAATTCTTCAATGTTTAAAGGCTCTTCTGTTGCATCGTTTATTCCGTCTATAAATCCGCATACATATTCCTGACTCATATGAAATCTTGCACAAAGTTCTTTAACAGTGCCTTTTATTGATGTTATTTTATTCTCTAAAATATCTTCATATATTTTTTGTTCTAGTGGGATATACTTGTCCCATAATTTCTTTTCGCTTTGACCTTCTTTATTATATGCTTGTTTAATCCAATCTTCGTATAAACTCATGTGGTGTTCCTCCTAAATTCAAAAAGTATTAATCATATGTTAAAAGAGTTTCATTTTACATCATATAAATTATTTTGTCTATTTGTTTGATAAGCAATAATATTATAACCTTTATTTACTATATTAACAACGGTTATGAGGAATTAATTGTAAATTTTTTTATAAAAAAAGAAAGCCTACTATAAAAAGCTCTCTTTTAGAATTACGGATACAGGTCTTATTTTCTCAATTTAAAAATTTCAATTTTATTTTTTAACGTCTCTGATTGTTCGGAAAGCTCTTGTGCTGCGGCAGCACTTTGTTGTGATGTAGCAGAGTTATCCTGAACAACGGAAGCTATTTGGCTAATTCCTATATTAATTTGACTTATAGCTTTAGCTTGTTCATCTGATGCAAGAGATATATCAGAAACAATATCGGAAACATCTGTTACATTTTCTACTATTTTTTTCAAAGCTTCTGCAGTGGATTTAGCTATTTGTGTACCATCATTAACTTTTTGTATTGAGTTTTCAATAAGTGCTGTAGTATCGCTTGCGGCGTCTTGTGTTCTTACAACTAAGCTTCTTACTTCTTCTGCTACTACGCTAAAGCCTTTTCCGTGTTCACCAGCTCTTGCGGCTTCAACAGCAGCATTTAATGCAAGTAAATTAGTTTGGAATGCAATTTCTTCAATGACTTTTATTATTTTGTAAATGTTATTTGAAGATTCTTTTATTGACTCCATAGAAACAAGCATATTTTTAACTTCTTCATCGCCTATTAAAGCATTAGCTTTTGATTGTTTAGATAGTTCTTCTGCCTTTTTAGCGTTTCTAGCATTTAATTCGGTTTTGTCAGTAACTTCAATTATTGTTGAACTAAGCTGTTCTACAGAGGAAGCCTGTTCTGATGCACCTTGTGCAAGATTCATACTTGACCCTGAAATTTGTTTTGAGCTAAATGCAACTTGCTTGCTTGCAGTATCAATGTCTTGCATAACTTCATTTAATTTATCAATTATGTTATTGAGAGAAGTTTTTATTATTTCAAACTCTCCAACATATTCCCTTGTTATTTTTTGGTCTAGGTTATTGTTTGCAAGCTCGTTTAATATATGAGAAATTTCTTTTATATATGATGCAGTGTTAGAAACAGTGTTATTTATTGATTTTTTCATTACATCAAAGTCGCCTTTATAGTTACCTTTCATAGATGCTTCAAAATTGCCTTCTGACATTTTTTGCATAACATTAAGCGATTCTTTTAGAGGTGCACCTATAGCGTTTAGAACCTTATTAAGCCCTAATAAAAGCTTTTGCCAGTCACCTTTATAGTTTGATGTATCTATTCTTTTTGACAAGTTTCCAGATAAAGAATTTTCAATCATGTAGTTTATTTCTGATTCGATACTTTTAAGACTGTCTCTCAAGTTATCTATAGCTTCATTTATAAAGAATTTTTTACCAGGAAGCCTCTCCATTTGAGCATCAAAGTTCCCGTCTATCATTTTGGAAATACAATTTATGGCTTGTTTCTTTATGGAAATATGCTCATAAACCATTTCATTTACAGATATTACAACAGATTTATAGTCCCCTATATATTTGTCTGCATCTAAATAGTAATCAATATCACCTTCATGATGTTTTTTTGACATATCTTTAAGGTCTGATGTTAATGAGTTTATAACAGTTACAAATGATTGAAATGATTTAATAAGCATACCTATTTCATCTGTTGATTTAGGAGTAAAATTAACATTTAATTTTCCTTGTGAAATATCGTTTGCTATTTGAACAAGTTTATTAATAGGTTTTGTAAGTGCGTTTGCAATAAGCAGTGATAACAGTATTGCAATAATTGAAGAACCTGCGGTAAGCCCTATTGAAAGATAATAAGAAAAACTTGAAAAGGCTTTAACATTAGCAATAGTATTTTTAGATGTTTGCATGGTAATTGCTCTTAAATCTCTTATATACTCATCAAAGGAAGTTATTATTGCAGAGTTTTTATTTATTAGTTCAAGAGATTTGCTGTTATCTTGACTGCTTGAAAGCCTGATAAGTTCGTCTACAACAACCGTTCTGTATTGTGAAACTATATCCTTTAAGTCATTGGCTTTATTTATACGCTTATTAATTTCTTCTTTTGAAAGGTTTGTATCATTATCAAATGTACTTAGATATAAATTCAAGTTATTATCTAGAGTGGCAAATTTTAAATATATTTGTTCTTGTAAATTTTTTAAGGTGGTTCTGCTTGCTTCATCTGCACAACCTGTTAGCATGGCTACTGTTGTAGCCTGACGTCTAATATCTAAGACGTTTATATTTGCTTCATACAGGATATTTAATCTTTCTTCTGGATTGTTAATCAGGTAGTCATACGAGGTATTAATGCGTTTTATAGTACTGATGTTTATAATCGATAGAATTATTGAAAGCAAAATAATCAATATAAAACCTGAGAGCAATTTTGATTTAATTTTTAAATCACTATACCTCTTCATAAAAACATTCCTTTCAATTTAAATTATTAACGTGTAAAGCTTTAAAAAGCAAAATATTTTAGATATATATCTATACATAACGTTACATTAGTAAAATTATTATGTACAAAATTAATAATATTTATTTTAACATTAATAAATAAGATTATCAACTATAAGTTAATTAATAAGGCATATAACAATAACATATTGACATAAGTTGGGTTAAATTGTTCTATTAGGCAAAAATTTATATAATTTTCTATTATAATTATAGGAATTTACATTAAATCTATACAAAAACAGTAAGATTTAATTTATTACTGTAATAGGCTTCTATACATATTTTGGGCTTCATCTTTTTTTACCTGTTCTTTTATGCTTAAAACTTCAACTTTTGTCAGGTTACTACCAAAACGTATTTCTATTATATCGCCTACTTTTATAATTTGACTTGCTTTTGCAGGTTTGTCATTAACGCTTACACGACCAGCATCACAAGCTTCGTTTGCAACTGTTCTTCTTTTTATTATTCGAGATACTTTTAAATATTTGTCTAGTCTCATAAAACATACTCCTCAAAAAATAAATAGCGCATTTATATAACCAAATGCGCTTATTAATTATTTATAAAATTATTTTTTAGTTGCTTATAATGCTTTTGTATAAAAAAGCAAGGTACAAAAGCATTATTTTTTTTAGAATTTAACCCAACATTATGCGTATTGTATGGTGTATTGAAGTAATATTATTTACCATTTACAGCATCTTTTAAAGCTTTGCCAACTTTAAATCTTGGAGCTTTTGAAGCAGCTATAGGCATTGGTAAACCTGTTTGAGGGTTTCTGCCTTCTCTTGCAGCTCTGTCAGCTACATCAAATGTACCGAAGCCAACAAGTTGAACTTTTCCGCCCTTAACTAATTCCTCAATAACAACCTCTTCAAATGCTTTTAATACCTTTTCAGTGTCTTTTTTGCTAAGTTCAGCTTTTGCAGCCATAGCTGTAATTAATTCGTTTTTGTTCATTTTATATTTCCTCCTCAAAAAATGTAAATACTTTATAGAATTTATGCTTTATGCTAATGGCTTTTTCCTTTATAGGATTAAGCACAACGTTGTTCAGAAACTCACTTTTCTGATTACAAACAATTGATAGCTTATTTAGTTTGGATTCTATAAATAGTTTATTTTGCCAAATCGCCAATTGTTAGGTCGTCGGTAGAGTGTGGCAACGATTTTGACATGTTTTCTATGTGTTCAAATTTAGTTATAAACTTTTCTAAGGCATTTGTCAAGGAAAATTCAGCATTTATTTCTAAAAAACATGAAATAATAACCATATTAAAAATTATATTACCAAATATTTCCATAATTGTATTTTGTTCCATATTTTTTGTATTTTTTAATGTGTCTAAAGCTGTTTTTATTGTATTAATTGTATCTTCTATATTGCCTTTAGAAATTCCAGACTTTATAGCAGTTTTTTGTATTTTTTGTGCCCGAACTAATGCTGGTAATGCCTTTGGTATAGTCTTTAGTATTTGTGTATTGTTTTCATATCCTTTTTCCTTTTTTTTAACATTATCCCAGTTGTTTAAAACCTCGGAAACAGTTTTTTCATTTGTTCCCCCAAAAATGTGTGTGTGACGGTTTATCATTTTATTGCTTATGCCTGTTATGACATCTGTGGCATTAAATAAATTTTCTTTTTCAGCAATTTTACTTTGCATTATTATATGAAGTAGCACGTCACCAAGCTCTTCCTCTAAGCCTTTCACGTCATTATTTTTTGCCGCATCTATTACTTCATAGCATTCCTCAAGAAAGTTAGGCAAAAGGCTTTCATGAGTCTGTTCTCTATCCCAAGGGCATCCGTTTTCACCCAACAATGTGTCTATTACTCCGCAGAAATCTTCAAAGCTATATTGTTTTTCCATTTTTAAATACCTCATTTCTTTTTTGTTATTGTAAACTATTTCTTAAAAACATTAAACTATTATATGCACTATTTCTGATTAATGCTATGGCAATTAGTAATTTGGGGCTTTCGTCCCCAACCCCCTACTTCTTTAATGCTCCAAAACAACGCTTGCATTATTTTAAGATAAAGTTTTTTGAAGGGTTTGGGGAACTTTTTTTCAAAAAAGTTCCCCAATGTCTTTTTCTTTATTTTATTGGAATTAACAATAAAAAAAACAAACTAAACCTCTCGTATTATAGGTTTAGTTTGCTTTATATATAAAAAACAACTATTGTTCCATTTGTTTACCCAAAAATCCAGCTGCTGTTTGTGCTAGTTTACCTTCAACCTCGCCCATCTTTTTATCATTTGATAAAAAAACAATAGCACCTAAAACATCACCCTCTGAAATTATTGGTGTAATTAGTTCATGTTTATAAATTTCAGCATCATCGTCCTCAAGAATTGGAACAAAGCCTATTTCGTTTCTTGTTGCAGATACAGTATTTCTTTGGCTAATAGTTTTTTCCATTGCTACGGAAATATGTTTTTCTAAAAATTCCTTCTTTGCACCGCCCGAAACGGCAATTATTTGGTCTTTGTCTACTATACAAGTTATATGCCCAGAGTTTTGTGCTAAACTTTCAGCATATTCCTTTGCAAAGGAGCCGAGTTCGCCAATAGGCGAATACTTTTTCAATATGATTTCTCCTTCACGGTCAGTGAAGATTTCTAAAGGGTCACCCTCCCTAATACGCAATGTCCTTCTTATTTCCTTTGGGATAACTACCCTTCCTAAATCATCTATTCTTCTGACTATACCTGTTGCTTTCAAAAAAATTCCTCCTTATGCAATCACTAGTTGTTATTTTTGCTTATTTTCTAAAATTTATTCTATTTTGCTATACACTAATTTGAGTCTAACGCAAACATTTTCTAATATTTTCATCTAAACTTTGATAATATTCGCAATGTTTAATTATTACATTGTTTTTTATTAGTTTGTAAGGCTACAGCCGCTTTAAAATCCTCAAAATAATAACCGAGGAAGTATACTAAATCCATAATGTTGACTTATTATTTTTTATATAATTATGGTGAAAGTGTAACTTCTACACTATTATTTGACAAAACAAGGATTTTTATGCTAATTATTTTAAAAAAAATAAAAAAGCTATTAAAAAACACATATAATAATGTGAGTTCGATAAAATTTTACAAAGTATAATTTCATCGAACTCACATTTAATTATCTGCAAATTTTAATAAGCTCGTCCGCAATTTTGTCTATTGGAAGTTGTTTGTCTACTGCACCCATATCAAATGCTACCTTTGGCATACCATATACAATACAAGTTTCTTTATTCTGCCCTATTGTTTTAGCACCAGAAAGATGCATTTTAAATAGCCCTTTTGCACCGTCTGCACCCATTCCTGTCAAAATTACACCAATAGCAGAAGATTTCATAATAGGGGCGATTGATTCAAAAAGTATATCTGCCGAAGGCATAACGCCGTGAAGTCTTTTACCTATAAAACAGCTTACTGCAAGTTTATTGTTTATTTTAGTGAGAGTCATATGATAATCGGCAGGGGCAATAAGAGCAATCCCTTTTTGTAAATAATCATTATTGGATGCTTCTTTAACCATTAATCTGCATACATTGTTCAGTCTGTCAGCAAATAATTTTGTAAAACCTGACGGCATATGCTGTACTATTAAAACAGGTGGAAAATCCGCTGGTAATTCTTTAAGGATTTTCTCCAGTGCCTCGGTTCCGCCTGTTGAGGAGGCTATAGCAACAATTTTTTGGCTCGCGTCAACAGTTTTCAAAACTGTAATAGGAGAGAGCGTATGGAGAGGTTTAGCAGCAAACTCATTTATTTTGTCTGATATCGCTCTGATGTAGTTATTTACAGAAAAACTGTTAGTTAATAGTGGTTTAAGTATAAATGAAGTTGCCTTATTATTTATAAATAGATTAGCTAAATCTGTTCTTCCACCTGTAAGAATTATTAATACATTAAATTTACTAGTAAGATATGAAAGATATTGATTAGTTACTATACTCGTATCGATGTCTAAAATTAATATTGTTTGGGAATTTACATTAATTTTATTTTCAGCTTCTTTAATAGTTTTTACGGTTAAAATCATTGAAGCTTTTTTGAGTGCTAATAAGCTGGTAAGCAATATATTATAAAAATTTGTATCGTATGTAACTATTATAATACGGGTATTGCTAATACTCAAGGTATCTCCTTCTTTCGCTAATCTGAAATGCTTTGTTAAGAGCCTATTTAAAACTATGCTAAAAGCGAAAATTTAAACAGGTTCTAAAGCAGGTTTTTACAGAGCTTATATAAAGTTGGCTCTACGCTGTACATTTCCTTTAGAGTATAGAAATCTTTAAGTAAATTTTCATTTTTAATATATTTATTTTTGTATACGGCTCTAATCATAATGTTTTTTGGTGTATGTTCCATGTCAATAAACTCCATAACTTGACACTTATAACCAAAAATCTCCAATATAGAAGAACGCAAGCTATCTGTTAAAAGAGCCGAAAACCTTTCCTTTAAAATTCCGTGTTTTAAGAGAGGCATCATTTGCACATTTTCAACTTGGCTAAATAGTTCGTGTTGGCAACATGGAACAGACATAATTATTTTGCATTTATTTTTTATACCATAATGAATGGCATAGTCTGTTGCCGTGTCGCAGGCATGAAGCGATATAACCATATCAGCTTTTTTTGATTCATCATAATATTGTATGTTTCCCGTTTGAAAACTGAGCCTGTCAAATAAAAATTTTTTAGATAAATCATTACAGTATTGTACAACGTCCTGTTTTAAGTCTAATCCTATTATTGTTGCTTTTTTATTTTTCTTCTCAAGAAAGTAATATAAAGCAAATGTTAAATAAGATTTTCCACAGCCAAAATCAATTATTGTTGGTTCATCAGGCAAATAATCATATACATCATTTATCATTTCTAAAAATCTATTTATCTGTCTAAATTTTTTCTGTTTATCCTTTAAAACAATTCCATTCGTATTCATTATTCCAAGGCTTACAAGCCAAGCTATGGGTTCTCCTTCTCTAATAATATAATTTTTGTCATTATTATGGGAATTTATTAAGTTTTTTATACTGTTTGAAGTTTCTGTGGTGCTTATTGTTGTTTTAAAGTTATATTTTTTATTTACAATTAATTTTAATTGCTCATTTAATAAAATTATATCCCATTGTTTATAACCTATATCTAATATTTCTTCTATTTTATCACTTATTTGTAAATAATTAAAGTAGTTTTCATGTTTTACTTTTGTTTCATAAAAATATGTCACTTGAAAAAATATTAAGTCGTTTGATTTTTTGGGAATTATAGTTACTTTAAAATATTTTGTACTTTTATTAAATGGGTTTGATATTACTATTTTTTGGAAATTTAATTTTATTTTTTCATTTATTAAAGTTATTATTTTTTGTTTATTATCCATTTTTATCACCTTAATTATATTATCGTACATTTTATATAAAATCTACAGGCAATAAATTTTACAAAACCTATAAAATTTATATATTTTCCACTTTAGCTTATGTTGTATAATGCCGAATAATTAAAAGGAACTAAATTAAGCACATTTTTTGCATTAGTTTATATTTTTATCTTTTGTTTTTTATTATAGTTTGATATAATAAATATATTTATATTTCTGATAATTAAATACAATAGTTGAAGAGGAATTTTTTGAAGGACATATTTTTGTTAAAAATGTATTATTAATGTAAACAATTGTTAACATTTGTAATACTTTTTTTAGAAATGATTTTATGTTTTATCATATTAAATTTATGAATTAAATGATATAATACAGTATTATAAATAATTTATACTGCGATTGAATAAAATAATGTAGCTTTGACGCAATAAGGTTTGCGTCATAAATTTGATAGTATTCCCAAAATTTAGCCAAAGTCGGGCTATATATTACGTTAAGCTTAGAGGGTGCATTAGGCGTATGAATTTATTTGAGTTATTTATATACATGAATATTTCCATATTTTATATTATATTAATACTATTAGTAGGGAAAAGAAACTATATTAATATTAAAAGACCTATTTTTTTTAATGTTGTATGTGTTTTAGAATTGGTATTAATTGTCTCTGTTATGTTGGGCTACTTTGTAGACAACAGATGGATTGCTATAAAGGTTCATTCTTTTGTAGATATTTCGTTTGCACTTATACCCGTTTTTAGAAGTCTGCATATAAGACAGCAGACAAGTACAAAGAAAATCAGTAAAGAATTTATTACTGTTATATTAATAATACCTATAATAACTTGTATTTTAGCTCTCAGTGATGACATATTTCATTTAATACACACAAGACTTTACTATACTAAAAATGTCAGCTCATACTTAAATATAGTGCAGTATGGTTTTTGGTATTACGTTCACATTACATATTCTTATGCTCTTAATATTATTTCACTACTAACATTATTAAAGATTTATTTTCTTATGCCTGTAACTATAAGAAAACCAGTATTTTTTATGCTTATTGCTACTTGTTTAATTACAGTAGCTAATATTGTTACTCTTTTGGGGATTATTAAAACTGATTTTGAATGGATAATTGTTGTAAATGTAATATATAGCTGGATATTCTATAAAGTATTGTCTAAGACGGATACTTCACAAATTATTATTACTTCAAGAGAAAAAATATATAATAACCTAGCTGTAAAAATATTTGTACTCAATCTAGATGAGGTTATTGTTGATTGCAATAGTAATGCTTATGAACTTTGCAAGCAATTAGATATTACCCCTATAGGGGTTAAATACGAATATTTAAAAAAGAGTTGGCTTGAAATGAAGGAGGGGCGTACCTCTATGTATGACAAAAATGTTGTAACTGTTGTTAACAACAATATAGAAAGCCATTTTCATATTAATAAGCAACATGTTACAATAGATATGACGCAATTGGGGTATTATGTAGAGATTCAAGAAATAACACAGTTATACACACTATTCAGATATATTGAGGAATCAGCTTTTTATGACCAGCTTACAGGTGTTAGAAATAGAAATTCTTATTTGAACACTTTAGAAGAGTGGAATACAGAAGAATATCTTCCTCTTGGTATAATAATTGGTGATATTAATAGGCTTAAATATGTAAATGATACATATGGGCATATTGTTGGAGATAATATGCTTATTGATATAGCTAACATTATTAAGAGTTCTACTCCAAAACAGGCTATGATTGCTAGAATTGGAGGAGATGAATTTGTTATACTAATACCAAGAAGTAGTATTAATGAGTGTGAACAAGTTATTGATAAAGTAAAATTAAGATGCAGTGAGATTATAAATGACTATGGGTCGCCCAGTATAGCTTTGGGGTATACTATAAGAACTAATATAAGACAGGACATTGCGGAACTTGTTAAGCAAGCCGATATCGAAATGTATAAAAATAAATATGACAGAAGAAAAAATTAAAAAAACCTTGAGGTTTGTAACGTCAAGGTCAGGCTGTAGCAGAACCCTTTAAAAAACTTTATCTCGGAATGCCGTTATTGCGGCATTCCGGCAAAGGTTCTTTTCTTCTTTATTTTAAGAAAGAAATCAGGGTCTGGGGCTGAAAGCCCCAAAATATTAATTAACAACAAACTGACATTGAGGTTAAACCCTCAAGGTTATAAAATTTAATTAGACATATATTCATATTCTTCTTCGTAAATATCAAAACTTTTAGTTTTTCCTTTTTTCTGATAAACAAAATTAGATTTTGTTTTACCTCTCCCCTTATTTTTCGCATCATCTTCAAAGAATTCGTAGTTTTTTCGTTTCTGGGCTTCGTTTTCACGCTCCAATTTCTTCATTCTATCATAGCGTTCAAATTCAGATTCTTTCTTTGACACAAAAATTCTCCTCCTAATAATTTAAAAAAGACTTTATAGATAAGAGTGTTAAAATTATGTATTTTTTTTAACATTCTTTATCGCATATATTATTATGAATCCAATTATAAAAAAAGTCAACAGGCTATATATTCAAAAATAGCTTGTAGTATCACTTTTTTTATTATATTTCATAGTATGGCAATATGAAGCTTATCCAACTGAAAATGGAGGTTGAAAAATATGACGGTAGGGGATATTGTCACTAAGAAGTCATTTGAGCATGATTTAATGTTTAAAATAACTGAAATAATAGATAAAGATATATATGTTCTTTCTGGTATAAATTACAGATTAAAAATTTATGCTTTCCAGAACGAGATAGAGCCTGTAACAATAAGCCGTATAAAACAGTTTAAAAAATTGTTTAAACAGGAGTTAGAAGATAAAATTGATTTGATTATGCAAAAACGAAATAATTCAGATATTTTTAAACAGAATGAAGTTAAGCCAGGAAAGGTATTGCATGTAGATGCGGATATAGAATACTTAAATATATGTATGAAGTATTATAAAATTTTGGGTATTCCTTGTGTTGGAGAAAATATTACGGAAAAGTCTCAACCCGAAAAAATAAGTGAATTTTTAAAAATTCATATGCCTGATATACTAGTAATAACAGGGCATGATTCTCTAAGAAGTAAAAAGAACAAAGATAATTTAGACAATTATCAAAGTTCGGCTTATTTTATAGAAACTGTAAAATCGGCTAGGTGGGTTAATCCCTCTAAAGACAGCTTAATTATTTTTGCGGGTGCGTGCCAATCACATTATGAAGGATTAATTGAAGCTGGGGCGAATATAGCTTCAAGCCCAAACAGGATATTAATACATGCATTAGACCCTGTTTTTGTTGTGGAAAAAATATCATATACTCCTGTCGTCAAGATATTGAACATAAACGAGATTTTGGAGAATACAATAACTGGAAGCAGTGGGTTGGGTGGATTTCAAGTTAGGGGTACATTAAGGCAGGGCAGGGAAAAATGAAAATAGAGGGTGTTGCTTGGTTTTTGGCAATATCCTTTTTCTATGTGCAAAAAAATGATTTTTGTGGTTTTCAGAACCAACCCCTCACTTCTTTCTTTTAAAGTTTCCACGGAGACCGGAATCCGCCTAAAGAATGGACTTTTAGAGTTATCTAAAAATTCATCACCCCCAACAAAACCGATAAAATAATTATGTTAGAAGCGAAAAAAGTTTATAATAATTCTAAAAAACACTTGACAATTTCAAA
>CAYYRV010000002.1:0-178364 GCA_964474135.1 uncultured Defluviitaleaceae bacterium
CGCCTGATTTGGGATCAGGAGGTCGCAGGTTCAAATCCTGTCACCCCGATGTTTTATTTATTAATTATAGCATAATTTTGTACAAACCAAACTTATAAGCAGACTGAGTACCTGTAGCTCAGCTGGATAGAGCAACGGCCTTCTAAGCCGTGGGTCAGGGGTTCGAATCCCTTCAGGTACGTTTTATACGGTGGGTATAGCTCAGTTGGTTAGAGCGCCAGATTGTGGCTCTGGAGGCCGTGGGTTCGAGTCCCATTACCCACCCTGTTATTATAGACCACTAGCTTAATGGCAAACTTTTAAACTTTTAGTTTGGACACTTTAAGTCTGATTTCTAAGTTGGTTATGTTATTATTTTATATATGGGTCACTAGCTCAGTTGGTAGAGCACTAGACTTTTAATCTAGGTGTCCCGGGTTCGAACCCCGGGTGACTCAGTAAAGAAGCCTTACAAATATTATATTTTGTGGGGTTTTTTGTTTTTTATAAATAAAAAATTGACTTTATTTTAAATACTTTTAAGCTTGTATACATATCCTATTTACTTTAAAACTTCAAAATGTTATAGTGTAATTGTATTAAAAAATTATAAAAACTATAATTCTAACCTAAATATTCTAGAAAAAAATTTTTAAAATATGAATACTATAAAAATACAAACTATAAAAAAGTTTTATATGTAAAAAGGGGTGTTTTTTTGAACAAAAAATTTAAAAATTCTTCGATGGATAAATTATTTAAGAGTATTTTGCTTCTTGAAACTTTGGACGAGTGTTACTCTTTTTTTTATGATATTTGTACTGTACATGAGTTGCAGGCACTTGCTCAGAGGTTAGAGGTAGCAATAATGCTAAGTCAGGCAAAGACTTATGTCGAAATAGGTGAAAAAACGGGAGCATCTACTGCAACGATAAGCAGAGTAAACCGCTCGTTAAACTATGGTTCAGATGGATATAAACTTATTCTTGAAAGGCTAAATGATTAATGTCAATACTATTAAAAACTTTCAAGAAATATTTAAAGGAGAATAATAATGGATTTGCTTAAAAACTTAAATCCTATGCAGGAAGAGGCGGTTCGTCATATAGAAGGACCTTTGCTTATCTTAGCAGGAGCAGGCTCTGGAAAAACAAGGGTTTTGACACATAGAATAGCATACCTTATAGAAAATGGAATTGCACCTTTTAATATTTTGGCAATTACTTTTACAAATAAGGCCTCAAAGGAAATGAGGGAGAGGGTTGACTCATTAATATCAAGAGGCGACCAAGTTTGGGTAAGTACATTTCATTCTATGTGTGTAAAAATATTACGAAAATCAATAAATAAAATAAATTTTGACAGTAATTTCACTATTTATGACACTGATGATTCAGAAAGACTGATAAAAAAATGTATCAAAGAGTTAAATGTAAATGATAAGCAATATCCTCATAAATCTGTAATGTTTCAAATAAGTACATGGAAGGACGAACTTTACACACCGGCTATGGTAGAAAGGGATTTCTCTGCTGATTACCGTGCGATAACAATAGGGAAGGTATATAGGCTGTATCAAAAGAGACTGAAAGAAAATAATGCACTGGATTTTGATGATATTATTTTTAGGGCAGTTGAACTTTTTGTAACTCGACCAGAAGTTTTGGAAAAATACCAAGAACGCTTTAAATACATAATGGTAGACGAGTACCAAGACACAAATACAAGTCAATATAAATTAATAAGGCTTTTGTCTAAAAAGTATAAAAACTTGTGTGTTGTTGGTGATGACGACCAAAGTATTTATGGTTGGCGAGGAGCAAATATCAGAAATATTTTAGAATTTGAAAAAGATTTTAAAAATTCAAAAGTAATTAAGCTTGAACAAAATTACCGTTCTACACAAACTATTTTGAATGTCGCAAACTCTGTTATAAAAAACAACACTGGAAGAAAGGAAAAGTCTTTGTGGACGGATAATAATTCCGGAGCTCTTATTGCCTACTTTAAAGCTGCTACTGATTATGAGGAGAGCGAGTTTGTAGCAGATAAAATATCAGAATTTGCAAAAAAGGGTGCAAAATACAATGACCACGCAATTTTATACAGAAATAACGCCCAATCACGTTCATTAGAAGAAAAATTAATTTCCAAAAATATTCCATACAGAATATTTGGAGGAATAAGATTTTATGACCGAAAAGAAATAAAAGATGTTCTAGCGTATTTAAGGCTTATAAATAATCCAAAGGATAGTGTCTCACTTCTCAGAATAATAAATGTGCCAAGGCGTGGAATTGGTGACACAACAGTAGACAAAATTTATGATTATGCCGCAAATAATGATATGTCATTGTTTGATTCTTTAAAAGAATTAGAAAATATAGAAGGTTTAAGTACACGAGTAAAAAGAATTGATGATTTTAAACAATTAATAATTGATTTTATTGATTTTGCACAAAGTCATACTGTTGTTGAAGTAATTAATAAAGTATTATTCGAGACAAATTATTTGGGGGAAATTATAGCTGAACGTACAGAAGAGTCAGAGGGCAGAGCAGAAAATATACATGAATTTATTTCAAAGGCATCAGAGTTTGAACAAAATTCAGATGATAAGAGCCTAACAGCATTTTTAGAGGAACTTGCACTGGTTTCTGATTTAGACAGCTATACCGAAAAAGACGATACAGTTACTCTAATGACTTTGCATAGTTCAAAAGGGTTAGAGTTTCCTTGTGTTTTTATGGTGGGAATGGAGGAAGGTATTTTCCCAAGCTATAGAAGCTCAACAAGCAGTGATAAAAAAGATTTAGAGGAAGAAAGACGTATATGTTATGTTGGGATAACTCGTGCAAGAGAGAGATTGTATTTGTCTTCATCAAGCTCAAGAAGACATCATGGTCAAACGGTTTACAATTCACCGAGTAGATTTTTAAAGGAGATACCACAAGATTTAATGGAGAATGTATTTATGATAACAGAAAATGATAAAAATAAAACTGAACGTACAGGAATTTCACAATTTGCCGAAATTAATAAAGTAAAAAATAGTATTGACATTAGTTTTGGAGGAAAAAACTACACAAGCAAGCCAAATATTTCTGAGCCTCAAAATGTTGAATTAGATTTTAATATTGGAGATAAAGTTAGACAGATGAAATATGGGGTAGGTGTAGTAAAAAATATATCACCAGCGGGGGCTGATTATGAGGTTTCTGTTGAATTTGACGATATAGGCATTAAAAAGTTTATGGCTAAACTGTCAAAGCTTAAAAAAGTTGCTGATTAGTTAGTAAGTAAAATATGGGTATGAAACTTTTGGAAAAGTTTTATACCCATATTCCACCTTTAAAACTTTAATTATGAGAAAATAAAAATAGGTGCAGTATTCAAGTGTTAATTACTTTCGACTGCTGTGATAACTGGTTTGCCCTCACTATCTAGTAATGGTGTAAACCCTGAAGCGGTGCCAACTCTATGGAAGATATAATTTACACCTGTCAAAGTGTCAACCCAAATCTCTGTAACACACACTGTTCCTTGTGAATAAACCTTTTCAAATCTTTCACTTTTATTCATAAACATATAATGATTTCTCCTTTCAAGCGACTATTTATTTTTTGTTTGGTTATATAAACGGACAAATGTACTTATGTTAATTTAAGCAACATAGTCCTTTTTTTTATCACATCTAGGTAACACAATAGAAAAGAAGTTAATCAACCCACCAACAATAATACATAGATAATATGTTAAAATCCTCCACAAAAAAATTGCAGGGAAAATAGCAACAGCAGGAATGAAAAGACTAAAAAATAAGTAAAAACTGCCTTCAGCGGCAACGCTTCCTCCTGGTAATGGAACAAAAGCTGTAATTATCGTAATCATTGCGTTTGCGGAAATTATATATAATAAGCTGGCTTCTTTTAGCCCAAAGCAATTGTATACACAAAAAGGAACTAAATACAGTGCAGAAAGCTGTAAAAATGTAAAAAATGTAATTAATATAATTGTTTTTCTCTTTTTATTAATGAGAAGATAGCTTTTATGAAAAAGTGATATATGGTTAAAAATTTTCTCTGATACTTTATCAGGATTTTTAATTATTTTAATTTTTTGCAGGGAACTAATTATAAATGTAGCACATTTATGTGTTATTTTTTTGTTTAAGCAAATTAATATAATTGCGGAAATAAATATAATATTAAGTAAAAGCCCTAAAATAAAAAATAAATATAAATTGGGAACTTTATCAACAAAATATTTATAAGTAAATAAAAATGTTATTACACCATAAAAAGTTAAACAACATTGATATATTATTGTTTTAACTGTAATAATAGATGTAGCATCACCAGGGTCAACCCCATTATTTGACATATCCACGATTTGCATAGGCTGTCCTCCAACGGCGAATGGGGTAAGAGCACTATAAAAAATACCTATTATAGCAGTTTTAATTGATTGTAAAATCTTATAATTACTGTACTGTTCTAAAGTAATATAATGAAGGCAAAAACCATCTAATGCCCAAAAAATAAGAATAAAAAAAGCCCCCCAAATAACCCACCAAAAATTAACTTCATTAATTGTCTCCTTAAACTGTACAGCATCTCCTGTAAAAAAAACAGAATAAAAAAGAACAATAAATGAAATAGATAATGCAGTAATTCCAAACCAATTTTTTTTAAAAAAGTTTTTCATTTAGGCATTCCCTTCCGCTATTAACTCCTGTTGTTTAATTTTTATATATGCTTCTTCGTAAAGTTTTTCCCACATTTTTAGTATTTTATTTTCAGTATATAAGTTATGACATTCCCATGACTTTTCTTGCCAATATTTTAATGTATCATTATCTTTTTGCAAATTTGAAATTATAGAAGCAAATTCAGAGGCTGTTCTGCCTTTTAAATAATAATCGAAAAGTATTTGAGGATAAACGGTAATATCTCTTAGTAATATAGGTTTTTTACATGATATTGCTTCTAAAACAGACATAGGAAAAAGCTCATCATAAGAGGGTAAAAACATAACATCTGCTACATTATAAACGTCTGCCATTTCACTTCTTTCTACTATGCCTAAAAATTTAACGTTATCTGGAGGGGAAGACATAATTCTCTTTATTTCTTCATATCCATCTGTCATTTTCCCAAAAGAAAACCCACCGGCCCATATGAACTGTATATTGGGAAGTAATTTTGCTGTTTCAATAAACTCTAGCACACCTTTTCTTTTTTGCAATTGCCCAGCACCCATAACAATAAATTTATCTAATGGTAAACCGTATTTTAATTTAGTATTAAATATTTTTGTTTCATCTTGAGGGTAAAACTCCTCTTCTGTTACAAAGTTAGGTATATAAAGAATTTTTGGTCTTGTTACTCCATAGTCTTCTAATTTTTTTATAACTGTGGGGTTAACAGCTACCAAATAGTCCATACTATTATAAAAAGCAATTAAATATTTATAGAAAACTTTACGAACAATTTTAGGCATTGATAAGCTTTCTTCTATTGTATCTGGAAGAAAGTGCACATAACCTATACCTGCGGTTTTACTTCTGGTTAATAGCCTTTCTAAAAAAAACTCAAAATTAATAGTATGATAATGTGCAATATCACTTTTTTTTAGTCTATTTATAATAATATCATAGCTTTTTGGTAATCCTTGTGACACAAGGCGGACTTGTTCTTCATAACACGAACCTACGCCTTGACCTTTAATTAATGAAGCTGATGACTTCATATTAATTATTGGCATTTTTATTCCTCCTTTAAAACTATTTACTATATACCTCTAACATAAGTTATCCATATATTTTATAAGTACATTATAAATGTAGTTATTATTACTTTACTAATATAGTTTAGTAAAACTAGATATTTACATTATAAATTAACGAATAATTTAAAATAAAGTTTGTATAATAATACACTATTTTCTTAAAAAAGCAAATATTTCTAAAAAAAATAATATAATTTTTTAGTTATTTATAATAATTAATAGTATGGCTATTTTTAAAATAGTAAATTCGTTGCATTTATTGTAATAATTTTGTATACTTTTTTTATTTAACGTGAGTTCGACGTAGCCGAACCAGTTTCTGAAACAAGCCAAAAATCGTAAGATTTTTATGTTATCAGCATAATTTTAGCCTGATTTTGCCTAAATTTATGCGAATATTATCAAAAGTTCGATGCTGCTTTATTGTGTCGAACTAACGTTATTTATTTGATTATTATAATTATATAAGTATTATACAATATTTGTTAATATAAGCCTATAATTAAATAAAAAATTAATATTAATTTTTAATATTAATTTTATTTATTTTTATTTTCTAAAAAAATAAAAAAACTATTGACTTTTATATTTTATTAATATATAATATCAAACGTTGGTTGGTTACGAAATAAAATAGTTTCAGCCGATGATATATAAATGAGGCCTGTTGGTCAAGCGGTTAAGACACGGCCCTTTCACGGCTGTAACAGGGGTTCGATTCCCCTACAGGTCATTTTGTTTCATTTATATAGTTTAGTGAGGGCTCTTAGCTCAGTTGGTTAGAGCATCCGGCTCATAACCGGACGGTCCCGGGTTCGAGTCCCTGAGAGCCCATCAAATAATCGTTTGTTGCGATAAGTAAAAAGTCACCTTATTGAATAGGTGACTTTTTTGTTATATGTGGTATATTTTAAAACAGTGGAGGTTAGACAGAATGTACATAAAACAGGCAACTTTAGAAGATGTAGAAATTATTAGCAAAATACACGCATACAGTTGGAAAGCGGCATATAAAGATATTATTCCTCAAAAATATTTAGATGATTTAAAAGATAGTTATTGGGTAAGTGCATTTGAGGATTGGATTAGAAATAACAAATTAACTACTCAACTTGTATTTGATAATGAAATAGCTGTCGGCTGTGTAGCTTATGGAAAATCAAGAGATGATAAATTTCCATACTGGGGAGAAATAGTATCAATATATACTCTTCCACAATATTTTGGAAAAGGATATGGCAAGTATTTAATGAATTTTGCATTGTCTGATTTAAAAAAATGTGATTATAACGATGTTTATTTATGGGTGCTAAAAGAGAATAAAAGGGCTAAAAAATTTTATGAGAATTTGGGATTTAAATGTAACAATGATGAATACACCTTTGATATTATGGGAAAGCAGCTAATTGATGAGAGGTATATTTTGTCATTATAATAAAGTGGTTCTTACAAATAACTATATGTGTAAGAACTTTTTTATTTTAAACATATTGACCATGTAGTCAAAATAGTATATAATATAAATTGACCATGTAGTCAAGGTGAGGTGAAAAATGAAAAAAGTATTGGAAGTAACAAATGTAACTAAAGAATATTTAATGGGAGAAGTAAAAGTAAGTGCTTTGAGGGGAGTTTCATTTGAACTTTACGACGAAGAATTTGTTGTAATATTAGGGCCTAGTGGTTCTGGGAAAAGTACAATGCTTAACATTATAGGGGGAATAGACAAACCAACAACAGGAGAAGTTTTGTACAACAATAAAAATATCGGAAATATAAACGATAAAGAGTTAACAAATTATAGAAGGCAGGCAGTAGGTTTTGTTTTTCAGTTTTATAATTTAATACCTAATTTGACTGCAAAAGAGAATATATTACTTGCTTCTGAACTTTCAAAAGAGCCTATTTCAGCAGATGAGCTTTTGGAGACAATAGGGCTTGCAGACAGAGGAGGGCATTTTCCTTCTCAAATGTCAGGGGGACAACAGCAAAGAATAGCTATAGCAAGGGCTATAGCAAAGAACCCTTCTATACTTCTTTGTGATGAACCTACAGGAGCACTTGATTTTAATACAGGAATACAAGTTTTACGTCTTTTAAAAGATTTTAATAAAAACTATAAAAAGACAGTAGTAATAATAACTCATAATTCTGCTATAGGAGATATGGGAGACAGAGTTTTTCATATTAAAGATGGGCTAATTGACAAAGTCGTTATAAACACAAAACCTATTGAGCCGGAGGAGGTTATGTGGTAATGCTATTTAAAAAAGCGGTAAGGGCGATATTAAGCAATAAAAAAGCATATGCGGCTTGTATTTTGCTTATTGCAGTTGGAGTTCTGATTTATGTATCTATGGGTGTTGCCACAAACTCTCTTGAATCGGCAAGAGATAATTACTTTGAGGAATATGCTCTTGCTGATATTTTTGCAAAAGTAAAACTAATTCCTGTTTCTGATGCAGAAATCCTTCAAAACATTGAAGGCATAGATGAAGTAATGGGAAGGTTAACATATGATGCAAGAGTTGTTATGGAAGATAATAAAGAAATAATAAATTTGAGGCTTATTTCTCACAATAACTCTCCTACTCAAACACTAAACAAACACTACTTAGTAGAGGGAACAGAAATTTCTTCTCCAGACGACATATTAATAGGCGAGGCATTTGTAAATGCACACAACTTAAAAGTAGGAGATAAAATAAAGTTAATAATTCAAGGCAAAGAATATACATTTAATATTTGTGGAAAGGTACAAAGCCCTGAATATGTGTATGCAATAAAAGATAGCAAGCAGTTAATGCCATCTCCTGAAACGTTTAGTTTTGCTTATGTGTCTGAAAATGCATTAGCCAACAGTATGAACATGCAAGGGCTTTACAACGATTTAAGCTTTAAACTACAAGATGGATATATATTTGACGACGTAAAAATTGCAATAGAAGAAAATTTAAAAAAATACGGATTAAGCGGGCTAATACCAAAGAAAGACCAATTAAGCTACTCTATGTTAAAAACAGAAATTGAGGGCAACAGAGCCTTTTCCACTTCAATACCTTTTGTGTTTGTTATTATGTCAGTTGTTGTATTATATCTTATGCTAAAAAGAGTAATTGAGCAAGACCGTATGCAAATAGGCACACTAAAAGCTTTTGGCTACTCAAATATTAAGATATTAAATCATTATATGCTTTATGGTATAATTACAGGCTTAGCAGGAGGATTGGCAGGAGATTTATTAGGTTTGCCATTAACATCTTCTTTTATAGAACTCTATGCACAATATTATCAAATACCAAACTTGAAAGCATCTAATACAACTATTTTTCTAGTCATTGGTATATTAATAGGTGTTTTTGGAGGGGCAGTTGGAGCATTTATGGGGGCATACAAAATTCTAGGATTGCTTCCCGCAGAGGCTATGCGTCCTATTGCACCAAAAGCTATTAAAAATGATATTTTAAAAAAATTACCATTAATAAAAAGCTTATTGACCTCAATAGGAAGTATGGCTGTTAGAAGCATTGAGAGAAACAAAGTACGTTCTTTTTTTATTATACTATCAATAATGTTTTCTTTTGGTATTATAGCGTTTATGGATTCGTTTTCTAATATGATTGATGTAATGTTGTATGAGCAATATACAAAAATAGAAGTTTATGAGGCAAAAGTAGTATTACAAGATTTTACAGACTACAATAAGGCAGTTAAAAATGTAAGAGATATTAAAGGGGTAACAAGAGCAGAGGGAATACTTGAAATCCCTGTTACTTTAAGCAAAAAGCATAGAAAAGAAGGAGTAATTATCACAGGGCTTACAGAAGACACTACTCTTTATAAAATATATGATACAGGTAAAAAAACAAACTTTTCACCTCCAAAAAACGGAGTAATTATTAATAATGCACTTGCAAGAAAACTTGAAGTAAGCCGAGGAGATGAAATTTATATTTCGTCTGCATTACTAGATGAAGATGTAAAGGTTTTAGTTTGGGATATTGTTGAGCAAAACTTAGGAAGCTCTTGTTATATGGAGATTAATACACTCGAAAACATATTTGATATAGGGCATATGACTACAACAATCCTTTTTAATACAGATGATATGGAATATGCAAAGGACTATCTTATTGACGGTAAAAATGTAGCAATAATTGAATCATCGGCAGGTACTTTAAAAGCAATGGAAGAAATGTTAGGCTCAACAGGATATATTATTTGGGTTATGGAAATTATGTCGGGAGTTGTTGCTTTTGCTATAATTTACAATACATCAACTATTTCTTTATCGGAAAGAAAAAGAGAATATGCTACATTGCGTGTTTTGGGGTTACAAGTTAAAGAGGTTGGAGAAATACTAAGTTTTGAGTATTGGATATTATGTTTTGGAGGAGTAATTTTGGGTATACCTTTTACAATATTTTTAAAACAATCTGTTTCAAGTATTATGGACATAGAAATGTTTACTATTCCTACTAATACGCCTATACAAGCATATTTTGTGGGGTTAGCAGGTTGTATATTAGCGGTGCTTTTTTCTAACAAAACGGCTATAAGAAATATTAAAAAATTTGATATGGTTGAAGTGCTGAAGGAGAGGGAATAAAATGAAAAAAGCTGTAAAATGGATATTTGTTGTAGTAATTGTGTTGCTAATTGCAGTTATGGGAATTTTCTCAATGCTACAGCCAATGACTGCTGAATTATCAGAAGTAAAAAGTAAAAAAGCTGAAATGTATTTTACACATCAAGGAGAAGTAGTAGCACAAAGAGTTGTTGAAGTTTATTCAGTAGTATCAGGTGCGATTACAACTCTGAATGTTTGGGAAGGGCAAAAAGTAAATGCAGGAGATGTTATTTGTACTGTAGACTCAAGTGGGTTACTTTTAGAAATTGCTCAAATAGAAAGTAATATAAAAGGTTATGAAGCACAAAAAGGCAACCTATCTACGCAGGAAGTAAAAGAAAAGGATAGTTTAATATCCAAAAAAGATGAGCTTAAAAGTCAAATAAAGGCTTTAGAAGAACAGGCAAAAACTTCTTCAATATCAAAAGAGGAGCAAATCCGTCTTCAAAAAGAAGTAATTTTGCAGAATGAAAATAATCTAAAATGGAGCGAGGAAAACTTACAAAAAGTAAAAATGCTTTATGAAGGTGGAGTTTTTTCCGAAAAAGATTATAATAACTCACTTAAAGAACTTGAAGATGCACAGGCTACATTAGAACAAAGCAATAAGCAGCTTAATTTAATACAAAATACAAATGAGAAGGGTTCAGAAGATTACTATGCAGCAATGAGAGAGGCATTAAATGTACAAATAGCAGGTGTAGACAGAGCATTAAGTAAAAATTATACAGGCTCGATGGCACAATATTACGACTCACTTGCACAAGGAGGCAGAGCATCAATTGAACTGCTTTACAAAAAAATAGAAGATTGTAAAATTAAATCACCTATTTCGGGAGTAATAAAAAATCTTCATATAAAAGATACAAATGTTGCAAGCGTTAGTTCTCCTATAGCAACAATAACAGGTGAAGGGCATGAAAACATTGAAGTTTTCGTTTCAACATCTGATATAGATGAGGTTTTTGAGGGGCAGGCTGTTGAACTAATTCTAAAAAGAAGAGAAGGAGACAAAACATATACTGGCAAAGTTATAAAAATTGAAGATGAAGCTGTAGAAAAAATTTCTGCATTAGGGGTAGAAGAAAAATCTGTAAAAGTTACTATAGAACCTGATGACAAAACTATTTTTAAATCGGGTTATGATGTTTTAGTTAAATTTATATTTTATGCAGAAGAAAATAAGCTTACTGTTCCTAAAACAGCATTGTTTAAAGTTGATGATGAAAAATATATGGTTTGGGTTGTGCGAAACGGAATTGCAAATACTGTTGAAGTTGAAAAGGGAGTGGAACTCCAAACTGAAACTGTAATTGAAAGTGGTATAAATGAAGGGGATTTTGTTATAAAAGATGCCAATATAGCTGGCTTAAAAGAGGGGGTTAAAATAAAGAGTGAATGAAAAATCTAAAAACTCTAAAAATACAATATTGAATGTAGCGATGGATGAATTTGCGGAACATGGATATAAACAAGGCTCAACAAATAGAATTACAGAAAAATCAGGGTTTTCAAAAGGATTAATATTTCATTATTTTGGAAACAAGAGAAAATTATATTTAGAGTGTGTTAAAAAAGCATTAGATGAATATATGGAGGATTTGCAATATCATATAGACCTTAACGAAAAGGATTTCTTTGAGCGTGCATGGAAAGCAACTATGGTTATAAATCAAAAAATTGGTAGGAAACAGTATATTTATAATATGATTTTGGCTGATTTTTATTTGCTATCAGAAGAAGATGGTTTTTCTGACTTTAAGCAGATTAAGGATAATCATGGAAATAATGCAATTAATCTATTTTATGAAAATATTGATTTAACAATTTTTAGAAAAGACATTCCTATAGAAAAAATATATAATTTTATATTTACAACAATAAATGCATTTAATACGAAATGCTATAATCAGTCAGGAAAAGAAAAGTTTAAGGATTATTTAGACAGCACAAGTAAAAGACATGAGGAAGCTAAGATGTATTTTAATGAATTGATTAAGGAGTTTGAAATAATTGAAATGCTTATTAAAAATGGAGTTTATAAAAAGTAAGCAAGACATTAGAGGGGAAAAACTTTTTAAAAAAAGTTTTTCCCCTCTAAAACTCCCCTTTTCAAAAACTTTAACTTAGGCTATAATAAAGGGTATTTAAAGCCTTGGGCTTTTATAAACCGCAAAAAGTGTGTTTTCTTATATTGTAAGCAAAGGATTTGAGGATAAAAGCCTCGGGGTTTTTATATACAATTTTGACGTTTTATTAGGCATATACAATATATTTATAATATGATAAAATAAAAAAACAATAAATTGTCTAAAAAAGGGGTAAATTTAATGTCTATAAATTTAAAAGGTCGTCATTTACTGACTTTAAAAGATTTTACTAAGGAAGAGATTCTGTATCTTGTGGAATTAGCGGAAAATCTCAAGAAAAAAAAGAAAAGTGGCATATTTGATAAAAAATTATTAAATAAAAATATAGCCTTGATTTTTGAGAAAGCATCAACACGTACTCGTTGTTCATTTGCTGTTGCTTGTGCTGATGAAGGAGCACATTCTGATTATTTAAGCAGTAACGATATTCAGTTAGGTCATAAAGAGTCTATAGAAGATACAGCAAGAGTTTTAGGAAGAATGTATGATGGAATAGAGTTTAGAGGATTTGAGCAGAGATATGTTGAAATATTAGCTGAATATAGCGGTGTTCCTGTATGGAATGGTTTAACAGATGATGACCACCCAACACAGGTTCTTGCAGATTTACTGACTATAAAAGAAAAATTTGGCAAAGTTTCCGGTATTAATTTTACATATATCGGTGATGGAAGGAATAATATAGCAAATGCACTATTAATTGGGGCATCAAAAGTTGGTATGAATTTTACGCTAGGTGCTCCTAAAGAGCTTTTTCCTAAAGATGAACTGCTTGAACAGTGCCAAAAATACGCTGACGGGAGTGGAAGTACTATAAAATTTATTGAAAACCCAGAAGAGGCTGTTAAAGGTGCAGATGTAGTTTATACAGATGTTTGGGTTTCTATGGGAGAGGAAGAAAAATCAAAAGAAAGGTTAAAACTTCTCTCACCATATCAGGTTAATAAAGAGTTAATGTCAAAAACAGAGAATCCTAATACTATTTTTATGCATGACCTTCCTGCGGTTAAAGGTAATGAGGTTACAGAGGAAGTTTTTGAAAGTGCCAATTCGGTTGTTTTTGATGAAGCTGAAAACAGAATGCATACAATAAAAGCCGTAATGGTTGCTAGTTTGTGCGACTTATAAAAGTTATTTGGAGGTAATTATTTTGATGTTGCTTGATAAAGCTAAACAAATATTTATTAAAAGAGAAAATTTGATTGAAAAATATGTTGAAGATGAAGGTACAATATTTTATGACAGATTGGAACAGATAGACGATAAGTTTATAAAAGGCTTTTGTGCCCAAGCTATATGCTGTGCAATTGGTGATGCATATGATTTTTTCTGTTATATACAAGGAGATAATAATATTTTTTATAAAAATATAGAAAAACTTGATTCTAAAATGGGAAGAAAAATATACAAATGGATAAGTCTCTATCACACTATTTGTTATGATGAGCATGACTCTGCTCATTTAAGCCGTATTCATAAAGCTATGGCTTTTGTTTTTCAATGGAGTAAACATGATTTTAAACTTTTAAATAAATATCGGAGGATTAGAGAAGACTGTGATGCACAGTTTGAAGCCGAATTCACAAAAAAAATGTGTAGCGATATTTTTAAACTCCAACATAAAAATCCTGTAATTTTAGCTTTAGCAGGGAATTTGTTTTACAATTCTCGTAACTCTTTTTTAAGTGAGGTTGAGGTCTTGAAGATTGCATTATAGAATAATGTAAGATTTTTTTATTTAGGCTTCTAGCCCTAATGTCTTTTATTTAAAATAAATAATATGGAGTATAAAAATGGGTTATACAGAAGAACAAAAAAGAGCTATATACACCCAAGACAGTAATCTGCTTGTGGCGGCAGCGGCAGGTTCAGGTAAAACGGCTGTCCTTGTGGAAAGAATAATAAATTTAATAACTAATGGAAAAAACAATAAAAATAAGCCTGTCTCTGTAGATAGGCTTTTGGTTGTTACATTTACAGAAGCTGCTGCTGGAGAAATGCGTCAAAGAATAACAGAAGCACTCATAAAAAAACTTGAAGATGACCCCGAAAGCGAACTTCTAAGAAAACAAATAGCTATTCTAAATAAGGCTTCAATCAGCACAATACATTCATTTTGTTTAGATGTCGTGCATAGCTATTTTTATTTAATAGATTTAGACCCAAATTTTAGAATTGCTGACCAAACAGAAATGCAGCTTTTAAAATCTCAAATACTGGAGGAAATATTTGAGACTGAATATGCTAAGGAACAAAATGATGACTTTTTGCAATTAGTAGAAAGCTATGGAGGAAAAAAAACAAAAGATGATGATTTAGGGGAAATTGTATTAAATATATATAATTTTGTCAGCAATATTCCTTGGTGGCACGAATGGCTTGAAGAAAAAACAGAAATGTTTAATATAAAAGATTATGAAGACTTGTCAAATACTTTGTGGTTTAAAATTATTAAAGAGTCAATCATATCAACTCTTTATGGAGTTTTAGAAAGCATAGATTACGCAATTAAAATATGTGAATCTCCTAATGGACCTAACCAGTATTTAGAGACATTATATTGCGATAAAGTTGAAGTAGAGCAACTAATAAAAAAATGCGATACTTCATTTTTGCATATGTATAGGGCTTTTAATGAAATACAATATAAAACTCTTTCAAGAAAAAAAGGAGAAGGTATTGTATTTGATGATTTGAAGGAGCAGGTCAAAAAAATCAGAGACGATGAAGTTAAAGGTGTTATAAAAAGAATAAAAGAAAAAAATTTTATAAAGCCTCCCGAATTCTTTTTGAAAGATTTACAAAATATTTATCCTGTTTTGAAAACGCTCAGTAATATTATAAAAGAGTTTGCAGAGCAGTATAAAAATGCAAAGAAAGAGCGTAATTTAGTTGACTTTAATGATTTAGAGCATTACTGCTTGGAAATTCTTATTGAAAAAGATATAGATAAAAATGAATTTAAGCCTTCGAGTGCTGCTTTGGAGTTAAGAGAAAAATTTGAAGAAATAATGATTGACGAGTATCAAGACAGCAATCAGATACAAGAGCTTATTCTTTCTTCTATAGAAAGAACTGATGTTCCAAATAGATTTATGGTTGGGGATATAAAGCAAAGTATATATAGATTTAGAAGAGCAAACCCAGAAATTTTCCTTCAAAAATACAATTCATACAGTCATAATGATAACAGTAAAAATATAAGGATAGATTTATATAAAAATTTTAGAAGCCGAAAAGTAGTATTGGATTTTATAAATTTACTATTTTATCAGCTTATGACGGAAGATGTAGGAGAAATAAATTATGACGAAAAAGTAGCGTTATATGCAGGAGCAGATTTTCCCGATACTGACGATGAAAATATTTCAACAGATGTAGAGGTATATATCGGTGTTGAAAAGAGCAAAAAGAAAGAAAATGAATACGAAATAAACGAGGAAGAAGAAATTGAATTAATTTCAAAAGCCGAACTCGAAGCAAAAATAATAGCTATGCGTATTTTGGAGATGGTAGAAGGAAAAAACAAACTGCAAGTTGTTGATAAAAAAACAGGTAATTACAGAGACGTTGCATACAGCGATATAATAATTATTATGCGTTCGGTAAAATCCGTTGCTGATGTTTTTATTGATGTATTAAAAAGATATAACATTCCTGTTTTTGCTGATAATGGAGGCAACTATTTTGATTCTATTGAGGTTTCGACTATTTTAAGTTTTCTGCAAATAATTGATAACCCTAGACAAGATGTTCATTTGATAACGGTTTTGCGTTCTCCTGTTTATATGTTTAGTTCTGACGAACTACTCGAAATAAGACATATAAAACTGCAATGCGATTTTTATGATTGTATTATGGAATATATTGAGAGCGGAAATGGTTTGGATTTTGATATTGATTGGACTATTCTAAAAAAACTACAGAAGTTTATAGGTGATTTGGATAGATGGAGAAAAATTGCTGTATATACTTCTGTAACAAGTATTTTATCAATTATTTATAGTGATACAGATTACTTTAATTATTTAGGAGTAATGCCTGGGGGAAATATAAGGCAAGCAAATCTGCGTGCATTGCAGGAAAAAGCTACAACTTATGAGGCTACAAGCTTAAAAGGGCTTTTCAATTTTATAAGGTATATAGAAAAACTTAAAAAATCTGCTGATGATTTCGGAGATGCAAAAATTACATCAGAAAATGAAAACCTAGTTAAAATTATGACAATACATAAAAGTAAAGGTTTAGAATTTCCGGTGGTTTTTGTAAGTATGCTGGGAAGAAAATTCAGCGTTCAAGATGAAAGGCAAACAGTAATTCTTCATCATAAATTAGGTTTTGGAGCAACATATGTAGATATCGAAAACAGAATAAAAACCAAAACGCTAGCAAGTATAGCAACTTCTCATAAAGTTCATCAAGAGAATTTGTCGGAAGAAATGCGTATGCTTTATGTGGCACTTACAAGAGCAAAAGAAAAGCTTATTTTAACAGGCTGTACGTCTAATATAGAAAAAAGTTTATTTAATTGGCAAAGATATATTAGTTTAAAAGAAAAGGAAATTCCCCAGCATTATATGCTTAAAGCGGATAATTTTTTAGACTGGATTTGTCCGGCATTAGCAAGACACAGATGCGGAGATGCAATAAGACTTGAACATGTTGTAATGGTTGGAAATAAACAGATTTATGATTATTGTTCAAATTTTAAAATCTTTGTTAAGACACAAGAGGAAATTGACGAGGAAGAAAATCTTTTAGATAAAAAAGCAAATGAAATTTATAATAGGCTTAAAAATATATCTGAAAACGCTGATTATAGCGGAAAAACAAAGGATATATATGAAAAATTTGCATGGCAATATCCTTTAATAGAAGAAACTACATTACCTAGCAAAATTTCTATATCTGAAATAAAGCGTATTTACCAAAATGAGATTACTAACAGTTATACTACCCAATTTAATTTATTTGAAAATAATATAATAAAAGAACCAGAGTTTTTAAAGGAAAATAAGCCTGCTACAAATGTGCAGTTAGGTACTATTGTTCACACTATGATGGAACATTTAGATTTATCTATTCACAAAAATGAGCACGATATAACTAAATTGTTAGATAGCTTAATAAAAAGTAATATTATTCAAGAGGAAGTCAGAGAATTAATTCCAATAAAAAAAATAGTTAATTTTGCAAATTCACCTCTAGCCCAAAGAATGAGAAATTCAAATTCAGTAAAAAAAGAATTTCCTTTTGTAATGGGGTTAAGCCCATATGAGGTTTATAGGCAGGATAATCTTAAAGATTCAAAAGGTATTATACTTGTTCATGGAATTATAGATTGCTACTTTGAAGAAAACGACGAAATAATAATTGTGGATTATAAAACTGATTTTTTTAAATCTATTAATCAGATTAAAGACAAATACAGTATTCAGCTCAATCTTTATAAAAAGGCTTTAGAAAGAAGTACAGGTAAAAGGGTAAAAGAATGTATCATTTATTTATTTCATACAGAAGAAGAAATTTATATTTAGCCATATTAAATAAATAAAAGATATTGGTGAGGAAACTTTTGAAAAGCTTACTACCCAAACCCTTCCTCAAAGCTTTTTAAGAAACGTACTTTGTACGTTTATTTACTACTGCTGTCTCTAAAAACCAAACAATACTTGCATTGTTTGGAGATAAAATTTTTTTAAAGGGTTTGGGGAACTTTTTTTCAAAAAAGTTTTCCAAGGTCTTATAATAATTAACATTCATTTCTAAAAAAGTTGATTGAACAAACTATGTTGGTGTATAATGGTTAATATTAAAAATGCAAGGAGGATTGTTATGTCATCCAAAGTTAAAAACGAATATGGAACTATAACTATAGATAATGAAGTAATTGCCAGAATTGCAGGTTTAGCAGCTATGGACTGCTATGGTATTGTAGGCATGGCTGCAAAAAACGTGAAAGACGGATTAGTACAGCTTTTGAAAAGAGAAAGCCTAACCAAAGGTATAAAGCTTGTTATAAATGATGAATTTTTAGTAATTGATTTGCACATAATTGTTGAATATGG
Source organism: uncultured Defluviitaleaceae bacterium (assembly GCA_964474135.1). Lineage (GTDB taxonomy): Bacteria > Bacillota > Clostridia > Lachnospirales > CAYYRV01 > CAYYRV01. Next base: position 18,618 of record CAYYRV010000002.1, read on the forward strand.
TACAAATATTTCGGCAATAGCTGACACATTAATTAGCACAGTAAAATATAGGGTTGAGGAATATGTTGGTTTAAATGTAGAAGAAATAAATATATTTGTTGAGGGAGTAAGAGTCAACAATTAGAGAGTGATTTAAGTGGTGTTTTATATACTCTCTATGTAGGAGGAGACGGTTTTGGGATTTAAAAATATAGACGGAATATTGCTTAGAAAAGCTATTATTTCAGCATCAAATGAATTGGCAAAAAATAAAGATATAATAGACTCTCTTAATGTTTTTCCAGTGCCAGACGGTGATACTGGTACAAATATGTCATTAACACTTTTGTTTGCGGCTAGAGAGGTGGAAAAACTAAATACACCTAATGTATATGATGTTGCAAAAGTGGCATCAGATGGCTGTTTAAGAGGAGCAAGAGGAAATTCAGGTGTTATCTTGTCGCAACTTTTTAGAGGTTTTGCAAAAACACTAGAAAATAAAGCAATCATAAATGCTGATGATATTGCAAAAGCATTTATGAAAGCATCTGAAATGGCATATAAAGCCGTTATGAAGCCAAAGGAAGGAACAATTTTAACGATAGCGAAAGCGATAGCCGATAAAGCTTTAGAATATTCACTGTATAATGAAGATATAGAAAAAATGATGAAAGAAGCTTTAGAACACGCTAAAAAAGTTTTAGACTCAACTACAGAAATGCTTCCAGAACTTAAACAGGCTGGAGTTGTAGATTCAGGCGGAAAAGGTTTGCTAGTTATTTTAGAAGGGGTTATAAATAGTTTTAATTTAGAAGATGTAAAGGTAGAAAGCTTTTCTACAGAAAATAAAAAGAGGTATGTTAGTGTTTCAGCCTCCGAAAACATACAATATGGATATTGCACAGAGTTTTTTATAAATGTACAAAAAGCTTCCCATAGATTGGAAAATACTATAAAAATGTTTTTAGATACTGTTGGGGACTCAATTGTTGTTGTTTGTGATGATAAAATAGTAAAAATACATGTTCACACAGAACACCCTGGAACTGTACTTGAATACGCGCTGAAATTAGGTAGTTTGAGTAATATAAAAATAGAAAACATGCGTGAACAGCATACTAATATGATAAGTTTTGTAGAAAAAACAAATAATGATGACAACAATGAAACAAGCAATATTCAACTAAATGAGGATAAGACAAATACAAAAAAAGAAGTAGGTTTTATTGCAGTTTTATCAGGTGATGGTTTTTGCGAAATCTTTAAGGAGTTGGGTGTAGACGAGATAATACAAGGCGGTCAGTCAATGAATCCAAATATAGATGAAATAATGGCTGCTATTTCTGCAATTAATTCTGAAAATATTGTAATATTACCAAACAATAAAAATATTATTTTGTCTGCAAAACAGGCAGCAGAACTTTCAAAGGATAAGAAGGTTTATGTTATTCCTACAAAGACAATACCACAAGGTATTTCTGCAATGGTAAACTATGTGCCTGACTATAGTTTTGAGGAAAACATAAAATCTATGCAGGAAGCTATTTATAGTGTAAAAACGGGTCAAGTTACTTATGCCGCAAGAGATACAAAAATAGATGACAGGGAAATTAAAGAAGGTAATATTATATGTATTTTGGATGATAATATTCAGGCAGTAGATAGTAATATTTTTGAAGGTGCTAAAAACTTAGTTGATGAAATGCTAAAAGAGGACAAAGATTTAATAAGTATTTATTATGGTGAAGATATTTCTGAGGAAGACGCTAGCCAATTATATACTTATGTTGAGGAAAATTATCCCAAAATGGAAATTGAGTTTAAAAATGGTGGACAGCCTTTATATTACTATATAATTTCTGTAGAATAAGTAGCATATTCATAGCTAAAGATGGTGATTATATGGATTTAAGCAATTCTGTTTCTTCATTAAATAATGTAGGAGAACAGAGACTTGCACTTCTCGGAAAATTAAATATTTTTACATTAGAAGATTTAATAGAATATTTTCCTCGTAATTATGAAGATAGAAGCAAAATCACAAAAATAGCAGAAATATCTGAGGACGAAGTTTATACAATAAAAGCAAAAGTTTATCCTACAATATCAGGAATTGCAGAAAATACTGCTATAAACGGGAAAATAATAACAAAGGTTAAATTACATGATGGAACAGGTTTATTGGAGGCTGTTTGGTTTAATCAACCATATTTAAAAAGTAAATTTAAAAAAGGTGAAGAATATATTTTTACAGGAAAGATTACAATTAGATTAGACAAAAAGCAAATAGAATCACCGGATTTTGAAATTGTTTCCCAGAAGGAATCGCTTTCTTTTGGCAGAATTATACCTATTTATTTACTAACTGTTAAGCTGTCTCAAAAAATGTTAAGGACATTTATAAAAAATTGTTTAGATGAAGTAAAGGAACAAATTACAGATTTTTTGCCTAGAGAGATTTTGCAAAAATACAATCTTATAGACAGAAAAACGGCAATTGAAAATATTCATTTTCCGAAAACAAATGAAAGCTTTTTCCTAGCTAGGAGAAGGCTTGTTTTTGAGGAATTATTTTTAATGCAGATAGCACTTTTAAAAATGAAAGGTTTTATTAAAAGAAAAACAACACAAAAATATGAAAATCCAAGCTGTGAAAAGCTCTTAAATATATTACCGTTTGAAATGACTAGTTCCCAATTGAATGTAATTAGTGAAATTAAAAAAGATTTTGTAGACGGAGTTTTAATGAATAGGCTTATTCAGGGTGATGTTGGCTCAGGTAAGACTGCTATTGCTATGGCGACGGCATATATGGTTATTAATAACAGTGATAATTGTTGTCAAGCAGCACTAATGGCACCTACTGAAGTTCTGACGGTTCAGCACTATAATTCTTTCAAAAAATATTTTGATAAACTGGGTATTGAGACAATATTGCTTTCAGGCTCATTAAAAAGGAAAGAAAAAAATATTGCACTTGAAAGTATTTCATCAGGAAAAAGCAAGATGATAATAGGAACACATGCTTTAATTCAGCAGAATGTTGAGTTTAAAAATTTATGTTTGGTTATTACAGATGAGCAGCACCGCTTTGGGGTAAGGCAAAGAATTACTTTAAAAGATAAAGGTTTAAATCCTCATTTTTTGGTAATGACAGCAACTCCAATTCCTCGTACGCTTGCTTTAATTTTATATGGAGATATGGACGTTTCTGTTATAAATGAACTTCCACCAGGAAGGCAAAAAATTGATACATATTCTGTTAATAATTCATATAGGACAAGAGTATATAATTTTATAAGAAAACAAGTATCAGAAGGAAGACAGGCATACATAATATGCCCTATGATTGAGGAGTCCGAAACTATAAAGTTAAATTCTGTATTAAAATATACAGAGGACTTAAAAAAAATATTGCTTGATTTAAAAATAGAATGTTTGCATGGAAAAATGAAACAAGATATAAAGCAGAAAACAATGGAAGATTTTATAAATGGAGAAATAGACGTAATTGTTTCTACAACAGTTATTGAGGTAGGAATAAATGTGCCTAATGCAACAGTAATGCTGATAGAAAATGCAGAAAGGTTTGGGCTAGCACAGCTTCATCAGCTTAGGGGCAGAGTAGGGCGTGGAAGTGATAAATCTTATTGTATTTTAATAACCGACAGCAAGTCAAAAATATGTAAACAAAGAATGGAAGCCATGTCTAAAACAGGAGACGGATTTGAAATTTCAGAGCTTGATTTAGATTTAAGAGGTCCAGGAGACTTTTTTGGAACGAAACAGCATGGGATACCAGAATTTAAAATTGCAAATTTGTATAAAGATATTTCAATATTAAAAGAAGTACAAGAAGCAGCGGTTGCAATATTAAGTAAAGATTTTGATTTAAACGACCACGAAAATATATTATTAAAAGCAAGGCTTAGCGGATATTTAAATTTAGATAATGATGTTATTTCACTATAAAAAAATATATAAAAAGTGGGAAACCTTTTTGAAAAAAAGTTTCCCAAACCTTTCAAAAAACTTTATCACATAATGCTACAAATGCGATATTGTGACAAAAGTTCTTTGCTTGAAAAAATTTTTAGCTTATTGAGCATCAACTGTAGCCATATGAGAAATAAGGTCTACAACTTTATTTGAGTAACCCCATTCGTTATCATACCAAGCTACTAATTTAACGAAATTGTCATTTAATGCGATACCTGCAGAAGCATCAAAAACAGAAGTGTTAGATTCTCCGATAAAATCAGTAGAAACAACAGCATCTTCTGTGTAAGCAAGAATACCTTTAAGTTCGCCTTCAGCAGCTTTTTTAACAGCATCTTTAATTTGGTCATAAGAAGCAGCTTTTTCAAGACGGCAAGTAAGGTCTACTACAGAAACGTCTACAGTAGGAACACGGAAAGCCATACCTGTTAATTTACCATTAAGTTCAGGAATAACTTTGCCAACAGCTTTTGCAGCACCTGTAGAAGAAGGAATAATATTTGTAGCAGCAGCACGTCCGCCTCTCCAGTCTTTTTTAGAAGGGCCGTCTACTGTTTTTTGAGTAGCTGTAGTAGCATGTACAGTTGTCATTAAGCCTTCAATAATACCAAAGTTATCATTTATAACTTTTGCTAAAGGAGCAAGACAGTTTGTTGTACAAGAAGCATTTGATACAACTGTTAAATCTTTAGTGTATTGTTTGTGGTTTACACCCATAACAAACATTTTTGCATCAGCAGAAGGAGCACTAATAACTACTTTTTTAGCTCCACCTTTTATGTGAGCAGAAGCTGTATCAATAGTAGTGAAAACCCCTGTAGACTCAACAACATAGTCTGCACCAGCTTGTCCCCAAGGAATTTCAGAAGGGTCTTTACATTCACAAACAGTAATTTCATTTCCATTAACAACTAATTTGCCGTCTTTAATAGAAACTTCACCTTTAAAACGTCCATGAACTGAATCATATTTAAGCATATACACCATATAATCAAGGTCGATAAATGGGTCGTTAATAGCTACAACTTGAACATCTTTTCTTTCTAAAGACGCTCTGAAAACAAGACGACCAATACGTCCAAATCCATTGATACCAATTTTTACCATTTCAAAATCCTCCTAAAATTTTATTATAACATATACCCATTATTATATATAAAATCAAAAATTTTATTAGGGTAATGTTACAGGCAATAAAGGCATATAGTGCCATTACTAAAAATAGTATAACATAAATACATTTTTTGTTAAATATTAATTTATCAGAAAAAAGTGTTTAAAAACTAGTTTTTTTTGTGCAAAGAAACGGTTTTCATTATGTACTATATGAGTCATCGTATTTAGTTTTGTGGTTTGCAATAAAGTCTAAAAGAAATTTACGAGTATTTTCAACGGTTTCTTCTTTTGAAATTACTTACTTGTCATTATCTTTATTTTCTATTCATACTAAAGGATAGCCATAATAAAGAACAAAGAAACGCACAAAATACGTTTCTGATAAAAGTTTTGAGGTGGCTTGGGGAGGAAAATTTTTATAAAGCTTTCTCCCCATTATTTATTTTTTCTAAAAATTTATTGTTTAGAAGTATAAATTTAAAATAACATTTTCACTTAAATCTTCTATTTTATTTATAAAGAACCCAGAATAAGTCCTATAGGTACAAGTGCTCTGCCATCAACTGTTTTAATTACATCATCTAACATTAGAGTTCCATGAACCATTAAAAATTTAAAATTTTCTGAGGGTTTAATTTCCATATCTCTGTCAAACTTAATAATTGTTTCGCCATCTTCTCCAAAATCCTTTAATAAATGATAAGTAGGGTCTCCAGCAATTATGTCTAATGCTTTTGCAGTTACACAATTTACAGTCAGAAAAGCAGTGCACAACAATAAGCTTACTGCTCTTTTTACAAATTTTTTCATAATAATACACTCCTTTTTATAATTAATATATTAACTAATAGTTATAGTTTTTATTATATGAAAAAATTACATAAAAATCCAGTTTACGACAATAAAAAAGTCAATATGTGTTTTAACTATTATCTATATTTCCTGTATAATTATTGCACAAATATAGTATAAGTTTAATTATAAAAAATTTAAATTCCTTCCGCAATTTGGGGAAAATTTAATATTATATCGACCACGGCCTCCTAAACGCATATTACAACTAGGGCATCGTAAATATTTTTCTGATATTACTATTGCAACTACCATAAATATAATAAAGTCTAATAAACTAAATATAAGAAATATTTTAAAAAAATAACTTTCATAAATAAATTTAAAATCAAATTTAACAATAAATGCAGCAATTAAAAATGGTATAAATGCAATAGCAATCAATAAATTAACCCTAAACTGCCAATCTTGTACCCCTGCTGTAGCAAGCCAAGGTTTTCGAACTCTGTTTGATTCAATGTGTTCAGTTGAGTTAGGCAATAAAATATCGCACTTATAACATTTTTCAGCGTTATTTCCATTTAATTCACCACAATTTTTACATTTTTTCATAAGTATCACCTCTATGATATAAATTATATTTTTATTTCCTACTACCTAACCACCTAATAAAATATTCATCGGCAACCTTAACACCGCTATCATTTAGATGCCCAGAATCCCGAAACATATCATCATTAAATATCCTTTCTGCTTCATTAATCAAGTTAAAATCCAAGTAGTCTACATTTAATTCTTCAGTAACTTCTGAAATCTTATTATGAATATTTTCATAATTTTTCATTTTACTAAATGTAATATTTGAGACAGGAGCTGTAACAAAAATGAGCTCAACATTATTATCCTTACAAAGTTCAGCTATTTTTGTAATATAATTTTTTTGTACACTCGAAAGTTTCCACTTATTTGCATTAACTCCGTTGGATTTTTCTATTCTTGAACGTTCCTCGTCTGACATAATGTAATCGCAATAAATATATCCTTTGGAGCGGTAATACTCCTCACCTACAAATTGCACAATCGTTCTTCTTAAGTCATAGCTTTTGTCAATAAAATCAATAAGCTGCTTATTTGTGTAAGCAATAAAGTCTTGCTGATATTTAATAGGCTTAATATAGTATTTAACTTTTTCGTGAATTGGAAAAACATTTTTTATATAGTCTTTTTTTAATTCATCATTATTTAATACTAGGAAAAAAGTATCAACTTGTTTTGCCTCAAAATCTTTATCCAATACGTCCCAATAGAGCTCCATCACAACAGTTTTTGGGCGTTGGTAATTAAGTACTTCCTTCAAAGTATAATAAGATGAGTTAGGTTGCTGTGACGGCATACCCAACTGGAACGACTTTATATTTAATGCAGAATCAAAGTTTTCAGGGTCAAAAGTACAATAAGAGTGTGATGAGCCTAAGAATATCATATCTAATGTATTTCTATCTGTATTGTAAAAATCATCAAATCTTTGTTTACTCCATTCGTTTATTTTGTTTTGTGTAGAAGCAAAGTAATACTTATCTCCAATATAAACAACTGCATAGTAAAAGAGAATCAAAAATATTATTATTGCAAATATATTTTTAATAAAACTTATTTTAAATGATTTTCTTTTATGTAGCTTTTTATTAGAATTGGAAATATATGAACTCTCCGGCATTATAATACACCCCTAATGATAAAATTAATATGCTTACAAAAAAGTAAAACAAAAAGCGAAATATTCCATTGGTTTTCATCAAAATATTATGGATTGTGTCTTCCCTGCAAAAAAATTCAACTAACATTAAAAATAAAATACAAGCAAAACTAATAAGCAGTTCTAAAAGTGTTATTCCCATATTATTCATTACATCATAAACATATTGAATAGTTGTCCAACTTCTATAGCCTCTAAATAAATTTGTTACAATATAATAAGAGTCTTCTAATTTGTTTCCTCTAAAGAAAATATAAGTAAATGATACAATTAAAAAAGTAAATATAACCTTTATAATGTTAATTAGAAAGAAATCAAATTTAAAATTATCAATGTGTAAAAATATTAAAACCTTTCTTTTTATATTATCCAAAATGCTCTCAATAATTTGATATAATCCGTGAAGCCCTCCCCAGATTATAAAAGTCCAGTTTGCCCCGTGCCAAATACCACTTACCAAAAAAGTCACTATTAAATTAAAATAATGCCTAGGCTTTGAGACACGATTTCCGCCCAAAGGAAAATAAACATAATCTTTAAACCATGTAGAAAGTGATATATGCCACCTTCTCCAAAACTCTTTTATGCTTTTTGAAAAATAAGGTTGTTTAAAATTTTGCATTAAATTAATATCCAAAAGCTTTGCACAACCCACTGCTATATCAGAATATCCACAAAAATCACAATAAATCTGAAAGGAGAAAAGAAAGGTAGCAATAATAAAATAAAGCCCCTCATAATTTTTTGGAGAACTGTAAACAGTATTTACTGCAACCGCAATTCTATCTGCTATTACTACTTTTTTGAATAAACCAAAAATTATAAATTTTAAACCTAAAATAATATTATTAAGCTTAAATGTTTTTTTTGAAAAAAGCTGAGGCATTAAGTCTTTTGCTCTTTCTATAGGCCCTGCGACAAGTTGAGGAAAAAAGGTTATAAATAGGCAGAACTTAAAAAAATTCCTTTCAGGCTCATATTTCTTTTTATAAATGTCAATTGTATAACCAACCGCCTGAAATGTATAAAATGAAATACCCATAGGCAATATAATGCTAAAATCTGGCGGTATATAAACCAATCCAATAATTTTATAAATATATGCTATTGTTTGATTTAATAAAGGTAAATACTTAAATATAAATAAAATCCCAAAATTAATAATAATGCACAAAATTAATAGTCGTTTTTGTAATATTTTACCTTTTTTATTTTTGTAAAAAAATATTCTTAAAGATATGATATAATTAATAAAAACAGTAAACAAAAGTAAAGTAATCAAAACAGGATTCCATACCATATAAAAAACAAAACTAGCTGTTAAAATTAAAACCCAGCGAAATCTATGCGGTAACATGTAATAAAGTAACACTACAACCGTTATAAATACCAAAAATGAAAAAGAATTAAAAACCATTTAGCACCTCTATTTATTATGTATAATATTATTGATTAACAATATGTTACTGTGTATTATAGTATAATAATTTTAATTTTAAAGCAATAAGCTTTCAGACTTATAAACTTGTTTTTATGTATATTTAGTTATAAGAACCCGTTTAAAATCTCCATTTTGCGTTTTTTGGTTGATTTTTGCTCTGATTCATCAATGCATCTAGTGGATTTTATCTAGTATGTGTTGTCTATGCTTTATTGCATACCAAAAAATCACCATAAATTAACGTGAGTTCGACACAATAAAGCTGTATCGAACTTTTGATAATATTCGTACAAATTTAGCCATAGTCATGCTAAATTTATGCTCATAACATGAAAAATCTTACGATTTCGGCTTGTTTCACAAGCCGGTTCGACTACGTCGAACTCACTCACGTTAAATTACGTAAAAAACAACATTTTAAATAGGTTCTAAAAGACACATAGGAGGAATTTTTGTGGTTTCAAAACCAAATCAAATCTTAATTGGTATTATCATTATACTTTTAGGTATTTTTGCTTTAATACAAAATGTTATTAGAATAAATTATATTTTTTTGGCTGTAACTGTTTGTGGTTTTGCTCTTTTATTATTGTATAAAACAAAAAGGAAGAGTTGGTCTTTATTTTTTGGCTGTTATATGTTTATTTTCGGATTTTATGGTATATTGAGCAATCTAAAATTTATAGAACCGTCCGGATTTCTTTTTGCAGGGTTACTTTTTTTAATACCAGGGCTTGTATTCATAATTTTGTATTATAGCAAAAACAAGAGAGGACTACTTTTGCCGGCTTCTTTTTTAATATGGTTTGGGCTTTACATTATGTCTTTTAGTATACATTTATTTCAGTCTATTTCTGGGGGCATGTTTTTCGTTTATATTGGTATGAGTTTTATTTCTGTTTACTTAATAGAAAAACATTTTCTAAGCAAATTTACATTGTATTTCGGAACTTTATTTATTGGTTTAGGCGTATTAATATTAGTTGGTTTTTCAGGAGGCATTTCGGTAATACTTAATACACCTAAGATGCTTTCAGGTATTATTATTGTTATAGGAGTTTTGACTATTCTCAAGGCTTTGAGAAAAAAATAAAAAGCCTTGATTAATATTCAAGGCTTAGTAGAGTAAAGGTTAATAAAAAAATAATAAATATAGGGGAAACTTTTTCAAAAGTTTCCTCCCCAATAATTTTAATTATTTCTTAATTAAAATACTTCCTCCCACTTTTTAAAAGCATTTTTCATAAATCCTGTAATATCCATGTTATAAACCTTTTTTAGCAAAGAGGAAGTCAGTATTTCGGTACAGCTTCCAAAAGCCTCAATCTCCCCATTATTAAGAAGAAGAATATTATCGGTTAAAAGCATAGCAAGGTTAATGTCATGAAGCACCCCTACAACAGTCCTGTTAGCTTCTTTAGACCAACCTTTGAGAAAGTTAATAAGTTCAATTTGATAGCTTAAATCTAAATGGTTTGTTGGTTCATCAAGCAGAATAACATTAGGTTGCTGTGCAATAATTTTAGCCAAAAAGACACGCTGAAGCTGTCCTCCTGATAATGTATCGACTTCCCTGTCCCTAATATCGAACAAGCCTACAATTTTTAATGTGTCATCTACTACTGCTCTGTCCTTTTCAGAGGGTTTAGAAAAGAAACTATTACTGCAATGAACATATCTTCCCATCATAACAGTATCATAAATTGTATAATTAAAGTAAATATTTGTTATTTGGCTTAACATTGCGACTTGTTTAGCCATTTCCTTCTTGTTCATATTTTTTATTGGAGTTTGGTTTAATAGTATTTCTCCTCTAAAAGGAATAATATTAGCAATAGCCCTAAGCAGAGTTGTTTTACCGCAACCATTAGGTCCAATAATTGCTAAATTTTCACCATCTCTAATTTTAAAAGATATATTGCGTAAAACTTTATTATTATCATATCCCGCACAAACATTATTTAATATAATCATTTTACACTTTCCTTTTGCTAAAATATAAATAAATAAAAAATGGTGCTCCTATTGACGACGTTATAGCTCCTACAGGAAGTTCTATTGGGGCAACAATTGTCCTTGCTACAAGGTCGCATAAAACCATAAACAAACCACCTATTAATGCCGTTCCAGGAAGAACAAATTTGTGGTTTGAGCCAAAAAGCTTTCTTGCTAAATGTGGTGTAAATAAATCTATAAACCCTATTATTCCAACCATCGAAACTATTGAGCCTGTTAATATAGCAGCCAAAGAAAGAAGTGTTAATTTAAGTTTTTTTATTTCTATGCCTGTTGTTTGTGCCTGTTCATCTCCAAAAGTCATAATGTCCATTTCTCTTGATAGTTTCAAAGTAAACAAAAACCCAATAAGAACAACAGGAAATAAAATTGCAGTGGCAATCCAACCTTTTAATGCAAAGCTACCAAGTTGCCAAAAAACAAGTTTTTGGAGGTCTTCTTTTGCAAAGGCAAGAAATATTGTAAGCATTGAGTTTGCAAAAAAAGAAAATGCCATTCCCATTAAAATAATGGAGTTGTTTTGCAAATTTCTGTCTACTTTGGCAGAAATTCCTATTGCCAAAAAAACGGTAATAAGTCCAAACGTAAGCCCAAAAACTTGTAATGTAAAAACACCGAAAATAGCTAATTTGAATACTATAGTTAGACTTGCCCCCAATGCCGCCCCTGATGCTACACCCATTGTAGAAGAGGCAGCAAGAGGGTTTCTTAGAACAGACTGCATAATTACACCGCTTATAGCCAATCCAGCGCCGGCTATAAAAGCAAGTAATGCTCTTGGGAATCTAATATTCCAAAGAATAGCTTCTGTTGTAGGCTCTATTAATCCCGAAAAGCCTTTTCCAAATAACTTGTATATAATTAAATTTGCTGTATCAACAGGGTTAATGGAAACGCTCCCTATTCCCATGGCTAATATTAATACAACAAATGATATTAATAAAAGAATAATAAGTTTTTTATTTTTACTCATAATCACTAAAAAGCTCAGGATAAATAATTTTTGCCATTTTTCTAAGCCCTTTAATAATGCTTTGATTTGGAAGAGAGCTCGCGTTTTTTTCGATAAAATATACATCTTTATTTTTTACTGCATCAATGGAATCCCAAGTGTTTCGATTTAAAATTTCATCAATAGGAGCATCAATGAAGTCAGTATTTGTTATTATGATGTCAGGGTTTTTTTGTATTACTGTTTCTTCTGATACAGAAATCCAACTATCTTGGTCATCTAAAATATTTTCGGCACCAACAATTTCAATCATTTCGTTTAAATATACATTTTTACCAAAACTATAAATTGCTGGGGAGGGTGCAATTTCAAAATATAATGTTTTTTTAGTTTCTATGTTTTTAACTCTTGATTGTATTTCTTCTATTTCGTTTTCTATATTAGATATAATTTCTTTTGCTTTTGTCTCTGTATTTGTCATTTTTCCCAAAAATAAAATATCTTCTTTTATACCGTTAATTGTTGATGGTGTTGGTATGTAGGAAATTATTATACCCATATCCGTTATTGGTTTTAGAGGGTCATTATCATAAACTATACTCATACCTGTTGCAAATATTATATCAGGGTTTAAAGCAATAATTTGTTCTGCATCAGGGCTCATAATATCAAATTGTGGCAGGCCATTATTTACACCTTCGAGCTTTGCAGAATACATATCTACAGCAATAATATTATCCCCAAGCCCAAGTTCAAGCAATACCTCTGTTATTGAAGGAGCTAATGAAACTATTTTGTCTGTTTTTTCAGGAAGTTGTATTCTGTTTCCTTCTCTGTCTATAATAGTTTTATCGTTATCAGATTCAGAAACGTCTGAAATTGGATTAGACTGTTCAGATTTAGGGGAATTTACAGCTTTATCTGTGTTACAGGCAGTAATTAGGCTTATCAAAGCTATCATACATAATAAAAATATTAATTTTTTTGAATAAATTGTTTTCATCATTTGTCTCCTTTAGATTGCTATATAGTTTTTAGCATTTTCTTGTTCAAATAATATTGTATACCCACGCCCATTATCAGGATGCCAATTATAAAAATTCTTATTATTATCATGAAAAAGGCTATCCATTATTGTGGAAATAACTCCTCCATGAGTAACAATTACTGTACTTCTAATATTTTGTTTTTTGCAAAAATCAATAATCTCATAAAATTCGGCTATTACTCTTTTTGTAAATTCGTTTTTACTTTCTCCATTTGGACAACATACATTATCTATGTCTGATATCCAATTAATATAATCTGCATTATCTTTCAAATCATTATGACTTTTCATTTCAAATTCCCCAAAATTATACTCTCTGATATTATAATTTTGCTTGCTTATTGGGTTGTCAAATAAAATATCCATAGTCTGTATTGCTCTTTTTAGCCCACTGTTAATAAAAAGGATGCCTTTGGGATAGTTTATTTCTTTTTTTAGCTTTACTAATTCTGTTATGCCTCTTTCGCTTAAAGATACATCTGTAAAACCGCAATATAAATGTTTTTCATTTGCAGTAGTTTTACCATGACGTATTAAGTGGATTTTCATTTTAATTTTGTCCCCAATCCGCAAAATACTCTTATTACCTCATCAGAATTTTTAGAAATAAAGGCGGCACAATGCCCAACACTCTCACGCCATTTTCGCATTTTGGGTTCAACAGGTACTACTCCGCAAGAAATGTCCTCGCAAATTATAATTTTATCTTCAAAGTTTTTTATATTATTTTTTATGTAGTCTAATGTGTTAATATTTTCACATAGTTGTGCGAAAACAAACAAATGAAAGTCATTTATTACCTTTTTTGTAAAGTCAATAAAAATGCTGTCTTTTTGACAGTTATAAATTTCGCTTTCAGTAATACTATAATTTTGTATAGCATAATCAAGCTTTCCTTGGTATGCCCCACCGACTATTAGTTTCATTTTTATTCTCCTTATTTTAAATAACATGATATAATTAAAACTTTGGGAAACTTTTTCGATAAAAAGTTTTCCTAACCCTTAAAAAAGCTTTAATTTACGCTTACATTAATAAGTTGCATAAAATAATAACGCTAAAGCTTCGCTTACACAAATAATAAATCCACACAAATCCCCTGATATGCCTTCTAGTTGTTTCACAACATATCTTGTTGACAGGATTGCAGTAACTATCAAAAATATAAGAGTTAAAAATAATTTTATTTCTATAAAATAAGCAATAAATAAACATAAAACTGTAACTGCTCTTAAAAAAAATATATGTTTAAAATTAGTATTTTCTCTAAAGGTTGCACCGAAACCTGTATCAGAAATAAGTTTTTTACTAAGTAATGAATTACCAGTAATACTTCGGGACAATACAGGAATAAAAATAAATACTATAAAATTTGTTTTTTCTGATACAACAGCATATATTGAGCAAAAAGTAAAAGTAAGCAAAACGCATAAAGCTATAACTGCAAAAGCTCCTACATGAGAGTCTTTAAGAATAGTTCTCTTTTTTTCCAGAGTTGCTCTTGAAAAAATAGCATCTGATGTATCCATATATCCATCAATATGTATAAAACCACTCAAAAACAATGGAATAAACATTATTATAGCTGATTGAATTATCAAAGGTATTTTAGTTAGTATAATTAACGTCGAAACAAAATACCACAAAATTCCTATAATTAATCCAACGATAGGTAACATAGGTATAATAAAATTCAATGCATTTTTGTCCCAAATATTTATATGGATAGGTATTGCAGAAAACATAGTAAGAGACATAATAAATGCATTACACAATTTTTTCATATATATCACCAAAAATATTTTTTCCTTTATGTATTATAATATTACCAAAAGAAGCTTCCAAAACTACATCACAGTTGTTTGCTGTAACTTTATCAACGAATGCAAGCCCTTTTTTATAGCTTTCTGTATATTCATCAAAAAAATAACTATCAGAATATATGTAGTCTGATACAATTACTATGTTATTAATTTTTTGAAGTAAGCTTTTTATATCATCAGATACTTTTATATATGCATCTTCAATAATTTTATTTTCCAAAAACATTTCATTTGCTAATAAAGCAGTTGTACTATCAAGCAAAAAGCTTCCTTTTAAATCATAGTTATATAATATGTTTTTTATATTGTTGCTAATTTCAATTGTTTCAAATCCTAGGTTCTCTCTATTTTTTTGGTGAGCGATAACTCTCTCATTGTCTTCATCATCTTTTGGAAGCATTGTTGCAATATAATATAATTTTTTTGTATGTTCTGCCATAAAAACGGCAATTTCCTGTGCATATGAAGATTTTCCGTTTTTACAGCCACCCGATATAAATATTTTCATTTTTGGTATTCTCCTTATTTTAAAGGGTTTTTAATAAAAAAACAAAAAACCCCTAGTCACAAGACTAAGGGTTTATAATCTACCAAAGTTACAAGTACAGGCTTATATAAGCCATAATAAAACTATACTTGTATTGACAAACCATAGACTTCATATCCTGTGAAGTTCAATGGAACAATATTGGCAGGTTTTTCGACTCAGACATCAACATTATAATTCCGCCTTCCCAAAAAAATAATTTTTTAGTGGCTGTGCATAGCACATGGAAAATAACTACGTCATTACGACAGCAGGACTGTTTAGGATTTGCACCCAATTCCCTATTATCACAAAAATGTGCACCAATACATCTTCTTAATTAATATTATAATATTTAATGAAATATGTCAATAGTGAAAAATTATACAATCATAATAAGCTTATAACTATACAAAGTAGACAAAACATTTCTAATTATTGGCATAGCATACTTTAACGATATTCTCAAGCCTTCTAATCAGAAAAACTGCAAGTATAGCTTTAAGTAAATCTCCTAATAAAAATGGAAAAACACATGTAAAAAAGGCATACATAAAGTCTACTTTCATAACAAACATAAACCACGCAGTACCTAATATGTAGTAGCACAGCATTCCTAAAATCATAGCAATATAATAGACTAATATTACATTATGAAACTTATCAATTAAAAATCCAATTACAATTGCGGCTATAATGTATCCTAAAATATATCCTGCTGTAGGTTTACCAAAAAGATTTCCTCCTGAAAGACCAGCAAAAACTGGTACTCCAAAAGCTCCCAAGAGAACATAAATTAATTGACTCAAGCCTCCTTTTATAGAACCCAAAATTCCTCCCGCAATAAATACGGAAAGGGTTGCAAGGTTTATAGGAACGGGTTGCAAGGGAATTGATATTTGTGAAAAAACAGCAGTAAGTGCTGTAAACATAGGTATTAAAACAATATCTCTTGTACTAATTTTTAATTTTTGCATTATCATTATAAAAATCTCCTCTTATGCTTATTTCTCCTGATGTTAGTGTTTCAACTTCATTATTTTTTAATTGAACAACAAGACCTCCATGCTCGTCTATATCAAGTGCTTTTGCATGGCGTATATTATTATTTTGTATTATTTCTATATTTTTTCCTACTACAATAGAACGCTTTTTATACTCGTATATAATTTCCTTGCTTTTTATTTCGTCTACAATATAATCCATTTTTTCAGAAATTTCATTTATAATTTCTGCTATTAAATGGTTTCTAATATAACCTGATTTTTTTTTATCAAATAATGACTCTGCAGTATTAATTATTTCTATTGGAAACATCTTCTTTTCTGTACAGAAATTAATTCCAATACCTAAAACAACATAATCAATATTACCACTTTCAAAATCTGTTGCGGCTTCTGTTAAAATACCACAAATTTTTTTTCCGTTTAAAAGTATATCATTAACCCATTTTATAGAAGTATTAATATTCAATACTTTTTCGATAGCTGAACAAACGGCAACAGAGGCTAACGTTGTAATTAATGCAGCATTTTGTACTGTTGTATTAGGGCGTAAAATAATACTCATATAAATGCCTGTATCTGGCGGTGAAAAAAAGCTTCTTCCCATTCTGCCACGACCATTGGTTTGTTCATTAGCAATTACAACAGTGCCGTTTTTTGCAAAGTCTAATGCAAGCTGCTTAGCTGTTTTATTAGTTGATTGTAAAGATTTATATACAAAAATGTCCTGAACAAAGTCATTTTTTAAGAAGAGTTTAATTCCTTCCGATGATATAATATCGTTATCGCATGAAAGCCTGTATCCTTTGTTTGTGGAGGAATGTATTTCATAACCATCTTTTTTTAGTTCATTTATTGCTTTCCATACTGCACTTCTTGATATACCAATAGAGTTAGCAATTTGCTCACCTGATATATTTATACTTCTATTTTCCTCAAGAACTTTTAAAATTTTTGTTTTTGTTGACATATATTACCTCCTATTTTTAAAATAACGTGAAAAATCTTACGATTTTTGGCTTGTTTCACAAGCCGATTCGCCTACGTCGAACTTATGTTAAAATAGTATAATAAAAAAAGGCATTATTGTAAACCATAATTTTGTTTTATGTTTACAATAATGCCTTTTTACTTTTCTAAAAGAAACTTAATAGATTTATTAGTTCTTATTTCAATACAATACTTTCGATAATTTTATCATAATCTGCTTTAAGAGGCTCATAATTGTCTGCACTACTTATAATAGTAACAGTATTCATAGTATCTTCAACAGGTATATAGCACATAAGAGTTTTTACAGCAGGCATATTAAGCTCTGCATTTGCAGGAATTTCCATTGAGAGTTCAATTGCATCAACTCCGGCAACCTGTTTTTTATTCATTACTACGCCGGATAAATCTTCATCTTGCATTAGTTCTTTTGCAAGTTCCTCAATATTTTCTTCTTTTATTCCTTCTTGAAACTCTTTAACACCTTCGGCATCCAAATAAGCCATAACTATAATATTTGAAGTTGTGTTTGGGTCAATGCCGTCACCTTTTGTAAAAGTAATAGCACTAGGTGCAGGTTGTTCTTTTGTATAACCTTCGGGGTCAGTAAATGTAAATTTAATTTCTGCATTTAGTAAATCAACATCACCTTCAGGATTTTCAAGAGCAATATCTCCTTCTGTTGTGTCAGTTTCAGTATCTGGTGTTGCTTCTGGTGTTGCAGTTGCAGACGCTTCAGGAGATGGGCTAGGTGCTGCTCCATCTTTTGAGCCACCGTTGCAAGCAGATATACCAAAAGATATTACAACTGCCGAAATTAATATTAATAGTTTTTTCATAAATAACCTCCAAAATTTTAATTGAAATTTATACTAAACTCAAAAAGGCACATTAACGCAAAAATCGCTATGCAATTTAACCGCTTTACGACTGCTTGATTATGCAAACTCGCATTAAATTAAATATTGTTATATATTTATATAAGCTTAGTATTGTCAATTTTTTTTAACATATAGTATGATATCATATATTAAAATAATTTAAAACAAAAAAAATATTAATAATTATAGCATATAAGACTGTTAATAATATGCATTATACTAAAAAAAGGAAATTTATTAAAAAGTATACTTAGTAATATATTACAAAATTATTAGTTAATAACTTTATTTAATACAGCAATTATTTTAAATTAGCATATAAAATATATAAATTTATAAACACAATAATTAATGCTTTGTTGATTGTACTTTTTTATAAAAAAAATGTTATAATTAAAATACAACAAAAAACATAAGTTGGATGTAATTATATTTGTATAATTCAACTATCGCTATTTTAACATAAAAAGGAAAGGATAAAGTAATGGATATATTAAAGATACTGGAAAGCGAATTTAATTTAAAGCCATTTCAGGTGGAAAATACAGTACAGCTAATAGATGAGGGGAATACAATTCCATTTATAGCAAGATATAGGAAGGAATTAACAGGTTCTATAGATGACCAGCTTTTGAGGGAGCTGTATGACAGATTAATGTACTTACGTAATCTTAATGAAAGAAGAGAAGCTGTAAGAAATTCAATATCTGAGCAAGAAAAGCTTACAGATGAAATTTCTGAAAAATTAGACTCTGCAAAAACATTAGTAGAAATTGAAGATATCTATCGTCCATTTAAACCAAAAAGACGTACAAAAGCAACAATTGCAAAAGAAAAAGGATTACAACCTTTAGCTGATATTATTTGGTTACAAGAAACAAATGTTCCTTTGGAGGTTTTAGCGGAGGAATATATTGATACCGAAAAAGGGGTTGCGACTATACAAGAAGCAATTGACGGTGCAAAAGACATAGTAGCTGAAACAATTTCCGATGACTCAGATTATAGGAGCATTATAAGAAAAGAAACATACAAAGAAGGTTTTGTAGTTTCAAAGATAAAAGGAGAGCAAAGAGAATCTGTATATGAAATGTATTATGATTTTCAAGAGCCTGTTAATAAAATTGCTTCTCACAGGATTTTAGCTATAAATAGAGGAGAAAAAGAGGATTATTTAAGCGTTAAAATAGACATAAACGTTGAAAGTATATTAAATATTCTTGAGAGGCTTATTATCAAAAATAACGAATTTACAGAAGCAATTTTAAAAGAAATAATTGATGACAGTTATAAAAGGCTTATTGAGCCTTCTATTGAAAGAGATATAAGAAACGAATTAACAGAAAAAGCAGAAGAGGCATCAATGAAAGTTTTTGCTGAAAATTTAAGACAATTGCTTTTGCAACCTCCAATAAAAAATATGGTTGTTCTTGCACTTGACCCAGGGTTTAGGACGGGCTGCAAAGTTGGTGTTATTGATGAGACTGGAAAAGTTTTGGCTACAGATGTTGTTTATTGTACTCCTCCGCAAAACAAGATAGAGGAATCAAAGGCAAAGCTTATTCCTTTAATAGAAAAATTTAATGTAAACGTTATTGCAATAGGAAACGGAACAGCTTCAAGGGAAACTGAATTATTTGTTGTTAATATGCTAAAAGAAATTGACAAAAAAATATATTATATTATTGTTAATGAAGCTGGTGCATCTGTATATTCCGCATCAAAGCTTGGAGCAGAAGAGTTTCCTGATTTTGATGTTGCTTTGAGGAGTGCGGTTTCTATAGGAAGAAGAATTCAAGACCCTCTTGCCGAATTAGTAAAAATAGACCCTAAAAGTATAGGTGTAGGACAATATCAGCATGACATGAACCAAAAGAGACTTGGAGAAACATTAGGAGGAGTTGTCGAGAGCTGTGTTAATAATGTTGGGGTGGACTTAAATACAGCCTCTTCTTCATTATTGTCGTATGTTTCTGGTATTTCTTCATCAGTAGCAAAAAATATTGTTGAACATAGAGAGCAGAATGGAAAGTTTAAAGATAGAAAGCAGCTTTTAAAAGTTAAAAAGCTAGGACCTAAAGCATTTGAGCAATGTGCTGGATTTTTAAGAATACCAGAAGGCGAGCATGTTTTGGATAATACGGGAGTTCATCCTGAATCATATAAAGTTGCAGAAAATTTATTAAAATCTCTTAATTATAGTTTAAATGATGTAAAAGAAAAAAACATTAAAAGTCTAAAAAACAGTATAGAAAATATTAATGAGTTTGCAGAAAAATTAAATGTAGGTGTTCCAACTTTAACAGATATTATAAAAGAGCTTGAGAAGCCTGGCAGAGACCCACGTGAGGATATGCCTGCTCCTATTTTAAGAGAAGATGTATTATCAATGGAGGACTTAACAGAGGGAATGGTCTTACAAGGCACAGTCAGAAATGTCATAGATTTTGGGGCATTTGTAGATATAGGTGTACACCAGGATGGGCTTGTTCATATTTCTCAAATATCGGATAAATTTATAAAACACCCTCTTGAAGCAGTAAGCATAGGAGATGTTGTTAAAGTTAAAGTTTTGTCTGTTGATATTGATAAAAAAAGAATTTCTTTGAGTATGAAATAGATTAACGTGAGTTCGACGCAATAAAGCTACGTCGAACTCACGTTAGATTATAATAAATATATTTTAAAGCCGTGGAGTGTAGACAATTAAACATCTTTTGTCTATGGCTTAAGCTTTTCTTAAATGAAAAGTTTCCTAATATTTTTTTACCTAACAAATAAAAAACTACTTTTGACGAAAAGGAAGATAAAATATATGGACTTAAAAAGAGTAACAATTGAAAGCAAAGCCGTATTTGATGAATTTTACAAAAAAAATCCACCAAAAACATCATATCATAGCTTTGCAAATTTATTTTTGTGGAGAGAATGCGAGAATCTAGAGTATGCTGAGGTAGATGGGCTAATATTAATAACAGGCATAAGTGTTTATGATAGAGAAAGATATGTAATGTTTCCTTTGGGGGAGGGAAATTGCAAAAAGCTAACAAAAGAATTGATTCAGATATTTGGATTAGATTTTAAAATTTTAGCAATAACAGAAGATGATGCAAATAACGTTGATAAGCTTTGTACAAATATTTTTAATGTTGAGCATGTTAGAAGCATGGATAATTACATTTATGATATAGAAAGTTTAATTAGCCTATCGGGTAAAAAACTACACAAAAAGAGAAATCATGTGAATAAATTTAAGTCTCTTTATGACTATGTATATGAGCCTGTTACAGATGAAAACGCAACGGAGTGCCTTTATTTTGTAGCGAAGTGGTATAGAGAAAAAGAGGACGTAGACAGAAGTATTTTAGAGTTTGAAAAAAAAGCTACGAGAGATTCTATTCTATATCATAAAGAGCTTGGTATAAAAGCTGGTATAATTAAGGTTGATAATAAAGTAATTGCCTTTTCTGCCGGTGAGCAGGTTAGCGATGATACGGTTGTAATTAATATAGAAAAAGCAGATATTAATTATCAAGGTGTATATGCAACTATTAACAATGAATTTTTGAAAAATGAGTGGTCTCATTTAAAATATGTAAACAGAGAAGAAGATATGGGTATAGAAGGTCTTAGGAAGTCAAAATTAAGTTACTATCCTTGTGAAATAAGAAAAATGTATTCAGCAATTCCAAAAGAGGTATAGTAATGGTTATAACTGCTAAAAAGGGGGATTTTTTGATAATAAAGGAGTTATATAAAAATATATTTTCAGATACAGACTACAGTTGCGATTTGTTTTTTTCATATATGGCAACACCTGAAAATACCTTTATTATTCGTAAAAACGATATTATAGTTTCAATGGCTTTTGGGGTTATAAAAAAGTTTTTTGTGCAAGGTGAAATAAAAAATGCAATATATATTTGTGGAGTAGGAACAGTTCCTAATGAGCGCGGAAACGGATATTCTAAAATCATATTAGATTATATGATTAATTTTTATAAAGAACATGATATTCATTTTTTTTATTTAGTGCCAGCAACATTAAGTTTATTTGAAATGTATAAAAAATATGGATTTTCTACTAAATTTTATTTAAACAGACAACAATATAATATTACTAATGAAAATATTATTGAGCCAATATCTTTCGATATGCACAATATATTAGAAAATTATAAAAACCAAAAAAATAAGTTTTCGGTTTTTCAAATTAGAACAGAATTAGATTTTAAATTTTTACTTAATGAATTTTCTCCTAAAGGCGGTTGCCTTAATTATGGAGAATTAGGTTATTTATTTTATTATATTGAAGATGACACTGCTTATATTAGAGAAACAACTATAGCTGATAAGTCTATATTTGAAGGATATATGAGAAGTAAGTTTGATGTAAACAAAATGGTTATTACAGATGCATATAAAGGTAATTGCTATGATGTACCTTATGCTATGACCTATGGACTTGGGAATTACGAAAAATATGACTGTTTTGCAAATCTTAATTTTGATTAAACATTCTGAACCTTTCTTTTATAAAAAGAAAGGTTTTTGTTTTTCAAAATATAAAAATATTTACTTATATATTTTTTTTGTTATAATTATAGAAGTAATGCTATATTTTGCAAATTAATAAGGAAGGTGCGTATAAGTGAGAGTAATTTCGGGAGTATCAAGAGGTTGTAAGCTTTTAGCACCAGAAGGGCTTAATACACGTCCTACAACAGACAGAATAAAAGAATCTCTTTTTAATATGCTTGCACCTGAATTGAACGAGGATAGTATGTTTTTGGATTTATTTAGCGGTTCGGGGGCAATAGGTATAGAAGCTATAAGTAGAGGAATAAAAGGAGCTGTTTTTGTAGATAGCTGTAATGAAAGCATAAAAATAATAAATAAAAACTTAGAACATACAAGGCTTTCTGAAAAAGCAACTGTAATGAATTGCGAAGCAGAACAAGCTATTAATATATTAAGCAAAAAAAACACCAAGTTTGATATAATTTATATTGACCCTCCTTATTATAAGGATTTTATAAAGAAAGTTGTCGAACAAATTTTAGATATGCAAATTATAAAAGATGATGGTTTAATTGTAGTAGAGCAAGGCTCAAAAGAACCTTTATTAGATATTGGGAGTTTAGAAATTTTAAAGCATAAAAAATATAGTACAACTTCTTTAATTTTTCTAAAACCTAAAAAATTGGAGGCAACAAAATGATTGCTGTATATCCGGGGACATTTGACCCTATTACAAACGGGCATATAGATATTATACAAAGGGCGGCAAAAATATCTGAGAAACTATATGTCGCATTAGCCGTTAATATTAATAAAAATTCATGGTTTACAGTTGAAGAAAGGCTTTTGCATATTAAAGAAGCTACAAAAAATATAGAAAATGTTTTTGTCGTTTCCTTCTCAAGGCTTTTGGTTGAATTTGCAGAAGATAATAAAATAGATGTAATTATACGTGGTTTACGCTCTACAAAAGATTTTGAATTCGAGCTTCAGATGGCTTATGCAAATAGTAGGCTTGCAAAAAATATAGAAACTCTTTTTATCCCTACAAATATGCAGTATAGTTATTTAAGCTCAAGTGCAGTTAAGGAGATAGTTAGTTTTGGCGGAAATATTGATGAAATGGTACCTGATTTTATAAAACATTCAATTGAGAAATATTTACGTAGTATTTAGATTATAATGTTGTTCTTTTAATCTTAATAGCGAAAGGAGAGGGATATAATGGATTCTTTATTGGATTATTTAGATATGCTTGAAGATTTATTGGAAAGAAGTAAAGCAGTTCCTTTTTCAAATAGAATTTCTATAGATAAGGAGAGAGTATTTGACTTAGTTAGCGAAATGCGGCTTAATCTGCCAAATGAGATGCGTCAGGCACAAAGGATAATTGAAGACCATGATAAAATTATAGCAGATGCAAAAAACAAAGCCGCAAGTATAATAAAAGAAGCAGAACATAAAGCACAGGAACTTACAGATGAACATGAAATTTATAAGCTGGCTGTCGAGCAGTCTCGTGAACTCATGGAGGATACAAAAAGAAGTGCAAGAGACATGCGTTTGAGTGCAGTAGATTATGCAGACGAGATTTTGTCAAAAACCGAAAATGCAATTAGGGATTGTTTAAGCAATATAACTGCACAATATCGTGTTGTTGAAGATAACTTGTCTGATACTATTGAGGTTTTATATAGTAATAGACAAGAATTGAGGGGCAATAAGTAATAATATTATTTTATGAGTACAAATTCGTATAGAAGTAACATTAAAATTTGTACTCATAAAAGGCTATTTTTTTTTAATTTTAATAATACTTATAGTATTATATACAAATGTTATAAATATTATTATTACAATAGATAAAGCAAAGAAGGCTGTTGAATATGCGAGCTTGTCAAAGATTTTAGTATCATTTATATTTATTGTGTGAATAGCTTCGCTTAAATTGAAATTAAAAAAAGGAAAAAGAATTTGTGCAATAACCATGGATATGCCGCTGTGTAAAGTTTTTGATAATATGTATATAGGAGTATTAATATCTGTTTTGTTTATAAAGCTTAATGTTTGGGCATGGATTGAGAATCCTCCGAATGATATTACTCCAACGGCAATAACTACTTGTACTTTTGAAAAGCTTGATACAGAAAGTATTTTTAACCCATTTGTAATTTCTATTATTCCTATAAAAAAGCCTTCAAATATTTCTTTGCTTATGCCTAAAAATGTTAGCAAGGGAGAAAAAATTTTTTCAGTAATATAAACGACATCTGTAATTTCAAAAATTTTAACTATAACACAAAATAAAATTATAAATCCGCCTACAACGACAATGGTTTCCATAGCATTTTTTACACTGTCTCCCAATATTGAGCCAAAACTTCGGCCATCTTTTTGACGGGCTAGTTTCATGTTTTGGTAAGCGTTATGTAATAATCTTTTGTATTTAAAGGTTTTTGTAATTTTATTATATTTGTAATATTTAAAAAGTATCCCGGTTATAATTGCAGAGAAATAATGGCATATCATTAAAAAGTATCCTATACTTTCATTTTTAAACATTCCGACTCCTACTGCTCCTAAAATAAATAATGGACCTGAATTATTAGAAAAAGCAATAAGTCTTTGTGCTTCTATTTTATTAAGCTGATTTTTTTCACGAAGTAAAGTAACCGTTTTAGCTCCCATAGGATATCCTGATGTCATACCTGTAATAAGTGCGAAACCTCCACAGCCTGGAACTCCAAAAAGCGGATACATAATAGGTTCAAGCAAGCTACCCATAAAGCTTACAAATCCTAAACCTGTTAATATATTTGTGCCTATTATAAAAGGTAACAAAGAAGGAAAAACATTATTGAACCAAAGTGAAATTCCTTGTCGTGCGGCATCGATAATATCTGTCGGAAACAGAATAATTAAGATATTGAAAAGTGCAACTAATATTGGTATAATAATTCCCACTAATTTTTTTTTAATGTTAATTTTCATTATATCACTCTATTCTCAAATTTATGCTTGTTAATTATATGCCTTTTATTAGGTTTTATGAAGAATATTAAATGTTAATTAAGAATTTTTGATTTGTTATTAATAAAAATATTAATAATTACTGTATACCTTTCAGTAAGGGTGTTGATTTTATGGAAAACAGAAAAAATGGTAATAATACAAATAACAAAACAAGACAATCCAAAATAAGAAAAAAAAACACTAAAAACGTAAAATTAAAGGAAAAGCAAAAAATAAAAGGTGTAAAAAAAGTAAAAAAGATATCTAAATCAAAAATAGCTAATAAAAAAAAACAGAACAAGAATTTAAGGAAAAATAGCAATAAAAGAAAGTTTGTAGGTAAAATAAGTTTTTCAGCATTTTTTGTAATAAGTATTATTTTTATTGCAGTATGTGTTTATGTGGTAAGGGGTATAACAGTATTTGTAAATAGAAAAGAGACACCTTTAGTAACGGTTGAGTACGGAAGTGTAGAAATACCTACTGTTTTTAAGGGTGTAATTATACGTGATGAAAAAGTATATATAAGCAATGCTGCAGGCACATTAAGCTTTAACTATGACAATTTGGATAGAGTAAAAAAAGGTGCTGAAGTTTGCATAATACAAAATCAGGCTGCTGTTGATGAATTAAAAACTAGTCTTGAGCAACTTAATCAAGAAATTCTAAAAATTCAAGACCAGAGAGGAGAAATATCCGCATTTAGCCAAGAGGCTAAAGATAAAAACAAGCATATTAAAGATATTATTGATAATCACTCTAATAACTACATAAACGGAAATTTTGCAGCAGTATATACACTAAAAGAAAATGTTGAAAGGAATATTAACATAAGAAACAATATGCTACTGACAGAAAATAAGGGGAGTGTAAGCGGAAAAATAGAAGAAAAAGAAAGATTTGAAAATACATTAAACAAAAATATTGCATACATGAGAACCGACAATAGCGGTATACTATCGTATATAATAGATGGACAAGAGCACCTGTTAACGTTTGAAACAATGAGAAATATAACACCAGAACAAACTCGAATGAAAATAGATTATGATGAATTTGAACAAAAAAAGACAATAGATGTAAATGAAGAAATTTTTAAAATTGTTCAAAATGAATGGTATATAGCACTTTATATTGAAAATAAAGTTATTGAAAATTGGGAATCTGGTGACAGGCGGAATGTTTTTATAGAAAAAGGTAACTCTTTCCAACAACTTGAAATGCTAGTTGATGAAATTAAAAGGGGTGATGAAACAAGTCTATTAATTTTAAAAAGCACAAAAAATGTAACAGATTATATTAATATGCGTAATGTCAATATTAAACTCTCAAATAATGGGTACGAGGGGTTAAAAATTCCTCAGAATGCTATTGCTGACAAAACTCTTATAAAAATACCTGTAGAATACATAAATGAGGACGAAGGATATTCTGTTATTAAAAAGGTTTCAGGGGTAAATCAAGTTATATCTATAATTCCTCAAAGACTAGACGAAGAGTTTATGTATGTATTTAAGGATATGTTTAATTTGGGGTTAGGAGATATTATTGTAAAAAAAGATAGTAATGAAACATATACTATTTCTAAAGTTGAAAATATTAAAGGTGTTTTTTTAGTAGATAATGGTTATGCAGATTTTAAGCAGGTTTTTCTAAATAGCGAAATCTCTGATACAAATGGTTTTGTTATTTTGGATATAGAACAGAATAAGCATATTGCTGCAAATTCAAGAATAATCTATGACTGGAAAAATATTAAAGATGGGCAAAAAATTAGATAAAAAAATTAACACAATAAGTCAATTAATGTTATTTAATTTTTAATTGTCGATAAGTTTTTATTAATAATCGAAAAAATATAATAAAATGAGTGAGGCGATTATGTTGAATCTATTAGCGGATAATTTAAAAAGAATTAATCAAAATATTGCAATTGCGGCGGAGAAATCCGGTAGAAGCCCTTCAGACATAACGCTTATTGGTGTAACAAAAACAATTGACATCTCCAGAATTAACCATTTGTTAGATTTAGGTATTTTAAACTTGGGAGAAAATAAAGTTCAGGAAATGTTAGAAAAATATGATGTATTAGGTAAAAAGCCTAATTGGCACATGATTGGGCATTTACAAACAAACAAGGTTAAGTATATTATAGATAAGGTTAGTTTAATTCATTCGGTAGACAGTTTAAAATTAGCTCAAGAGATTGATAAAAGAGCTAAAATGCATAATATTGTTATGGATATTTTAATGGAAGTTAATATTGCAGGGGAACTAAGTAAATCAGGTGTAGAATTATCTAATGCTTTTGAATTTGCAAAACAGCTAATGAATTTTGAGTCACTAAGACTAAGAGGAGTTATGACAATCGCCCCCTTTGTCGAAAAACAGGAGAAAAACAGGTATTGTTTCCAAAATATGACGCAATTGTTTATTGACATTAGACACAAACTTGATAATAATAATAGTATGAAATTTTTATCCATGGGTATGACAAATGATTACGAAGTAGCTATTGAAGAAGGTGCAAATATGGTTCGTATTGGAACAGGAATATTTGGGGAAAGAACTTATAAATAATATTCCTTATTGCATTCTAAACTTATAGGATAAATAAATATTTTTTACTATAAATTTACTATTAATTGTACGATATATTATTAGTGAAAATTTTATATTTCAAGAATAAGTAAAAGCTGATTTAAAAAAAGGATTTTGATTACTAAAATGAACATATTTATAAAAAAAATTTAGGACAAGCTTAGTTTTAGTAAATGATGGAATAAGTTTATTATGTAAAAATCATATTATAAAAGGATTTTTATTTTACTTATTAATAGAACCTGTTTAAAATCTCCATTTTGCGTTCTTTTGGTTAATTTTTTGTTCTGCTGGTGTTAATGCTTTCTAACAGATTTTCTTTAAATATGCATCGCAGGCATTTTGTTGCATAACAAAAAGGTTACCTGAAATTTACGCTAAAAACTAGGTTTTAAATAGTTTCTTAGAGCCTACTCTTATAGCAATTTCTTTTATTAACAGGAAAGCTTAAGATATGGTATTATATTTTTATTTTTAAATATAACACCTTAGTTTTTCTAATATTTATAAAAGTGCTATTATGGATAGATTCGTACTCATTGTTTGCTTTGCTTTTTCAGCATTTACATAAGTGACTAGTTCACATAGGAGGAGACAATATGAGTTTTTTTACCAAAGTGCGTAACTATATGCTGGGTGCGGATTATGAAGATGATGATGAGTTTATAGAAGAATACGAAGAAGATATAGAGCCCGATGATGGTCACTATAGAGCAAAGGAAAAAGAGAGGGAGCGTGAACGTGAAAGAGAGCGAGATAGGGATTTTGAGAGAGATACCTACTCATCTATTAGAACAAGTAGAAAATACACTCCTGACACAAAAGTCATAAATATGCCACAAACGCCTCCAAATACGGATGCTAAAGTAAAGGTTGTAATATGCAGACCAGAGGTTGTAGATGATGCAACTTCAATTTGTGAGCATTTGAAAAATGACATTATTTGTGTTGTAAACCTCGAAGGCGTTGAAAGAACAAATGCCCAAAGGATTGCAGACTTTTTAGGCGGTTCTTGTTTTGCACTTAGCGGAGAAATTCAAAGAGTCTCTAATGAAATATTTTTGGTTGCTCCTTCAAGTATTGGAATATCATCTGAATTAAAAGAAGAACTAAAAGCAAATGGATTAATTCTCCCGTGGATTTCTTCCGCTTTTAAATAGGTAACTGTTTATAATTTGTATTTTGGATAATATTGGCTGGTTTTTTGTTATGCTGTTTTAACGAACTCTAGCAGGCTTTATTAGAGTATGTCTTATTGATGTTTGCTTGTATAACAAAAAATCGTTTAGAATTATGCTAAAATATAGATTTTAAACAGGCTCTAAGATTTTGCCTTTAAAAGTGTTAGATTTGGATTTTTTAGTGCCCATGCATACTTAGGAGGTTAATAATGGCTTATATTTTGGCACGAGCAGTTAGTTATTTTGCAAGTTTTTTGCAAATTGTAATTACTATAAGAATATTTTTATCTTGGATTCCGATTTTAAGAGACTCCTCTTTTGCTAGAATAATATATATGCTTACAGAGCCTATTTTAGGACCTATAAGAGATATTATAAATAGGTCTCCTTTAGGCGGAAGAGGTATGATTATTGATTTTTCACCTATTTTTGCTTTTTTCTTAATTAATTTAGTAACTACTTTACTTATAGATATAATATCAAGAATAGGAATATAATTTTATATGGATAGAGTTAAATTATTAAAGACTTTTACAAATAGTAAAGAAAAAATTGAATTTGCAAAAGTTTTAGACAATATTTATTTGTGTAAAAAAAATCATGGTAAGGTTTTTACACATTTTTTAGACCCATATAAAGCAAACAAATTTTATAATATAATAAAAAATACTAAATTTGATTTTGATTTTAATTTTAGTATTTTTGGAGGGGCACAATCAAGCGAAAGGCAAATGATTGGTTTTGCACCAAACTATATGGAATTAGACAAAATAGATTTTCCTATTTCTGTTATTTTAGTTAAGTATAATGTGCGTTTTAGTAAAACATTAACGCACAGAGATTTTTTAGGCTCTGTACTTGGCTTAGGTATTGAAAGGTATAATATTGGCGATATAATTTTGACAGAAGAGGGAGCACTAATCTTTATCTTTAAAAATATGGTAGATTATGTTTGCTCAAATTTAGAAAAAGTTTCTAGCACAAAAGTTTTAGCAGAATTAAAAGATATTACTCAAATAAAAATGCCCACAGAAAACAAAGAAGAGAAAAGAATTACAGTTTCTTCTTTGAGATTGGATAGTGTTATAAGTAGCGTTTTTAATTTTTCACGCTCGAAATCATCACAGCTTATAGAAAGCGAAAAAGTTTTCATTAACTGGATTTCCGCAACAAGTGTTTCTAAAACTGTTACCGAAAATGACATTATTACTATTCGTGGTTTTGGAAGAATTATAATAAATGAAATTTTAGGTAGAACTAAAAAAGATAGAATTTTACTAAGTGTTTACAAATTTAATTAACTTTGCACTAAATTGCCTGCCTTTTATAATTTATAGGCAGGCTTTTGTTATTTTTAAAAGGAAGACCTTGGGAAACTTTTTTTGAAAAAAAGTTTACCTCCCCAAATATTTATAAATATATTAAAAACCTAAACTTTCCCCTACCAAAATAACTTTTATTCTGTTTTCTGTTCTTGACATTCTTGTAACCAAAATATTACAGCAAATACAATCATCTTCCATACAGTTATAACAAATTCCTGTTGAACTGCAAGGTGTATTTTTCTTTAATCTTATTGAGTTAACAGGTGCAGCATAATTTCTAGCTCGTGCAATTGCGGCGGCTTCATTAGGTTCAACTTTGTTCATACCTGCTATAACAATAACATTTTTAGGACCGTATATCAAAGCTGAAATACGATTCCCATATCCATCAATATTTACTAATGTCCCGTCTTGTGTTATTGCGTTTGCACTCATTAAGTAGTAGTCTGATGATAGTGCTTTAATATAAATTTCGTCAATTTCTTCTTGTGTTTTTGCGTCAGCTCTATCTAGGCATTTGTAGTTCCCTGATTTTAAATAGTCTATAAGCCCGATTTCCTTAATCGTCTCTGAACCGCCCCAAGAAACTACTGAGTTTTCAGCGATAAGTGCAATTGCTTTTTTTAGTGCATCTTCTTTTGTTTCGCAATAATAGCTTTCCATATTTCTCTTTTTAAAAGCTTGTGCTAATTTATTTCCTTTAAATGAGTAGTATGTTTCTATTGCTGACATAATAACACCTCTTTTTATAAATTTAATATGAGTTTGTTATTGGTATTTATTATTAGACTCACATTATTTTATTCAATAGATTTATATTGTTTAACTAAGTCTTCGAGAGTATCTCTTTCTCTAATCAAGACAACCTGACCGTTTTCTCTAATTAAAACTTCCGCAGGGCGTAATCTGTTGTTATAGTTTGAACTCATTACATGCCCGTATGAGCCAGCATCTAAAACACCTATTATGTCTCCCTCAAATACTTCGGGAAGTTCTCTGTCTTTAGCAAGTATATCACCTGATTCACAAATGTTTCCTACCACGGTAACTTTTTCTGTTTTTTGGGAAGGTTTGTCATTTTTGCGATAAACTTCTATATCGTGGTGAGAGTCATACATTGCAGGGCGAATTAATACATTAAATCCAATATCTGTTCCAACATATTTATTTGTATCATTGTTTTTTACTGAATGAACTGTACCTAATAAAACACCACTTTCACATGGGATATAACGTCCCGGCTCAATTTTAAAAGTTAATTGTTTACCATATTCTTTTGAAAAGTTATTCATAAATGTAGTTAGTTCATTTCCCAGTTTCTCTAGGTCTAATCGAGGCTGGTCGTTTTGTTTTTTGTATGGTATTCCAAAGCCGCCTCCCATGTCTATAAACTCTAAATCATCAAAGTTTTTTGCAATTTCAAGAAGGTTCTCAACGCTTTTAACATAATCCTCACCACTCATAAATAATGAGCCTATATGCTGATTTATTCCTACTAATTTAAGGTCATATTTTTCAAGTATATTTTTAACTTCATCAATATATTGTGGGTTTACACCAAATTTCGTATTTTTTCCAGCAGTAACAACTTTTTCGTGATGGCCTGCACCAACTCCTGGATTAAAACGAATAGCAACTTTTCCGCCTTTATTAATACGTCCAAACTGTTCTAATTGAGAAACAGAATCTACACTTGTAAGAACTCCTCTGTCTATAGCATATTTCATTTCTTCTTCTGAAACGTTGTTGCTAACATAAAAAATTTGCTCTGGTAAAAATCCAGCTTTCATTTGTACATAAATTTCGCCTGGTGACATCGCATCTACACAAAGCCCTTCTTGTCTTACTATTTGTAGTAAAGCTAAATTGCTGTTTGCTTTTGTAGAAAAATTAACCGTAAAGTTAGGGTAACTAACTAGGTTTTTAATTTCACGGCAGTTTTTTCTAAGAATTTTTTCATTATATACATATAAAGGTGAGCCATATTCTTCAATTAATTCATAGGGGTTATTTCCTTGGTAAAAGTCTAGTGAATCTGTAACTTTGCTGTTTAATTTAATCATGAGTATCATTCCTTTGTAAATTTTATAAAAGATTTTTAAACAATAATATTTAGCATGTATTTAGCATGGGTTTGACTCAGTTTTATTGTGTCCAACTCACGTTATTTATTTTATTTGTAAAGCAGATTTTATGCAATCCATTTTACAAACAATATTTTGTAAAATATAATCAACTAGTGTGATTGCAGTCATTGCTTCTACCACAATTACAGCTCTTGGAGCTATTAAAGGGTCATGCCTTCCGTTTATTACGATATCAACATTTTCGTTATTTATGTTAACAGTTTTTTGAGACTTTGAAATAGATGGTGTTGGCTTGAAAGCCGCTCTGAAAATAATATCAGAACCGTCAGTCAATCCCCCGAGTATTCCTCCCGAGTTATTCGTCGCCTTTTTTACTTTGTCATCAAAATAAAAGCTGTCATTATTTTGTGAGCCTGTAAGTTTTGAGGCTTCAAATCCTATTCCAAACTCTAGTGCTTTAACACCTCCGATAGAGAAAATGGCTTGTGATAAAGCCGCATCAATTTTATCAAAAACAGGCTCTCCAACTCCCGGCAGTACACCTTTCACAACACACTCAACTACTCCTCCAGCAGAGTCATGATTTTGCATAATATGTTCTACTTCTTTTGCTGCCTTTTCGTAAGCTTCCCTATCAGGCATGTAAAGAGGATTTTTTAAAATTTCATCTTTATCAAAATCCTCCTTACTAATTTCTATGTTGGCAATTGAAGTACAATAAGTCATTATATCTATATTCAGTTCAGACAATATTTTTTTAGCAACAGCTCCTGCTGCTACTCTTGCAGCGGTTTCCCTACCAGATGAGCGTCCTCCGCCACGATAATCTCTAAATCCATATTTCATATGATATCCATAATCAGCATGAGCCGGACGGAAACAATCTTTAATGTTACCATAATCTTTAGATTTTTGGTCTTCATTAAATATAATTAAAGAAATTGGAGTTCCTGTTGTTTTATCTTCAAAAACACCTGACAAAATTTGGACTTGGTCAGATTCGGCTCTTTTTGTTGTAAATTGAGATGAGCCTGGCTTTCGTCTATCTAGGTCTTTTTGTATTTCAGAAGCTGTTAATCGAATTCCTGCTGGGCAGCCGTCTATTACAACACCTAATGCTTTTCCATGGCTCTCGCCCCACGTCGATATTTTAAATAGTTTTCCGAAAATTGAGCCTGACATTGCTTTTCTCCTTGTATAATACAATTAATTTTTTGTTACTAAAAGAAATACACTTGAGTTATTAACCTCCTCTACATTATAGCTATATCCAGTGGACTTTCCTAGATTCTCTAAATATTCTTTTGAATGCGTCGTAGCAGTAAAACCGTCTTTACATACAATAACTCCATTTTTTGTTTTTTCTAAGTCAATTTCGCCTAGTAAGCCCTTATTAGCCTGTTCCTGAAACCACTGTAGTCTGTAATCCCAAAAATTACTGCTATATGTGCTAAAATAGGCTCTGCCTCCATTATTAAGCATTTCTAATGCTTTTTTAACAAAAGTATTAGGCTCTACTTTCATTGCCGAAAGACCATTTTGTAGGCATAATATAACATCAAATTTTTCTTTAAATTCAAGTTTATGAACATCCACTACTTTAATTTGAGCATTTTTAGTGTCTTTTAAATATTCTTTTCCGAAAAGCACATTATTTTCTGAAATATCTATTCCAACAATAGATTTGCAATAAGGAGCTAATTGTATCATTATGCGACCATATCCAGCACCTAGCTCTAATACTTTTTCATTTCCATTTAATCCGTTACGCACATAGGAAATTTCTGCATCAAAATACTGCTGTATTCTCGGAATTTTTGTTTGGTATACTTGATATAGTTTTTCGGAATTTAGTTTTTGTGAATAATAATTTTTTTCCATACAAAATCTATCTCCTTATTTTAAAATTTAAACTATGCTGACTTACTAAAAAACACCTAGTATAAATTCTAACATTTTTTTTAATTGCAATCAACTTTTGTTGAAAAAAATACTTTAATAATTGACCTTAATAAAATTTCTTTATATTATTGTTTATATAAATTATTATGCTATAATAATGCAATGAATTTTATTTATAATGAATTGAAAATTTACATATAAATAAAATACTATTATAAAGAAAGTTATAAATAGCCGAATTTTAAAGCTTAGTATTTTTAGTATGGAGATGATTTAAAAATGATTGATGAAAATAAGCCTGGTGCAATGATACAAAAAATTTTAAAAGGCGTATCCGAATTAAAAGCAGCCCAGATAATTATGGGAGGATATGCTACTGTTATCTTTGTCGGGCTTGTTCTATTGTGTTTGCCTGTAGCAAGTGTAGACGGAAAAAGTGTAGGTTTTATAAATGCCTTGTTTACATCAACTTCTGCAACTTGTGTGACGGGTCTTGCAGTACATAATACTCTCACGCATTGGAGTTTTTTTGGTAAGGTTGTTATACTTCTGCTTATACAAGTAGGCGGAATGGGTTTTATGACACTTATTACTATGATTATGGTTATTGCAGGAAAAAAAATTACATTAAAAGAAAGACTTTTAATACAAGAATCCTTAAACCAAAACGATTTAAAGGGGCTTGTTAAGCTTGTAAAAAAAGTTGTTTTTGGTACATTAATATTGGAGGGAATTGCAGGAATAATATTAGGTATTCGTTTTATGTTTGAAAAAGATACAAGTTTCCTAGTAGGTTTATGGAAAGGAATTTTTCATTCTATATCGGCTTTTAATAATGCAGGGTTTGATATAGTAGGAGAAAGCAGTCTTGAGCCATATGTCGGTGACCCGCTAATAAATATTGTGATTATGGTTCTTATAATATTAGGAGGGCTTGGGTATGCTGTTTGGCTTGATGTTATAAGTGTTTTTAAACAGGCACATAAAAATGAGAATTTAAACTTAAAATATATATTCCAAAAATTATCTTTGCATAGTAAAATTGTATTTGAAATTACTTTAGCATTAATCATATTTGGATTTTTATTTTTTATTATTTTTGAGTTTAATAATGCCGAGACGTTAGGAAAACTAAGTTTTTTTGATAAAATTTGGGCGGCATTATTTCAGTCTGTTTCACCAAGAACGGCAGGTTTTGCTTCTATAAATCAAGCAGGGCTTTCAATGGAATCTAAATTTATGACTTTTATATTAATGTTTATTGGAGGTTCGCCTGGAGGAACGGCAGGTGGTGTAAAAACTGTCACAATGGGAGTATTGTTTGCATCTGTTCTTTCTATGATAAAGGGTAGAGATGAACTAGAGCTTCATAATAAATGTATTAGTTTTGATTTTCTTAAAAAATCTCTTTCAGTAATTATTTTGAATCTCACTGTATTAGTAGTTGGTACAATGATACTTTCTATTAGCGAAAAAAATACAATGTTTGGAGGAGACTTTATGGCTATATTTTTTGAAGTTGGTTCTGCTGTTG
This sequence comes from uncultured Defluviitaleaceae bacterium, assembly GCA_964474135.1. Lineage (GTDB taxonomy): Bacteria > Bacillota > Clostridia > Lachnospirales > CAYYRV01 > CAYYRV01. The sequence goes on from CAYYRV010000002.1 coordinate 55,104, forward strand.
GTACAGTTGGGCTTTCTTTAGGAGTTACGCCCTACTTGTCTTTTATTGGAAAAATTGTTTTATGTATATGCATGTTTATTGGAAGAGTTGGACCAATTACTGTTGTAGTTGGCTTTACTGTAAAAAAACTTGCAGGCAAAAAAGGTATACATTATCCAGAAGAAAAAATATTTGTTGGTTAAGTATATGAAAATTTATGTTTATTTAACGTGAGCTCGACGTAGTCGAATCGGCTTGTAAAACAAGCCGAAAATTGTAAGATTTTTCACGTTATGAACATAAATTTAGCCTGATTTTGGCTAAATTTGTGCAAATATTATTAAAAGTTCGATGCAGCTTTATTGCGTGGAACTTACGTTATTTAATTAGGAGTGAATTTAATGCAAAGAAAAAATAGCCAATTCGCTGTACTTGGTTTGGGAAGGTTTGGAACTAGTATCGTTAGAACTCTTTGTAAAAATGGCTGTAATGTACTTGCTTGTGACGAGGATGAAGATATTGTTCAAGAGATTTCTGAAATTGCTACACACGCTGTACAGGTTAATGTTACAGACGAGGCTGCAATGCATTCTTTAGGGCTTGGCAACTTTGATGTTGTTATAATAGCTATAGGAGATGATATGGAGGCTAGTCTTATTGCTACACTTGTAGCAAAGGAAATGGGTGCGAAATTTGTCCTTGTAAAGGCACAAAACAGCCATCATAAAGTAATACTTGAAAAGATAGGTGCAGATAGAGTAGTTTTGCCAGAATTTGAAATGGGAGAAAGGCTTGCGACAAGCTTAATTACTACTAATGTAATAGATTATATTAATTTATCAGAAGAGTTTAGTATCGCAGAAATTGAACCGCTAGAGCAGTGGATTGATGTAAGTATACAAAAAGCTAATATTCGTGCGACTATAGGGCTTAATATTGTTGCTATAAAAAGGGGTAAGAGAGTAATTGTTTCACCAAAAGCAGATGAACTAATTCAAGATGAAGACATACTTGTAGTAATTGGAGAAACGTCTGTACTACAAAGACTACACACTAAAAACAAGGTTAAAAGCGGAGGGTTGTTTTGATATTAATTGAGAGTGCAAGCAACAAAATTGTCAAAGAAACATCAAAGCTTAAAAATAAAAAAGAGAGAGATAAAAAGGGAAAATTTATTATTGAGGGTGAAAATTTAGTTTCTGAAATAAATGATGATTGGAAAGTAGACTATTTTATTTTTTCAGAAAGCTACTTCAATAAAGAAAATAAATACCAAAAAATAAATAATAATTACTATGTTTTAAAGGATAAAGTTTTTAATACTATTTCTGACACTGTATCTCCTCAAGGAGTTATGGCTATTTGCTATAAAAAGAAGTTTCAAATTGAAACCTTTATATCAAAGCAAAATGCATTTATCTTAATAGGAGAAGAGATAACAGACCCTGGTAATATGGGTACTCTTATTAGGACAGCGGCGGCCGCAGGCTGTAACGGTATAGTTTTATCAGAAGGCTGTGTTGATGTATACAATCCTAAAGTAATTAGAGCGACAACAGGAGCATTGTTTAAAATACCTTTTGTAGAGAATATAAATATTACTAATATAATACAGCACTTAAAGGAATATAACATTAAAATTATTGCTGCACATTTAAAAGGAAATATTACTCCTTATTCTGTTAATATGAGTGAAGGGGTAGCTGTTCTAGTTGGAAATGAGGCAAGGGGTTTATCTGATGATGCTACACTTCTTGCAGATACTCTTGTAAAGATACCAATGTTCGGTGATGTGGAGTCTTTGAATGCATCTGTTGCAAGCAGTATTTTGTTGTACGAAGTTGTTAGGCAAAGGATAATAAAGTAGTTATTAAATACACTGGGAAAAATCTTGGGAAACTTTTTTGAAAAAAGTTTCCCAAACCCTTTAAAAAACTTTATCTCCAAACAACAGGCGTTGTTTGGCTTTCAAAGGGTAGGTTAATATATATCAATAGAAATAGAAGAAACGCACAAAGTGCATTTTTGTTAAAAGTTTCCTCAAGGTCTTAATCAATCTATTAATACTTTGAATTATTTATTAAAAAGGGTGATGATATGAAAAGGCCTCTTATTTATACATTGCTTTTTATGATTATAGGAATTTTAGCAGGGCGATACTTGAATGATATTATTAGTATTGCTTTTTTTGTTATTTTAATATTTATAATATGTATGCTAGAGTTTTACAGAAACAGAAATAAAAATTTGAGCATTATAATTAATATTTATCCATATGTAATTTTTTTTATTTTTATGTTATTTGGGATTTTTCTTATTAATATAAGCTTGCAGCCAAAAGATAAAAATTTGGATATATTAGTTCATAGTGGTGAGCATTTGGAATTTTCAGGAGTAGCCTCTGGTATTTCCTATACAAAAACAGGAAAACAAAAAGCTGTACTTAATATTGATAAAGTATTTGTTAACGAAAAAAGCTTTGCCACAAATATAAAGGTACATGCTATTTTAAAAGAGGGAGAAGAACTAAAATATGGTCAGTATGTTAAGGCTAAAGGAAAGCTTGAACTTTTAGAAGGCAACAGAAATATGGGTGGTTTTAATGAATTTTTATATTATCGTACCAGAAAAATTCAATATAAAACTTTTCCTATCATATTGGAAAAAGGCAATATAAAATGGTCAGTAGGTGTTTTAAATGATAAAATAAAAAATAAGCTGAATTATATTTATGATGTTTCTTTGCCAGAAAGAGAAGCAGGAATAGTAAAGTCTATGATTATAGGGGATAGAACGGGGCTTGATGATTATACAGCAGAGCTATACCGTATAACCGGTATTTATCATATATTAGCAATATCAGGTTTACATATTTCTATTATTGCGTATGTTATAAACAGTATATTTGGGTTATTTTGGGGAAGAAAAATAAGCGGTATTTTAACTATTTGTATACTTGTTTTTTACTGTATTTTTACAGGTAGCAGTGTTTCTACTGTTAGAGCTGTTGTTATGTTTTCTATTATTATAGTAGGCTATATTGTTAATAGGGAGTCAGATTTATTAAATTCAACTGCATTTGCTGCAATTTGTTTACTTATTTATGAGCCTCTTTATATTTGGGATATTGGATTTCAATATTCATTTTCGGCGGTTTTTGGTATAGCAATATGCTCAAAAGCTTTTGATAGAGTAATTAATAGGGCAGTTTTTCTAACTAAAGAAAAATTCCCAAAGTTTGTGTTTATTTTAGATAATATTCTTGTGAAAAATTATTTGTCAGTATGTGTTTCAATTTTTGTTTGTACACTTCCAGTAGTGCTTTATCACTACTACTATTTTTTGCCTTATAGTGTTTTTGCTAATATGATTGTTTTGCCTACTTTATGTGTTGCTACTGTTTCAGGTATTTTAATAGGTATTATCGGAATGTTTTTTTTAGAAGGTGCAATTTTTGTTTCAGGTATATTTTATATTATTATAAAAGTGTATGAATGGATATGTATATTTTTTTCTTCGTTGCCACTTTCTCAAATTCTTACAGGACAAGTTTCAATTATTATAATATTAATATGGTGTGTTTTAGTTGCTTTAATGATTTATTATATTAATTCTAATAAACAAGAAAGCAAAAAAAGAAAAAAATATTTTTTGTCGACAATAGTTTTATTTATTTGTGCGACTTTAATCGCTAAGTATTACCCTAAAAATTTAGAGATTGCAATTCTAGATGTAGGGCAGGGAGATTGCTTTGTTATAAGTAGTAATAAAGAGATCTATATTATTGATGGCGGAGGATTACATAGCAAAGAATACGGAGAAAATACAGGTGTTAGCGTTTTATTGCCGTACCTTAACTATAAAGGAATTAGTTATGTTGATAAAGTTTTTATAACACATTTTGACAACGACCATGCCACAGGTATAATTGAATTATTAGATAAAAAGAGAGTTGGAGATGTTTATATAAGTAACAAGTCATCTAGTTCTAATGAAATTTACGAGAAATTAAATTTACTGCAATCAAAGTATGATTTTCCTATAAATACAATAAGTGCAGGAAATATAATACAAGGTGATAATTTAATTTTTAATGTGCTATATCCTTTTGAGGATAGTCAAGTCGATAATATTAATAATGAATCGATTGTTTTGAAACTTACAAGTGATAAACTAATCTTTATGTTTACAGGAGATGTAGATAGTCTAGCCGAAGCTGAAATACTGGGGAAAACTAATAACTTAAATTGTGATATACTAAAACTTGCTCATCACGGCTCAAAATATTCAAATTCTGAAGAATTTTTGAGGGAAGTTAATCCCAAAATAGCTGTTGTTAGCACAGGAAGAGGAAATGTATATAAGCACCCTTCCAAAGAGACAGTTGAAAGGCTAGATGAAAACAATATTACTTTGCTTAATACAGCAGATGTTGGAGCAATTATAATTTCATTAGATGGAGAAAATATAAAAATAAAAACAATGCTGCAAAACTGAAAATATGCTTGTAATATTAGTATAACATGAGTTCGACTATGTCGAACTCATGTTATACTAATGCTTAGTGAGGGAAGTATTATTATGAAAAAGTTAATGGATGATATAAAAAGAAGTGAGTTTAAAAAAATATATTTACTTTTTGGTGAAGAGCGGTTTTTAGTAAAACTTTATGAAAGTAGACTAAAAGAAGCTATTATTACACAATCTACTGAAATGATGAATTTCGATACATTTAAAGGGAAGGATTTTGATGTTAGAAATGTAGAAAATGCTATTTATACACTTCCTTTTATGAGTGAAAAAAGACTTGTTATACTAAGAGATACAGGATTGCTTGTTTCTGGCAGAAAAGATGATACTGACAAAATGGTTAGTATATTAGAGAATACTCCCGAAACTACTGTAGTTCTTTTTTGTGAGGAGCAAGTTGACAAAAAAAATAGGCTTTATAAAAAGATTTCTGCAAAAGGTTATGCAGTGGATTTTAAAACACCTTCTGAAAAGGAATTAACAGAGTGGGTAATAAGGTCTTTAAAAAAATATGGAAAAAACATTTCTTCAAAAGATGCAAGTTTGTTTTTACGTTCGGTTTCACATAATATGTCCGCTATTGATGCGGAAGTTAACAAGCTTATAGACTACTCAAAAAATGCTATAATAACAGAAGAGGATATAGAAGCTGTTTGCACAAAATCTCTTGAAACAAGAATTTTTGATATGGTTGAAGCAGTAGGAAATAAAAATTCTCATGCTGCTCTTAATATTTTCAGTAATATGATACTTATGAAGGAATCACCTATAATGGTAATATCAATGCTTGCTAGACAGTTTAGACTTATTTTACAAGCTAAAATTTGTTCTGAAAAGGGTATGAACTTAGAAGAGATTGCTTATACTTTAGGTCAACGCAGTTTTGCTGTTAAGGAGAGCCTAGAGCAAGGGCGTAACTTTTCTAATGAAGTGTTGCTTGAAGCTATAAACGAATGTTTAAATACAGACTTAAATATTAAGACTGGAAAAATGAATGATAAAATGGCTGTTGAGTTATTGATAATAAAGTATAGTGGGGTATAAAGAAAAAAGTTCAATGAAGTTATCAGTATGATTTTCATTGAACTTATGTAGCTTTTAATTAGTATAGAAATAATCTTTATTAAGAACCTGTATTAAATTTTTGAGTTTATAGCTTGAATACAGGTTCTTATTATAAAGTTTTTAAAAACAATATAAATCAGATTTTGCCCTATTTACCATATTTGTTCATTAGACTACTTAAAGTTTCTCTAAGCGACGATATAATAAAATTAGTATCTTCTGATTCAATTAGTATTTCATTGCAATATATAGTATCTGACGTTGACAGTTTAAGTATAAGGTTAGTAATTTCATCTTCTATAATAATATCGGCATGTTGTTCTTCTGAAGGTTCTTTTAGATTTATAGAATTATCACCAAAGTATCCGCTTATCTCCATAAATTTCTTAAATGGAATGTTTAACCCATCAGCGATTTTAGTCAAAGTATCTATAGTTGGTGTTATTGGTTTCCCTGTTCTAACATCATATCCCCTTTCAAGTTTGTTTAAGTAAGCATGACTTATATTCAAATACTCACTAAACTCCCTTAAACTCATTTTTCTCTCAGTTCTTAATCTTCTTAAAAGCATACTTAAATCATTGTTAAACATTTCCATATCATCACCACAAGTTGAGTTGATAAGTAACCGTATGAAATAACTATTTATTCAAGAGCCTGTTAATACGATGAATTTAACAGATTTTTGTAATAATTTTGGGCTATATGGAAAACCAGCGGCAACGTATAATATAAAAATAAAACTATTAGTTATAGAACAAGCATAGCTCAAAATTATACAAAAATATGTAAAATGTACATATTAAACAGGTTCTAAAAGATAATATTATTACAATTAATAATAATTTTATCTAAAAGTATTATAAAAATCACTACATTCAGTTACTTTTATTTAATTTATTTATAAATTATACAACATTAGACAAATTAAAAAAACACTTTATATGTATAACATAGTTAACATTAATAAAAACAGACTAAATAAGTAACAATAATAATTACAATTTGTACAATTGCATAAAAAAATTAAGTATTTATTTTTATCTTATATAATGTAATAGTAAAAATAGTATAAAAATGTACATATAAATCAAACTATTTTTTAAAGTAATTATAATTATAACCTGTTTGATTCTAGCAAAACAAGTTAACAATACATTACTTGAAATACTTAGTAAAAGTTAGTATAATTAGTAAAAAGTATATAAGAACCTGTATTAGTATTTAAGTTGCCACTTTGACAGCTTTGTATTTGCTCTACTTCTTTATTAACGATAGGTTCTAAATATGATTACACAAATAATCTCGGAGGAATTTATGAAGTATATTGAAGATTTTAAAGAAAACGATAGGATTGTTGATAATTATTTATGTAAGCAGAAACAAAGCCTAAAATCCCGTGCCGGAAAAACATATTTGTCACTTAAATTGCAGGACAAAACTGGAGTTATTGATGCAAAGGTTTGGGATTTAACAAACGACATACAAAATTTTGAGGAAAACGATTTTATCAAAATTGATGGAACAGTTTTAACCTATCAAAATGAATATCAGCTTAAAATTAATAAAATTAGAAAAAGCCAGCAAGGTGAGTATGAGCCTATGGATTATATTCCATGTACAGATAAGGATATCCCAAGCTTATATAACCAAATAATAGACTTCATAAAATCCATAAACAATAACTTTATCAGAACCTTAATGAATAATATTTTAACCAATAACGAAACAATTTCGGAAGCGTTTAAAAATCACTCTGCCGCAAAAAACATGCATCATAGCTATATGGGAGGCCTAATTGAGCATACTTTATCTGTTGTACAAATATGTGACTTTATGAGTGGGAGATATAAATTTGTAAACAGAGATATATTAATTGCAACGGCAATATTGCATGATATTGGAAAAATATATGAGCTCTCATCCTTTCCGGATAATGATTATACAGATGATGGTCAGCTTCTAGGTCATATTATAATAGGTACTGAACTTATAACCAAAGAAGCAGATAAAATAGAGAATTTCCCACACCAGCTTAAAAGCCTTTTAAAGCATTGTATACTTTCTCATCACGGAGAATATGAATATGGTTCACCAAAAAAACCAAAAACAATCGAAGCATTTATACTTCACTGTGCCGACAACATGGATGCCAAAATAAAAGTTTTTGAAGAAGCAATACAAAATGATAATACCCAAGGAAACTGGGTAGGATATCACCGAATGATGCAACGTAATATTAGAAAGTCTGATTATAATGAAAAATAAAAATAAAGTAATATCTGCAAGTGAAATTAATAAGTATACTTACTGCCCATATCAGTGGTATTATGAAAGACTATATGGTAAAGAAGCCATTATGAGCCAATATAGAGACCGAAACGAAAAAATGCGCTTATATGATAGCTTGCAAAGTAATTTTGCAAAAGGTAATAGTTTTCATAATAAATATTTGTTTAAAAATAAGTTTAAAAACATAATAAAGATGTTATGCTTAATAATATTAATAATTTTTGCTATTATTATACTGTTATTAATAAAAAATAATTTTTAGAGGTAAATATGATTACTCTACAAGAAATAAATTCAAATAACCGTTTCGAGGCCTCTTTGATGCTAAAAAATTATTGGAAGGCTGATTTTCTAGTTTCAAAAGGCATAGTGCATTATTTTGATAAGCTTGATGGATTCATAGCTGTCGATAATACTGATAAAAACAATATTAAAGGAATTATAACATATAATATTATGCGTAATGAACTTGAAATAGTCTCTTTTAACAGTTTTGAAGAGTGTTGTGGTATTGGTGCAATGCTTTTAGAAAAAGTGACAATAAAGGCAAAAGAAAAAGGTTGTGGGCTTATTTGGGTTCTTGCTACAAATGATAACTGCAAAGCCCTTAGATATTATCAGATGCATGGATTTAATATAAAAACAATTCACATAAATTCAATGAATGAAGTAAGAAAATTTAAGGAAGTTCCTCTTTTGGGAGAGGATAATATACCGCTTTTACATGAAATAGAATTGATTAAGGAGTTATAATGTCTGAGCTTTTACAAAAGTATTATTATTCTGATTTTATAATAAAATTTGCTATTATTACAGCAATTATTTATATTGTATTTATTTTTTTTAGATGGATTAGTTATTTTTTTGCCGACTCCATTATAAAAACCAGCCCTAATATGAATATTTTTGGATATAAAATATTTTATGCTGACCAAAAAATAAAGAAAAATTCTAATAATATTATACAATCAAAAATACTTACATCAAAACGTTACGGACTAAAAGGAAAACCAGATTTTATTTTAAAAAGCAAGTTTGGAAGCAGTTTAATTCCTATTGAACTTAAAAGCGGAACAATAAAAGAAAATCTTGTTCCTAGGCAAGGTGATTTGATGCAGTTGGCGGCATATTTTATTATAATTGAGGATTATTTTGGCATAGTACCTAAAAGCGGAAGGCTTATTTATAAGGACTATATGTTTATAATAAAGAACACTAAAAAGTTAAGGAATATTCTTTTGGAAACTGTTGATGATATGAGAGATATGCTAGATGGCTGTAAACAATATGTTGAACCTTCTTTTGTAATGTGCAAACATTGTGTTTGTCGTGGAACTGTATGTGAATATTGTTATTAGGAGTGATTTTTTTGGAGAAATCAAAGAGTTCGGAAAAAGCCAAAAAGACAGAGATTAATAAAAATATAAAGCCAATACCTACCGAACCAGAATCAAAACTACAAAAGGCTTTAAGGCTTGGAAATGATGAAATATTAGCGGGTGCTATTAGGGATTTACTTCTTAGGGATAAGCAGAATTAGAGTTTTTCAATAGGAGGAACATATTTGCTAGAAAAAAATAAAAATTACCAATTAAAGATAACCGACATAGGTACAGATGGAGAGGGAATTGGGAAAGTCGATGGTTTCACTCTATTTGTTAAAGATGGAGTTCCAGAAGATTTTTTGGAAGTAAAGGTTATAAAATTAAAAAAAAATTATGGATATGCTAAGATTGTAAATCTTATTACACCTTCAGAAAATAGAGTTGAACCTATATGTAATGTATTTCAAAGGTGCGGGGGTTGCACTCTACAGCATTTAGGTTATAAGGAACAGCTAAAATTTAAAACAAAAAAAATATCTGATAATTTAAAGAGAATAGGCGGCTTCTCCAACTTTAAATTATATGATACAATTGGAATGGAAAACCCTCTCTTTTATAGAAATAAAGCACAATTTCCTATTGGAGAAGCAGACGGAAAGCGTGTTGTAGGTTTTTATTCACAAAGAAGCCATAATATTGTTCCTGTAAAAAAATGTTTTATTCAGCACCCAATTTGCGAGAATATATTAGAAATAGTAGAAAATTTTATAATAAATAAAAATTTAAAAAGTTACAATGAAAATACGCATACAGGGTTATTAAGGCATGTATTAATAAAAGTTGGTTTCACAACTAATGAAATAATGGTTTGTATTGTTATAAATGGGCATAAATTGCCACATGAAAAGCTTCTAATTGAACAGTTAACGCAAATTGAAAATATAAAAAGTATTTGTATAAATATAAATACAGAAAAAACTAACGCTATTTTAGGAAAAAAAACAGAAACAATTTGGGGAGAAAGTTTTATTACAGACTATATTGGGGAATTAAAATTTAAAATATCTCCATTATCATTTTTCCAAGTTAATCCAGTCCAAACTAAAATACTTTATGAAAAGGTAGTTGAGTTTGCTAATATACAGAGAGATGACATTGTAATAGATGCCTATTGTGGTATTGGTACTATTTCTCTTTTTTTGGCTAAAAGTGCAAAGAAAGTTTTTGGTATTGAAGTTGTGCCAGAAGCAATAGAGGATGCAAAAATAAATGCTGAAATTAACAGCATTAAAAATGTAGATTTTATAGTTGGGAAGTCGGAGGAAATTATACCTGAACTTTTCCAAAAAGAAAATATTAAAGCTGATGTTATTGTAGTTGACCCTCCACGAAAAGGCTGTGATATTAAGCTTTTGCAGACAATTATTGACATGAAGCCCAAAAAGGTAGTATATGTATCTTGTGATTCTGCAACGCTTGCCAGAGATTTATGTATACTTTGTGCGGAAGGTACTGGATATAGGTTGGAATGTGTTCAGGGGATTGATTGCTTTCCTATGAGCACACATGTTGAAAGTGTTGCTATGTTAGTAAATATTGATATTTAATACAAAATTAAAACCTTTGGGGCTCTGCCCCAAACCCCGCCACTTTTGAAAAAGTGGACAAAACTTTTATTTTTAGCACTGGTAATGGCAACAGTCTTAATACATTTCTAAAAGGCACTGTGAAACTTTTGAAAAAAGTTTCACAGTGCCTTTTGTACGGTTTGCTACTTCATAAAATTGTGAGTGCATTACTTCACACATACGTTAATCATTCATCTATGATTGCTGACAATTTTTCCTCAAGCCCTATGAAAAAGTCAGAATAGTCACACTTAAAAATAATTTTTAATGCTACTAGCATACTTACAGGAACATTAAGATGACCTAATTCTATCATAGATAACCTAGAGCGTGATATATTTACTCCCATTGTTTGGAGCTGTATAGCAACATAGTTTTGTGTCATTTTAGATGACTTTCGTAGTTTGACAATATTTTCGGAAATGCTAATGTCACTGATAAGATATTGTTTCATGTGATACCTCATTTTGCCTATAGTTAGTTGCATTTGTATTTAGTATATGATAAAATGAGGGCAAAGATGCCTACATATATAGGCACTAAATTGTATAAAATAATTTTTTTATATTGATTTAAACTATATAGTCTAATTGATTGCACAGTGTATTGTTATATAGACAGAGTAAGCTTAAAATACAAACTAATAAACAGTAAGTCTAATAATGATATGGGTTTATGAAACAAAACCAAATGGGCTAAGTTGACAAATCCAAAAAGGGGGAGCAAAATAATGAATTGCGAATTTAATTATTGTGTTTATCACAAGGAAGGTAAATGTACTGTAGATGAAATACAAATCAACCAGCTAGGAATGTGTGACGCATGTATGATTGTGACTTTAGATGAGGAATTTCTTGAGGAAGTAAAACAAAAACAATTAGAAGACATAAGTCGTAGAGATTATGATATTAATAATGAATAAAAAAAGCTTATTTCTTATAGAGAAAAAAGCAAAAAGCCTCCGCAAAAAAGGAATGCCGCAAGTGCGGCATTCCGGCAAAAGTTCTTTGCTTCTTTCTTTCAAGAAAGAAGTCGGGGTTTGGGGCTGAAAGCCCCAAAATATTAAATCTTCTTTAAAATACAACAACCCCAAAATATTAAATCCTATTTAAAACACAATAACCTACTTCTTACGCATTGAGTTTAATACAACAATTAATGTAACTCCTACATCAGCAAAAACAGCTAACCACATATTTGCATATCCCAATGTAGCAAGCGAAAGTACAGAAAATTTAACTAAAAGTGCAAAAGCTATGTTTTGTTTTACTATTTTAATTGTGTTTTTAGATATGATGATTGCCTTGTGTATTTTTGAAGGCTCATCATTCATAATTACAACATCGGCAGCCTCTATTGCAGCATCAGAACCAACCCCACCCATAGCGATTCCAACATCGGCTCTTGTCAAAATGGGTGAGTCATTAATGCCATCTCCTACAAATATTACTTTTCTTTTGGGATTTTCAGAATAAATTTCCTCTAGCTTTTCAACTTTTTCAAAAGGAAGTAAATCAGAATATACTTTATTTATTCCAATATTTGTAGCAATTTTTTCGGCACTTTCTTTTCTGTCACCTGTTAGCATATATATATCATTAATTCCAGTTTGTTTTAGATTGGAAATGGCTGACTTACTGTCACCTTTAATTGAATCTGAAATTACTATATATCCTAAGTATATGCTGTTTTTGGCTAAATAAACTATTGTTCCTATAGAATCAGTATCTTTATAAGTAATATTGTAGTCTTTCATTAATTTTGAATTACCAACTAATATAATTTCATCATCTATTACGCCTTTAAGCCCTTTGCCTGAAATTTCGGAAAACTCATTAACTTCTTTCTGTGAATTATACAAGCCCATGTTTTCGCAAGCTGATATTATAGATTTTGCTATTGGGTGTGTTGAGAGCCTTTCAATATAAGAGGCTGTCTGCAAAAGCTCATCTTCTGTTATTCCTTCGGAAGGTTCAATTGCTGAAACTTCAAATACTCCTTTTGTGAGAGTTCCCGTTTTATCAAAAACAACAGTGTCAATTTGGCTCATAAGCTGTAAATAATTGCTGCCTTTAATTAAAATACCATTTTTGGAGGCAGAGCCTATTCCACTGAAAAAGGTTAGGGGAACAGAAACAACCATTGCACAAGGGCAAGAAACAACAAGAAAAACTAATGCTCTTGATAACCACTCGCTAAAACTTTCGCCACTAAATAGTAATGGGGGAATAAGTGCAAGGGATATTGCAGCAAAAACTACTATAGGTGTATAATATCTTGAAAATTTTGTAATAAATTTTTCTGTAGGAGCTTTTTTGGAGGAGGCATTTTCTACCAACTCCATAATTTTTACAACAGTTGAATTTTTGTAGTCTTTAGTAACCCTAACTTTTATTACTCCGTCACAATTTATTGCTCCGCTTAAAACTTCATCTCCGATAACAGCTGAACGGGGAACTGCTTCTCCTATTAGTGATGAAACGTTAAGCTGTGTTGTGCCTTCAATAATTATTCCATCAAGAGGTATTTTTTCGCCAGGTTTTATTAATATTATTTCTCCAATATTAACTGTTGAAGGTTCAACCTGTTTAATTTGCCCGTTTTCAAGAATATTTGCATATTCGGCTTTTATATTCATTAAATCTTTTATGTTTTTGCGTGATTTTTCTACTGCTAAATCTTGTAGAAACTCTCCTACTTGAAAAAATATCATAACTGCAACGGCTTCGGGGTATTCTTTTATTGCAAATGCCCCTATTGTAGAAACGGACATTAGAAAGTTTTCGTCAAAAACTTTCCCCTTTAAAATATTATTAATTGCAGAAAAAACAATATCATAAGCAAATAATATATAACTTGCTACATACACACATATTTCTATGTTGCCTTCAAATACTCCTAATAAACATAAAACGTACAATAAAAATCCTACTGCAAAACGAGCCAGTTTTATTTTCATTTTTATATTTAATTTTGATTGTGCTAATAATTTAGAGTTATTTTCTTTGATTTCTTTTTTATCGCTATGTATTGTACTTTTGTTTGATTCAAAATGTATTTTGGTTTCTTGATTAGTATTATTTTTTTCTCCTGTATATGGTTCTAGTACCGCTGTTATTGTATTTAGGTTATTAGTAATTTCTTTTATTGTTGAACCAATAAAGCTAATTGTTACTTCCTTATTTATAAAGTTTAAATCTGCACTTTTAACGGTGGGAAGTTTCTTTAATTTTTCTTCTATTTTAGAAACACAAGAAGGGCAGCAACCTATATCATCAAGCTTAATACATACACTATTTTCCCTCATATAATATTCCTCCTTATAATTTAAGATAACATTATTTTTTGTGCATTATATGGTAAAGGCTTTGTTGTAAAACTGTTTTAACATGGTCATCGTCTATAGAATAATAAACGGTCTTGCCTTCCTTTCGATATTTTACAATATTATTTTGCCTTAAAACCCTTAGTTGATGAGATATTGCAGATTGACTCATATCTAATATTTCAACAAGCCCTCCCACACAGATTTCTTTATTTAATAAAGCATAAAGTATTTTTATACGTGTAGAATCTCCAAATACTTTATAGAAATCGGCTATATCATATATAATCTCATCTTTTAATAAATTGTTTTTTTCTTGTTTAACGGTTTCGTCACTTATACAATTACATATTTCTAAATCTTCTTCTACTAGATGGCTCATAACAATCCTCCAAACATAAATAATAATATATGAATATATATTCATATATTATTATATGCAGTAGTTAGCAGTTTGTCAACTTCTTTTAAAAAAATTTATTGTGTATTTTTAATAAAGTAAAATAAAAAAGTTAGATAAAATTATCCAGAAGAATTATTTTATCTAACTTATAGAAATTTAATTATTATTAAGAGTAAATTTATTAACCAATACTTTAAGTTCGTCGGCTTGAGCTTTAAGTTGTTCGGAAAGTGCACTAGTTTCTTCAGATGTAGCAGAGTTATTAGAAACTGATTCTGAAATCATCTGTAATCCATTACTTATATTATTTATAAAAGTAATTTGTTCGTTTGATGATTTAGCAATGTTTCCAATTAACTCCGAAATATCAGAAACATCTGAAATAATTTTATTTAAAGCATCAGCAGTAGAATTAGCAGTTGCCATACCATCATTAACTATATCTATAGAACTGCCTATTAATGTTGCTGTATCTTTTACAGCGTTCTGACTTCTTAGTGCTAAGGCTCTTACTTCTTGTGCTACTACAGCGAAGCCTTTTCCATGTTCTCCAGCTCTTGCTGCCTCTACAGCAGCATTTAATGCAAGTAAATTAGTTTGGAAAGATATATCTTCTATAGTGTTAATAACTTTTGAAATATTATTAGATGATTCTTTAATAGATTCCATTGATAAAAGCATTTTTTTCATTTCATTATTTCCGATTTCAGCGTTTTCTTTTGATAGTAAGGAAATATTATTGGCTTTTTCAGCGTTTTGAGCATTTAAAGTTGATTGATTAATTATTTTATCAACAGTGTCTGTAATATTATCAACAATTGTTGTTTGGGACACAACATCAGATGATAATTGGTTGCTTGATTTTGAAAGTTGGTCAGCCCCTACAGCAACTTGTTCAGATGTTGAGACAATGTTCCCAATAATGCTATTAAGCTGGCTTAAAATAAGATTAACAGAATCTTTTATATCATAAAATTGCCCTACATAATGCCTTGAAATTTTTTGGGTAAGATTTCCGTTTGAAATTTCTGTTAAAATAGTTTTTATTTCTTCTATATAAGATGATATTTCGGTTGTAGTATTATTTAAAGAATTTTTAATTAAAGCATAATCTCCTTTGTAATCTCCTATTACTTTAGAGTTAAGTTCACCTTGAGACATTTTATCAAGTACAGCAGAAGCTTCACTTATAGGCTCAATAATAAATTGCAGCAGCTTATTAAGCTGATTTATAAGAATAGCCCAGTCTGCATCAAATATACTAGTATCAATTTTTTTAGATAAATCCCCATTTAGTGCTGAATTTGTAAGTTCAGATATTTGATTGCTAACTTCCTTTAAATTATTTCTAAGCATTTCTATAGCCTTATTTGCAAAAGCTTTTTTTCCGGGGAATTGTCTTACATTAACGTTAAAATTACCATGCCCAATATCCGATACAGCAAAGAGCACTTCTTTTATATCGGAAGTATAGTGATATATCATGTCATTAATTTTGTCTACAACAATTTTAAACTCTCCACTAAATTTTTCAGAGTCAATAAAAGCGTCTATATCTCCTTCATTTTGTTTGATTACCATATCTTCAATACCTTTGGTTAATTCCTTTATTGTGTTGGCTACATATAAAAAGCTGTTTGCAACTTCTCCTATCTCATCTTTGGATTCAACTTTTATATTAATATTCATATTACCTTGTGCGATTTCTTTTGATGCATTAGAGATGTTTTTTAATGGAGTTGATAAGATGCGTTTAATAAACCATAATGAAAATAAAATAAATACAATATTAAGTAATAAAATAGTAATAATTATTCTTAAGCCAAATTGTTCAGAATATGCTAAAATATCTTCAACACTTAAATCAACTCCGACTATACCAACCACTTTATTGTTTGAGTCAATTATCGGAGCAAATGCTGAAACTTGCCTGCCATATTCTCCTGAATCAAAAATGTGAGTAAACATAGGGTTACCTGTATTTTGTACTTCTACCATTTCGTCAGGAAAGTAGTCAAGGTTGTCTTTTTGACCTAAGTCAGCCTCATCACCATCCTCAAGTTCCGCCTCAACAAAATAAACTATCTCGTTATTTTCATACGTAAAAATATATATATATTGTGCTTCTACTTTACTTTTTACTTCTGAAATATTCTTTTTTATTTCAAACCAATAGTCATTTTTATTTTTTGTACTAATTATTTCTTTATACTTATCAGCATCTATTGATGAAGCAAAAGAAACGGCTATGCCCTCGGCTGTATGGGCTTGAGAATGAATAGAGTCATAAACATAAATATTATAGCTGTATAAGCCGATAGCTACTGTACTTATTATAACCATACTTAGAACCATAATAATAATTTTAAAACTTATTGAGAAATTTGATTTTATTTTCATATTGACATCTCACCTTACTAATTTATTTTTAGCCTAAATAAAAATATATACTTAAAACAAGTATTAGTAATTACCTTTATAATTATATAATATTTTTAAAAAAGATGAAATAGTTTTTTATTTATTAGTTTATAATTATCATAATATTTACTTTTTAATATAAATATTGTAAAATATAATATACAAAAAAATACTCTTTTTTTATTGTTTAGTATTATATTTGTTATATAATTAATTAACATAAACATAATTTCGACAAAGTTTTACAAATTTTTAAAATAATTACTATTTATGTTAAAATAAATAAAATTTGCAAGAGATAATTCTGTTGAACTTATGTTATAAAACAATAAGAAGAGGTGTATTATGATTATTAATAAAAAGAAAATTTTGTATGTTGTTATTTTTGTAATTGCAATTATAGGTTGCCTGATTTATTATAATTACAGAACAAAAGATGCTGAAACTCTACTTATAACTGGAACAAGAACAAGTGAGATTCCACAAAACAATAATACTGTTAATACAACTCGGGTTGAAGATGAGGTAAATAATTCAAATAGTGGTAAAGCAATAAAAGTGCATATTGTTGGAGAGGTGCATAATCCTGGCGTTTATGAGATTAGTTCGGAAAGTAGAATTGCTGACGTAATTGAAATTGCAGGTGGAGAAACTTCTGAAGCTGATTTATCAAAGCTTAATCTAGCCCAATATGTAACTGATACCGAACAAATTTATGTTCCAAGGCTGGGAGAACTGTTGGAAAATAACTCAAATACAGACAAAAAAGCTAATACTGTAAGTAATTTAATTAATATAAATGAGGCAGATGTTTCGGAACTTACTAAGCTGCCTGGAGTTGGAGATGTTATCGCAAATAATATAGTAAAATATAGAGAAGAAAACGGAAAATTCAATTCAAAAGAGGAAGTTAAAAATGTTACAAGAATCGGAGAAAAGTCTTATGAACAAATTAAAGATTTAATAACAGTTGAGTAGGATTAAATAACATAGGTTTGACATAATAAAAATTGTGTCGGGTTCTTGATAATATTCGTATAGATTTATCCAAAATAAGGCTAAATTTATATTGAATTTTTAATTATTCATGATATTATAAGATAGAAGTTTATTAGGGATGTGTTAAAGTGGCATATAAAATTTTGGTAGTTGATGACGAGAAGTCTATTGTAAAAGGTATAAAGTTTAGTTTAAAACAAGATGATATGGAAATTGATGTTGCATTTGACGGGGAAGAAGCACTAAGGCTTGCAAAAATAAATACTTATGATTTAATTGTACTTGATGTTATGCTTCCAAAAATTGATGGGCTTCAAGTTTGTCAACAGATTAGAGAATTTAGCATGGTTCCCGTAATAATGTTAACAGCAAAAGATGGTGATATGGATAAGATAATGGGTCTTGAATATGGTGCAGATGACTATATTACAAAACCCTTTAATATATTAGAGCTTAAAGCAAGAATAAAGGCAATACTTAGAAGAAGCATTAGAAAAGTAGATATAAAAGAAGAAAAGCAAAACACTTTAAAAATACGAGAACTAGAGATAGAGTATGAATCAAGAAGGGTTTTTATAAGCGGTCAAGAAGCTAATTTAACAGCAAAAGAATTTGACTTATTAGAACTTTTTATGGAGAATAACGGGAAAGTTTATAGTAGAGAAACTCTTTTGAATACTGTGTGGGGTTATGATTATCCAGGTGATGCTAGGACAGTAGATGTACATGTAAGAAGACTTAGGGAAAAAATAGAAGAAAATCCCAGTGCCCCCAAATATATTCACACGAAATGGGGTGTAGGTTATTACTTTAAGTAGTTTCAAAAAAGGATGGTACTTTAGTTGGAAATGGAAGTTGTCTATTGTATTTTTGTTTACTAGTTTTTTCCCGTTAGTAATTATTTTTAGTACAATTATTACGTCTATAGAGGACTATTATAAGCAGGACAGAGAAAAGGCATTGCTCACTAACTCAAATATAATTGCCGGAAATATTTCAAAAGGCAATTATTTGTTTGACGAAACAAAGCGTCCACTTTTTGATACGGAAATAGAAAACAAAAGCAAGGAAGGTAATTTTAGAGTTATGGTTGTAGACAGAATGGGTACTGTTGTACATGACTCAAATTTGACCGAAATAGGAAATACTCTAATATCGCCCGAGGTTATAAGTGCATTAGAAAAAAATAATAAAGTTACAACAAATGTAAGTCAGGAGACTGTATATGCTGCGGCTTCAATAGTAAACGAGTTTTCCGAAAAAGTTGGTGCGGTTTTAGTTGTTGCCTCTGTTAGTGATATATTTGGCTCAATATCTGAAATTGAGAGAAAACTAGCTATTTTTACTATAATGATAATATTAATATTAATTGTTTTAGTTTTTATTATTTCGCATTTGCTTCTTGAACCTATTAAAAGCTTTTTGAGGGTAGTTCAAAAAACATCTGAGGGGCATCTAAATGTAAGGGTTGATGTAAAGGGGCATGATGAATTTACACAGCTTGCAATAGCTTTTAATAATATGGCTGGTAAAATTGAGCAGGCAGAGAAAACAAGAGAAGAGTTTGTTTCAAATGTATCACATGAGTTAAAAACGCCATTAAGTTCTATTAAAGTTTTAACAGAGGCTATACTTTTACAGGAGAATGTTCCAGAAGAGATGTATACAGAATTTTTGCAAGACATAAATTCTGAGATAGACAGAATGACAAATATTATTAATGATTTGCTTAATTTGGTAAAGCTTGACCAGAGAGAAATACCTTTAAATATAAAACAAACAGATATAAATAAAATGATTGATGATATTTTGAAAAGGCTATTGCCTTTAGCAGGTCAAAAGGATATTAAGCTTACATACGAAGCACTAAAGAAAGTTGTTATTCAGGCTGACGAAATGAAGCTTAGTCTTGCTATTTCAAATTTGGTGGAGAATGGTATAAAATACACTCCATCAGGAGGTAAAGTAAAAGTAATTGTTGATTCAGACCATCAAAATTGTTTTATAACTGTACAAGATACAGGTATTGGCATGAAGGAAGAAGAGCAGACAAAAATATTTACTCGCTTTTACAGAATAGATAAAACTCGTGACAGGGAAACAGGAGGAACGGGTTTAGGGCTTTCTATTACTCATTCAACAATACTTTTGCATAACGGCAGTATAAAAGTAACAAGCAAGGAAAATGAGGGAACAACATTTGTTGTGCGTTTACCAATACAATATACGGTTTAATAATTAAAAGATTAGATGAAAATAACTTCATCAAACCTGCTTTTAAAATAAAGGTTGATTTTATGTTAATTAATAGAAGTATAAAAGTAATGTCAATAATAATTCTAATAATTCTACTTATTTATATATGTTTTATAATTATATTTAATTTTAATAACAATGAACATAATAAAGCGAGAGTAGAAATTTATTTTTTAAATCCATTAGTAAATACATTAGAAGCTGAAAGTAAATATATTGATAAAAGTGAAAATGAAATAATGACTCAAGAAGTTTTAAAAATGTTGTATGAGGGTCCTAAAAATGGTAGCTTGAGCAAGACCTTTCCGGATTATGTAAAGTTTTTGGATGGCAGACTTGTTATTGGTACGTCACCCAATGATGTTACGTTGGAGGTTGAATTTTCTTCTGAATATAAAGATATGTCAAAAACAGAAGAACTGTTTTTCAGAGGTTCTTTAGTTTGGACTATGACAAGTTTAGATTTTATTAAAGATGTTCATATTTTTGTTGAAGGAGATGAACTTTTAAAAGCTAATGGGCAACCTATGGGGCTTTTAAATAGAAAAAACGTTTTGCTTAATCCTGTTATTTCCCCAAGCAAATTGGATTCACAAAAAGTAAAGCTGTATTTTATTAGCTCCAGTAAGCAAAAGCTTGTTCCTGAAGAGCAGACAATTCAGTATAATCCAGATAGACCTATAGAAAACTATATTGTTGAAATGCTTATAGCAGGGCCAAGAAATTCTAATTTAACGCCCACTGTTCCTTCAGAAACTAGGCTTAGGGGAGATGTAAAAACAGATGAAGGCATATGCTATGTTAATCTCAGTAACGATTTTGTTTTAAAAAATACTGCTTCTGATGAAACACTAAAGCTTAGTATATATTCTGTTGTAAACTCGTTAACAGAACTTTCAAACATTAAAAAAGTACAGTTTTTAATTGAGGCTGAAAAGATAGAAAATTTTAAAGGAATAATGGATCTAAGCAAGCCTATTGAAAGAAATGAAGAATTTATTATTAATGATGATTTATAGTTAGATTATGCCAAAGTCCCAAAGTATTAAAGAATATAGCATTAGTTCGATTGAATGGACGTCCATACAATATGGTTAAATTGCGAGGCAACTAGCAATTTTCATGTTAATATAATTATCTAAGGAGAGAAAAGAATGTCAAATCCAGTAGCAACAATAGAAATGCAAACAGGAGAAATAATAAAAGTTGAACTTTATCCTGAAATTGCACCTGAAACAGTTAATAACTTTATATCATTAATTGGTAAAAATTTTTATGATAATTTAATTTTTCATAGAGTTATAAATGGTTTTATGATTCAAGGAGGATGCCCAGAGGGTACTGGAACAGGCGGTCCTGGATATTCGATAAAAGGAGAATTTAACAAAAATGGCTTTAAAAATGATTTAAAGCATACAAAAGGCGTTATTTCTATGGCAAGGTCAAGTAATCCAGATTCAGCAGGCTCACAGTTTTTTATTATGCATGAAAATTCACCACATTTAGATGGTCAATATGCAGCATTTGGAAAGGTTATTGAGGGTATAGATGTTGTTGATAAAATTGCCGAAACAGAAGTGGATTATATGGATAAGCCTTTAGAGCCACAAGTAATTAAGACTATAACAGTAGAGATAGAGACTTTTGAGGAGTAAGCTTACCTTTTTTATAAATAAAAAGCAAATGCTTTCTTGTAATATATAAAGTTTATTTACCTGTAGTTAAAGTTTTGAAGAGGTTTGAGGAAACTTTTACAAAAGTTTCCTCAATGTTTTTTTTAAGTAATAGACATATTTTAACGACATTCCCAAACGTGGAATACATTAGCAACACAGTCAGTTCCTAAGACATATGTATAGTTAATCTTTTTTGTTTCTCCTGCCGGAACTGTAACCTCAACGACATTCCACTTTTTTGATTCATTATTTATATATATAGTATCCTCTGTTTCACCTACACTTCTTTTATAATCACTTTCATAAATTTTATTGTTTATATTTTGTGTGTATATTTCATTTTCTGGGGTAATAATATTCACTGTAGATTGATAAGGGGCTACTAAGTAGTAAGTAAAGACTTTGTCCTCAAGAGTATCATTTTCCAAATAAGTGCTAATATGATAATCAATACCCCAGTTTCCTAAGTTTCCATAATTTCTTGTCCTGTTTCTTTTTTCTGAACCACTGTCCCCAACATACGGAATGTTAAGTATCCAAGTTGCTTTGTCTATTTCACTGTTTTCACCTCTAGGCTCAACTAAATGTACATCATATATTTCTCGTATATTATTTCGCTCGTTAATATTTTTATCAAGCCCACCTGTTTCAAAGCCAATACCTATGTTATTTTCTTTAAATTCAGATGCTTTAATTTTACCTAAAGCGGATATATTATAACCATTACTATATCCTGAATATACTGTATAGTATTTTAAAGAGTTTCTGCTGTCAATTTCGGAAGCATAGCTTTCGGGTATATAATTATAGTCATATGCTTTATTAGGTGTTTCAATGCTTTTATAACGAATTGGCAAGTCAACTGTTGAGCCTGTATTTTCCATAATAAAAGCTGTTACTAATAAATCTTTGTCAGCAAAAAAATCAATTTGAGAAGAAATAAATTTTTCACTTTGCAAATTTTCTATTACGATATCAAACTTTTCGTTAGGATTTATAATATATTTTTCAATTTTTTGATTTATAAGCTTATTATAAAAATCCTGATTGTTTTTAATAACAACTTGGTCTGTATAGGGTTCTTCATTTTGGGTTTTACTATCACCTACAATACTTAATTGAACTGGGTTGTCCTTTTTGTTTTCAAACCTAATTACATAATCTATATTTTTTTTGGAATAATTAAAATGAGAAACAAAAACACGCCCATAACCAACCACTTCTTTTTGATTAATAAATGTTTCTAAGAAGCTGTTATCAAATATTGCTTCGGGAAAGTTGCAGAATACTAATGTAGTATTATCTTCCATATCTAAATTATCAAATGGTCTTATTAGAAATTTATCGCTTTTAGTTATAATTCTTTCATTTTTCCAAGTAACGCTTTTACTTGACTCATTTATTGAAATTATAGGAAGATATTTTTTATTAAGATTATAATTATACTGTATGTCTTTATCAAAAACCAAAATATCTGATATGTAGTCTATTTTTAACCCCATATTTTCTGTAACAAAACGGGTAGGTACATATGTTCTTGAATTAATTATTTTTGCCGCAACGCCCAGTTTTATAGGGCTTCCATTTACATATGCTATATTGCTATCAATTGTTAACAGTATTTCATCTCCAGAATTTTTTATTGTTACTTCTCTTTTAAGAGCATCATAATCTGCTTTTGCACCTAGCTTTTCTGAAACAACTCCAATAGGAATTAAAGAGTATTCATTATCTATAATAGGATAGATGTCTTTTATTATTTCTCCGTTTACCTCAAGTAAAGCATCAATGTCGGAAACATTAAGCCAAGGCTCATTATTCCCTAATGAAATAAAATAATTATTATTTTCAGTTTTTTCTGTTACAAATAGTGTTTTTCCATAGGCTTCAAAATTAATACAAATGCTAAATAAAATTGAAAACAATATAATAATATTGTACTTTAAGTAATTTTTCATATAATCCCCCTAAGTTTTTGATATTAGAAAGTGCTTTATTTTTGTGTTATAGTTACTAAGTTGTCATTTTCCAAGGTTACATCAAAATAAAGGAAAATTGAAAATGCTGTATAAGGTAAATAGAACTTTTCATCTTTAATTTCAGGAGTAACAGTTTTTCCATCAGAGGATAATGGTGTTTCTATTCCGTTAATTATTGCTTCGCCTGAGTTAGCTGAAAAGCTGCATATTATATAAGGTAGTGTAACTGTACAAATTTTGTTAGGTTCGTCCCATATAATATTTGCATTTCTAAATCCACATAATGAGAGAGTTTGTTCTAGTGGTAGCATTAACATATTATTATTTTTAGAATAATAAGCCTGATTAAGTACATTAATTGGAAAGCCGTTAAGGTATGCTTGGGATTTTTCGGCTTCGTATTTTAG
This sequence comes from uncultured Defluviitaleaceae bacterium, assembly GCA_964474135.1. GTDB lineage: Bacteria > Bacillota > Clostridia > Lachnospirales > CAYYRV01 > CAYYRV01. The sequence goes on from CAYYRV010000002.1 coordinate 79,389, forward strand.
TTCATAAGAAAAAGGGTTATAAAGTAATTCCTTAACATAGCCATATTCTTTTGTAGTTGTAGCATTTTTGATATAATCAATTGTATTAGAGTCCTCATTAACAAATGTAGCAACAAAAAGGGTTAGTTCCTTTTTATCTATTGGAGTGGGAACTTTTATTTGTATATTATTAATTTCAATAGTTGCAGGCATATCTGTGGAAGCTTCTTCAACCTCAAATGAAATAAAACCGTTATTGTCTAATTTTTTTAGTTTTAAGTTACTTTCTGTTACCTCAAAGTCACACCATCTAAATTCATAAGAATCATAAGGGATAATGCGAAGGGTTATAATATCACCCTTTTTTAAGGCATTGATGAAAGTTTCTTTAATATAAATTGGTTTTGCATTAAGACCATAGCAATATACCCCATGATATCCCAATTCAAATTGAAAATTATTTGTTTCCATATAAATAGGTAAGTTGGTACTTTCTTCTGCATTGACAATGATAGACAAGTTAATTATTACAGCAATTACAAAAAATAAATATTTTTTTAACATAAAAATTCTCCTTTTTTAATTAGATTACGTAGATTTTTAATAATTTTACTAGTGGTTAGATTATTAAAAATCTACTTATAAGTTTTATGTTATAATTATTTTAAACCCTTTCAACATTAATTACACCGTTAATAGCATTTATTGAGTTTATTATTTCGTAATAATTAATACTTTGTTGTAGCTTTACCACAATTCTTATTGTAATAACGTCAGAATCAGTTATTTCATCATCTCCTGTACTGTCACTATTGTTACTGAAAAACTCCATATCTAAAATTTTGCAATTTGCTTTAGCAAGTGCTAAATTAATTGCTCCTAATGCTTTTGGTTTATTTGCTAAGTCTATCATTAGTTCTAATATATTTCCTGTTATTGCAAATTTTTTAGAAATTCTATTAAAAATAAATAATGTTAAGTATAGAACAATTGCAACAGTAATTGCCAATGAATAAAATCCAGCTCCAATAACAAGCCCTATTGCAGCAACAGCCCAAAGACTTGCAGCTGTTGTCAGCCCTCGGACATTTGAGCCTGAGTGTATAATTGTTCCAGCACCCAAAAAACCTACACCGCTTATTACTTGTGCCCCAAGCCTTGCTGGGTCAGAAAGTATATTATAGTTCTGATAATAGTGTTCAAACATTAATGCAGAAAGAACCATAATAGTAGAAGCACCAAGACAAACTAAAATATGCGTCCTAAACCCAGCAGGTCTGTGTTTAGTTTGCCTTTCCATTCCAATAAGCCCACCTATTAATACCGCAAGCAGAGTCCTAAATAAAATAATCCAATAACTCAACATATTCACCCCTGTTCAAACATGAAAAATCTTGCGATTTTCGGATTGTTTCACAAGCCGGTTCGGGATTTACCAAACTCATGTTATATTAATAACTTATACTCAATAAGCTGTCAATCACAATTAAAAGTGACTATTCCCACATTATTTCTTGTGGCGGTTTGACTTGATTTCTCTATTATGCCTTATCCGCTACGCCGAAAGTTACTAAAAATATCAATTTAAAATGCAAGCAACCTATTATTGAGGTTAGGTTCTAATTAATTCAAGCAAAAATTGCTAAAATGTTTTTTAATAGTGTATAGAAAAAAAAACATATTGTAAAGACTTTTGTTAATTTAATTATATTTGCTTTGTATAACTCTATTGAAATACAAGAGTTCGTGTGCTAAAATCGTATTTTAATGTGAATTAATACTATTCTATAAGGTATTTGTAATAATAGTGAGGTAAAAATGATATACGAAAGCTATTCAAATGAAGATACAAAAAAAATTGCACATGAAGTATCTCAGAAATCGTGCCGTGGAGATGTTTATTGTATTAGCGGTGATTTAGGTACAGGAAAAACAATATTTACTAAGGGTTTTGCGGAAGGGTTAGGTATACAATCGCAAATAACAAGCCCGACTTTTACAATTATAAATGAGTACAATGAGGGTAGGATTCCTTTATATCACTTTGATGTATATAGAGTAGGCGGGGCAGAAGGTATGGAGGATACAGGCTGGGAGGACTACTTTTACGGAAATGGTGTTACAATTGTTGAATGGGGTGAACTTATAGAGGAATTACTTCCAGCACAGTACTTTAAAATATTAATCGAGAAGGACTTAAATAAAGGAGATAATTATAGAAAAATAAGTATTTTTAAGGATAATCAAATTTATCCTAAACATTAAGGAGGATAAATGAACATTTTAGCACTGGATACGACAGCAACAACTGCAACTGTTGCAATCGTAAATGAAAAAAAAGTAGTATGCGAGATATGCACAAACCATTTACAAAATCACTCTGTTTCAATAATGCCTATGATTGACTATGCTTTAAAAATAGTTGAAATGCAGCTTGAAAATATTGATTATATTGCTTGCTCGTCAGGGCCAGGTTCTTTTACGGGTTTGAGGATAGGAGCGGCTACAGCAAAAGCACTTTCTCATGGAACAGGAAAAAAAATTATACCAGTTCCTACTCTTGACGCATTGGCATATAATATATACGATACGGATAAAGTTATTGTTCCTATTATGGATGCAAGAAGAAATCAGGTTTATACTGCATTTTTTACATGGGATAATGATAATATAAATAAAATTAGTGATTATATGGCGGAAGATATTTTATTAGTAATGGAAATGCTTGGAACATTGGGTAAAAAAGCAATTTTTGCTGGTGATGGAGTATTGGCTTTTAGTGATATAATAAAAGAAAAAGGCTTCTTGACAGCACCTTTAAATATGCAGACACAAAGAGCAGCATCTGTAGCTGCACTTGCTATTCAAATGGTAGGAAAGGGTATTTCTGTAGATTATGATGAATTTTTACCGATTTATTTAAGAAAACCTCAAGCAGAACGTGAATTAGAACAAAGATAGGCTTCTTTTGAAGGCTAATTGGGAATTTATATTAAGGGGAAATTCAAAATGATTCGTATTGAGCCTATGGAGATAAAACATATTAATGAAGTATATGAAATAGAAAAAAACAGTTTTTCAATTCCGTGGACGAAACAATCTTTGACTCAAGAACTTCTTGAAAATAAAATAGCTATATATATTATGGCTGTAGAAGATAATAATATTTTGGGATATGCAGGCATGTGGCATGTTGTAACAGAGGGGCATATAACAAATATAGCCGTAAAAGAGGAATGCAGAAAACGTGGGGTAGGAAGTGCATTACTGAAAGGGCTTATTAATATTGCCGAACAAAAGGGAATGATAGGGCTGACTTTGGAGGTCAGAGTGGGAAATGCTGCGGCAATGAAGCTTTATTCCAACTATGGCTTTAAAGTTGAGGGATATAGGAAGGAATATTATTCTGATACAAAAGAAGATGCTGTTGTTATGTGGAAATATTTGAATATAGAATATTAAAAGAGTTTCCCAAACCCTTCAAAAACTTTAACTAAAATGCCGTTATGAGGCATTTCGACAAAGATTCTTTTTTTTATTCATTTAAGAAAGAATTGGGGGACTGGGGCTGAAAGCCCCAAAAGTTCACTTTTAAACAGTCTAAAATTATTAATATGCAGTATAAATTGAGAGGTGATTTAGTGGTAAAGGAACTGCACTATACAAAACTTAAAAATTTTATTAGCGTGCAAGATATAAATTTTGAGACAACAGAAAAAATTGAGGCTACCAGTAAAATAATTGGTCAGGAAAGAGCAGCAAAGGCATTAGAACTTGGTCTTAATATAAAGTCAAAAGGATATAATATATATATTGCCGGATTGCCCGGTACAGGAAAGACAACTTTTGCTGAAAAGTTTGCAAAGAAAATAGCATCTACAGAACAAACACCTCCCGATTTATGTTATATATACAATTTTGATAATCCAAAATTTCCTAAAACATTAACACTTCCTACAGGTTGTGGTAAAATTTTTCGAGAGGAAATGGAAGAACTTATTAGCAGACTTGAGGAAGATTTGCCTAAAGTTTTTAATAATAAAGAATTTGAAAACAGAAAAATGGAAATTATTAAAAATTATCAAAATAAGCGTGACGTTTTAATTAAAGATATGACGGACGAAGCAAGGGAGCAAAATTTTGGCGTAAAAACAACAAACAGCGGAATTTATTTTATGCCAATTATTGATGGAGAGGTTATTTCCGAGGAACAATATGACAGTTTAAAGGAAGAAGACAGAGATGATATCTCCAAAAATTCCGAAGTAATACAGAAAAAAGCAGCAGATGTAATGAGAAGTATGAAAGAGTTTGAAAAAAGCACAAGAAAAGAAGTAGAGGATTTGGAATACAGCGAAGCTCTTTTTACTATTGGAAAGCTTATAAGCCCTATTTTGGAAAAGTATGAGAGCAATGAAACTATTATAAAATATTTGCTTGACTTAAAAGAAGATATTTTGGAAAACTTAGATATTTTCATTGAAGAGGAATCAGAAGAAGAGGAATCGATACAGGCGATTTTGCCATGGTACAGCAAAAAAAGCCCTGAGGAAACTTTTACAAAATATAAGGTGAATTTGTTAACTGATAATTCTACACTAAATGGAGCACCTGTTGTAGTTGATTTTAACCCAACATACAGCAATTTGGTAGGAGAAATAGAATACGAAAATGAATTCGGAAACTTAACAACAGATTTTATGAAAATTAAACCAGGGCTTTTGCATAAAGCGAATGGTGGATATTTAATTTTGCAGGCTCATGATGTGCTTTCTAATGCGCATGCGTGGGACGTGTTAAGAAGAGTTTTGTTAACAGGAGAAATCGTTACAGAACCTTTAAGAGAATATACTACTGGTTATGCTGTTTATGGAATAAAACCAGAACCTGTTAAACTGGATTTGAAAATTATTTTAGTAGGGACAGGATTTTATTATGAGCTTTTGCATGAATATGATGATGAGTTTCAGAAATTATTTAAAATTTGTGCGGATTTTGATTATGAAATGAATTTCAATATAGAAAATCTTCATAATTATGTTGGATTTATCAAACGCTTTATTGATAAAGAGAAGCTTAGTGAGTTTGATTATTCTGCTGTAATTAGGGTTATGGAGTATTCATCACGTATTTCAGAAAATCAAGAAAAACTTACTGCAAGATTTAATAAAATATCTGAAATTTTAATTGAGTCTGCAACATGGGCGAGATTGAAGAATTGTTCTGTAGTTTCATTAAACCATGTAAATAAAGCGATTGAGGAGAAAGAAATGCGTTGTAAGTTATATGAAGATAAGCTTACAGAAATGCTTGAAAACAATATTATTATGATTGATACACACGGCGAAAAGGTTGGTCAAATTAATGGGCTTGCTGTTTTGGAAACTTGTGAATATGCTTTTGCAAAACCTTCTAAAATTACAGCTACAACATATGTAGGAAAATCGGGTATAATTAATATTGAAAAAGAAGCCGAAATGAGCGGCAGTATTCATGATAAGGGTGTTTTAGTTCTTTCTGGGTATTTAGGTCAAAGTTATGCACAAAATTTTCCATTATCATTATCTTGTAGAATTTGTTTTGAACAAACATATAGTGGGGTAGATGGTGATAGTGCTTCTAGTACAGAACTTTATGCAATATTATCAAGTCTTTCTGAAATCCCAATTAATCAAGGAATTGCAGTAACAGGAAGTATTAATCAAATAGGAGAAATTCAGCCTGTTGGTGGTGTAACTTATAAAATTGAGGGATTTTTTGATTTGTGCAAAAAAAGAGGTTTAACGGGAAAGCAAGGAGTTATTATACCAGCCCAGAATGTTCCTGATTTGGTTTTAAAAGATGATGTGATTAATTCTGTTAAAGAGGGTATGTTTCATATATATGCTATTACTCATATAGATGAAGGTATTGAAATATTAATGGGAATACCTGCAGGTGAAAAAGACGAGAGGGGGAAATTTCCTCCTGAAACTGTTCATGGTATGGTTTACAAAAAGTTAAAAAGTTTTTATAAAAAATCTATGTTGGAGTAATTTATGAGATTATAAAATTATAAGACCTTGAGGAAACTTTTGAAAAAGTTTCCTCAAACTCCTTCAAAACTTTTATCAGAAACTCGTTTCACTCGTTTCTTTTGGGACTTAAGGTTTTTTATTTATGATTTATAAATTAATATAATAAAGGAGTAAGAAAATGTCATTTGAAATAGTAGAAAAAACATATCTAAGTGAAATTTCATCACATGCATATTTATATAGGCATGATACAGGTGCTGAATTAGTATACATACAAAACAAAAACGATGATAATAAAGTATTTTCTGTAACATTTAAAACACCTTCCCATAATGATACAGGGATTCCACATATACTGGAGCATTGCTTACTTTGTGGCTCACAAAAATATCCTGTCAAAGACCCTTTCAACGAACTTTCAAAAGGTTCATTGTATACATATTTAAACGCAATGACATATCAAGACAAAACTGTTTACCCAATTGCAAGTTGTAATGAAAAAGATTTTATGAATTTAATGGATGTGTATTTAGATGCGGTTTTTTTTCCATTGATAGGTGAAAGACCTGAAGTCTTTATGCAAGAGGGATGGCATTATGTTGTAGAGAATGAAGAGATAGCTGGCTATAATGGAATTGTTTATAGTGAAATGCAAGGGGTTTATTCTGACCCTTTAGAACTCCTTAATTATTATTCTTATAAAAAGTTATTCGAGGGAAGCTTATACAGTTATGATTCAGGAGGAAAACCCGAAAACATAACTGATTTAACATATGAAAATTTTATGAAGTTTTACAACACGTACTATAAACCTTCTAATGCACATATTTATTTATATGGAGATTTAGATATTCAAAATGTAATGAAACATATTGATGAGAACTATTTATCTATGGTTAAAGCTAGTAATACAGAACAATATGATGAGCCTAAAATGCCGACACCTCTTAAAGAACCTGTTTTTTTAACAGAAAATTATATTATATCTGATGATGAGGATACTTCAGGCAAAAATCATCTGAATATTTGTTATGCAATAAATGATACAGATAATAAAAGAATTATGGCTTTAAGTGTACTTAATCTTTATTTTTTTGGAATGGAATCTTCTTTTGTAAAAAGAACATTAATTGATGAACAAATGGGACAAGAGGTAAGCGGATTTCTTGATTCAACTATAAAAACACCGGTTTTTAGCATAGTTTGTCAAAACTCACAAAAAACGGTTAAACAGCTTGATGAAATGTTTACAAAAACCCTTAAAGAAATTGTATATAAAGGCTTAGACAAAGCATTGATTGAGGCTTGCTTGAATAAATTCGAGTTTAGTGTTAGAGAAGAGAATTTTGGTAATACGCCTAAAGGGCTTATTTACAATTTGAACATATTAACTGATTGGATTTATGAAGGTGATATTTTCGGAAGATTGTCGAAAATTAGATATATTCAGGAATTAAGAAATGATTTGGGTTATTTTGTTGAAACTATAAAAGAAGTATTTTTAAATAATAATTGGAAATCATGTGTTGAAGTAATACCTAAAAAAAGTTCTGAAAATTTAAAGGCTATTGATAAAGATAAGTTTAAAGATATTGATATTAAAAAAGTTGTTTGTGACTTAGAAAGGTTTGAGAAGTATCATAATTATGAAGATACTGAGGAAGATATAAACAAAATTCCTCTTTTGACATTGGAAGATGTTAATACTGATGTTGAGAAAGTACCTGTTGTGAACACAAAAATAGAAGGTATTGAAGTTTTATTATCTCCACTTGATACAAATGATATTATATATGGAGAGTTTTTATCAAATTCAAGAAATGTGCCAAAAGAAAGCTTGAATTATATAGGGCTTATGTGTTATTTGCTTGGGAAACTTCCAACAGAGAACTATAATTTAAACGATATAACGGAGCAAATTAATAGTAATTTAGGTGGATTAGATTTTTATTTTAGGACATTAACACCTGAAAGTGGAGACTACATGCCAGTAGTAGTTTTGAAAATTAAAGCTCTGCAAGCAAAGAAAAGAGAATTATTCAATATAGGCTTTGAGGTTGTGAAGAAAACGAGGTTTGATGATTATGAGGCAATTGGGAAACTGATAAAAGAACTTTTTTCAAAATTAAGTAATAGCTTAATAAACAATGGTCATAATTATGCGATTGGAAAGGTTCATTCATATATTTTTGAAGAAGGTAAATATGAGCAGGAAGTTTCAGGGCTAAGTTTTTATAATTTTATAAAAAACTTAGTTAAAGAATATGATGATAAAAAGGATATTATAATAAAAGAATTAGAGAATGTTCAAAGCTTACTGTTTAACAAAGAAAATACAATATTGACATTTACTTGCAGTGAAACAGCATTTGCTAATATGAGAGATGAGTTGCATAGCTTTATATCTTTATTGCCTGATATAAAGATTAATATGCAAAATTATAATTTTGAAAAAGAGCATACAGAGGAGGGAGTTATTATTCCTTCTAGGGTGCAGTATTGTGTAAAAGGGTTAAACTATTTAGAAAGCGATATAAAATACACAGGTAAACTCGCTGTTCTTTCTAATATTTTAAATGGAGAATATTTGATGAAGGAAGTAAGAATAAAAGGCGGTGCTTATGGCTGTTACAATGGATTTAATAGAAAAGGTTTCTTTTATTTTTATTCATATAGAGACCCTAATTTGAGAAATACTTTAGATGTATATAATAATTTTACTACGTTTATTGAAAATTTAGAATTAAGCGAAAGAGAGATGTTAAAAAATATTTTGGGTGCTGTAAACAAGTATATACGTCCAAAACATGTATCAGCAAAAGGGCAGTATGCAATTTTTTCTTATTTAAATAACATTAAATATGAAGATTTAGTAATGGAAAGAAAAGAGATTATTGAAACTACGTTTGAAGATATATTAAGATTAGGTAAAATAATGGGAATATTTAATAAAAATTATGTTTGCGTTGTGGGAAATGAAAAATCATTGCTCGAAAATAGTAGTTTATTTACAAATATTGTAAAATAATTAAATTAATTGCTTACAAGCAAAACGATTGACATTTTAAGCAATTTGTGTAAAAATAGTATTGTTTTATAATCTAAAAGATATAAATTAGAATAATAAAAAACTGCTATTAAATATCAATAACTGTAGTATAAATTGTTTATTATTAGTTGTTTTTGTTGAGTATAATACTGATTTTAGATAGAATGTCTGTATAAAATTAGCGTGAGATTGGCAAAGTTGTAATCGGCTTGCGAGGCAAGCCGAAAAACACAACATTTTCACTTTAATTATATTTAATTGCTCCCTAAAATTATAAGGAGGAAAGTAAATGGGACTTGATTATAAATCATCAGGTGTTGATGTAAATGCAGGTTATAAGTCCGTTGAACTTATTACAAAACATGTTAATAGCACTTTTAGAAGTGAAGTAATAGGAGGGCTTGGTGGTTTTGGTGGAATGTTTTCTATAGCCAAAGCTAAAGAAATGGAAGAACCTGTATTGGTATCTGGAACAGATGGGGTAGGGACAAAGCTTAAACTAGCTTTTCTAACAGATAAGCATGATACAATAGGTATTGATTGCGTTGCTATGTGCGTAAATGATGTAGTTTGTAGCGGTGCAGAGCCTCTTTTTTTTCTTGATTATATTGCGTGCGGAAAAAACTATCCTGAAAAAATTGAGCAAATAGTAAAAGGAATAACAGATGGTTGCAATATGGCTGGTGTGTCTCTTATTGGTGGAGAAACAGCTGAAATGCCTGATTTTTACAAGCATGATGAATATGACTTAGCTGGTTTTACTGTTGGTATATTGGATAAAACAAAAATAATTGATGGCAAAAATATAAAAAAAGGCGATGTGCTTATTGGTTTAGCCTCAAGTGGTTTACATAGTAATGGTTTCTCTTTGGTTAGAAAAGTATTCAGACCAAATAAATTGAGTTTGGACGAATATATAGAGGATATCGGAAAAACTCTTGGAGAAGAACTTATTACTCCTACAAGAATTTACGTTAAATCAATACTATCTGCTATAAAAAACATTGAAATTAAAGGTATTTCGAATATTACTGGTGGCGGTTTTATTGAAAATATACCTAGAATAATACCTAAAGGATTAGGCGTAAAGATATTTGAAGGAACATGGGAAGTTGCTCCTATTTTTAAAATCATTCAGACAAATGGTGAGATTGAACGCTTACATATGTATAATACGTTTAATATGGGAATAGGTATGGTTGCTGTAGTTGAATCTTCATTGGTTGAACAAGCTGTTAAACAATTTAAGGAACTTGGAGAAAAGGCATTTGTAATTGGTGAGGTTGTGGAAGGCAACGGTGTTGAAATATGCTAAAAATAGGCATTTTAGTATCTGGAGGAGGTACTAACTTACAGGCTATAATAGATAAGATTAATGAAGGATATTTGAATGCCGAAATTGCAGTTGTTGTTAGCAATAACGCTGATGCATATGCATTAAAAAGAGCCGAAGATAATAATATTAAAACGTTTTGTTTTACAAATAAACAGTTTTTGGATTGTGTTTACATAGACGAGATAATTTCCTGTTTTTTGAAATGTGGTGTCGGTTTAATAGTAACAGCTGGATTTTTGCTTGTATTGCAAAGTAAGTTTATTAAAGCTTTTGAAAACAAAATAATTAATGTTCACCCTTCTCTTATTCCTTCTTTTTGTGGTAAAGGATTTTATGGATTAGGTGTACATGAAGCTGTTTTGGAAAAAGGTGTTAAAGTAACAGGGGCGACAGTGCATTTTGTAGATGAAGGAACGGATACAGGAGCAATTATTTTACAAAAGGCTGTTGATGTTAAGGAAGATGATACTCCAGAAAAATTGCAAAAACGTGTTATGGAAGAAGCTGAATGGGTAATTTTACCGCAGGCTATTAAACTGTTTTCAGAAAACAAACTGCAAATCTATAACAATAAGGTAGTTATAAAAAATTAATGATATTGTGTTTTGATATAATTTGGCAAACTAAAGTATACAATATGGAGTTAGCAGATTGAGAAGGGTTGGCGTTTTTCCACAATAAAGTACTAGCTCAAATATTGAATATAGGCTCTAAATAAAAGTACTTATGTTAAAAGTTTTGAAGAAGTTTGAGGAGACTTTTCCAAAAGTTTCCTCAAGGTCTTATTAAAACTTTAATATACTTAAAAAGGAGGGTATTATGAAGCTGCTTGTTATAGGCGGAGGAGGGCGTGAACACGCAATTATTTGGAAGCTTAAACAAAATCCTAAAATAACACAAGTATATTGTGCACCCGGAAATGCAGGCATTTCGCAATTAGCTGAATGTGTACATATTTCTGCAACAGATATAAGCGGATTATTAAAATTTGCTATTGATGAAAAAATTGATTTTACAATAGTAGGCATGGACGACCCACTTGTTATAGGAATAGTTGATGAGTTTGAGAAAAATGGGTTAAAGATATTTGGACCTCGAAAAAATGCTGCTATTATAGAAGGAAGTAAAGCTTTTTCTAAAGAGCTTATGAAAAAATATAACATTCCGACAGCAGAATACGAGATTTTTGATAATTACAATGAAGCTTTTCAATATTTGAAGAGGATAAAATATCCAGTTGTAATTAAGGCTGATGGGCTTGCATTGGGAAAAGGTGTTTTGATTTGTGATAGTGAGTTGCAAGCTGAAACAGCATTAAAAGAAATCATGATAGATAAAAAATTTGGTACAGCAGGTAACAAAGTAGTTATAGAGGAATATTTGACAGGTGCTGAGGTTTCGATTTTAGCTTTTTGCGATAGTAAAACTATTGTACCTATGGTAAGCGCTCAAGACCATAAAAGGGCATTAGATTATGACCAAGGGCTTAATACAGGTGGTATGGGAACTTTTTCTCCCAGCAAGTTTTATACTGAAAATATTGCAGACGAGTGTATAAAAAAAATATTTATACCTACAATGAATGCTTTAAATATGGAGGGACGACCTTTTAAAGGTATTATTTTCTTTGGGCTTATGCTTACAGAAAATGGAGCTAAGGTTATTGAATATAACTGTCGGTTTGGTGACCCTGAAACTCAAGTTGTTTTACCCCGCCTCAAAACAGATTTGCTTGAAATTTTGCTTGCTTGTGAAAGTGAGACGTTAAGTAATGTTGATATACAATGGGAAAATAATTCTGCATGTTGTGTAATATTGGCATCAGGAGGATACCCCCAAAAATATGAAACGGGATATGAAATAAGAGGGTTTGAAGCTTTTTATAATAGAGAAGATGTTGTTTTATTTCATGCTGGAACAAAAGTTGTTGACGGAAATGTAGTTACATCAGGAGGTAGAGTTCTAGGGGTTACCGGTATAGGTAGTAATTTAGAAGACGCTATTAAGGTTGCTTATGAAAACGTTGACAAAGTAAGATTTAAAAATATGCATTTTCGTACAGATATTGGCCGAAAATAGCTACCTCTACTTATACATATTGCTATTATTTATTATGAAAATGCCGTTAGATAAATAGGTGTTACTTAAATACATATTACTAGATTATTAGAAGTTAATTTTCAGTAAGTATTACATAATCAAAAGCATTTTAAGATTTTCCATATTGAAATTATGCTTGAAGTTGGGCGATTTTTCAAATAAACTACTTTTTGCAATTAATATATACAAAATATTCCTTTATGTTTTTTGCTATTTTAATGATAAATATTTATTTAAATACCATAATAATGTAGAGGTGTTACTTACAAAAATTAAATATTAATTTAATTTTTGCAAATGACGATATCAACATAAGGTTTTATATTCCATAAATGTGTAATATTATAATATTAGTCAGCGATATGATTTGGTGTTATGGGGGGTGTTTTTATATAGAAATGATAAAAAAATAAGAGTTTTTGATTGAATGTCTATAGTAAAAAATATATTTTGTTTACAAAAGAAATTCAATAAAATGTAAACTTTTATCGACAGCTTTTTACAAAATAATTTTATTAGTGTATTTACAAGGGCTTAATAATAATTTAAAATAAATAAACTAAACGTTAGATTATTTAAGATGGGTTTGGAGTTATTACTTATGCTTTTATTTTATTTAATATAAGTTTGGTGAAGTCAATTTGGATTAAAATATTATAAATATAAAAGGTTATGCATTTTTATATAGGTTTAAGTATAATTTCAGGCAAATTTTATTTAGGAGGGTTTTATGATTTTTGATAAATTAACATTGCAAAGCGATATAATAGGTACTGCTATGCAAGCATCCCTTGTGAAAAATGACGTTATTGTAAATAATATTGCTAATGTGGATACTCCTGGATTTAAAACACAAACTGTATCTTTTGAAAATGAGTTAACAAATGCAATAAATTCGTATAAGCTTACAGGAGATTTTAATTTGGGTGGTTTAAGTCCAAAAATTACACCTAAACATAGTGGTCATAACTATAGAATAGATGAAAATAATGTTGATATTGATCTTGAGATGGTATCCTTATATGAAAACTCAATAAAATATGACACTATGGCAGGTTCTGTAATGAATAATTATGAAAGAATTAATCTGGTAATTAGCTCCAGATAAAAAACAGAATAGGAGGTTGGAAAATGTCTTTTTTTGACTCTTTAAACGTAAGTGCAAGCGGTTTGACTGCTCAAAGACTTCGCATGGACGTGATTTCTGATAATATTGCTAACGTTAATACTACCCGCAGTGGGGACGGCGGGCCTTATAAAAGAAAAACTGTATTAATTGAAGAAATAAAAAATACCAAACCTTTTTCCACGTATTTTAATAATGCAGTGGGTTCTTCTTTAGGGAACACATATATAGGAAGTGGGGTTAAAGTAAGTAAAATTGTTAAGGATGACACCCCCGGTTCTAAAGTATATGACCCAGAACACCCAGATGCAAATGAAGATGGATATGTTGTTATGCCTAATGTAAATGTAGTTACCGAAATGGTGAACATGATTTCGGCGAGCCGCTCATATGAAGCTAATATTACTGCTATAAATAACACAAAAGGCATGATGCAAAAAACGTTAGAGATTAATAAATAAATATAAAAGCAACCTTGAAATCGCATAGAAAAAATTTCGGAGGAGAGCAAGTTATAATGAAAATAGTAAATGATATTAACCAACTTAATCAAATATCATTAAACTTTGATAATAATACTAAAAATGTTGATAAGAATAAAACCAGCCCTTTTGATGACATTTATAAGGCTGCTTTGAATATTTTTAATGAGACTAACGATTTACAGAAACAGGCAGATGCTGCCCAATTGGATTTTATTACAGGTAAAAACGACAATATGCTAACACCTATATTGGCACAAAGAAAAGCATATACATCACTTAACTTTACAGTGCAGGTTACCAATAAGGCTATTGAAGCTTATAGGGAAATCATGAGAATACAGCTATAATTTTAAATTTAGACTTCGTTGTCTTCTCACTTAATCATTGAAGTCTGAATTATCTTGATTAAGCACTGAAAAGAGGTGAGCAAATGCAGGAAAAAGTGAAAAATTATTTTAATCAACTTATTGATAGATTTAAAGAATTAGAAAAAGGTCAAAAAACACGTTTAATAGTTACAACTGTGCTTTTGCTGATTGTTCTGGGTACGGCAATATATTTTTCAACAAGACCGAGAATGTCAGTATTAATATCTAACCTTGATTTTGCGAGTGCCGGAGAAATTCAAAATGCACTTAATGACTCTGGTATTACAAATAGGACGGCAAGAAACGGTACGGCTATTGAGGTTCTTGAGGCAGATGCTTCTAGGGCACAGATTGTTTTAGCTGAAAAAAATATTCCTAATAAAGGAGTATTTACTTATGAAGATGCTTTGAAATTTAGTGGTATGGGTACTACTGAATCAGTGAAAAAAGAAAATTTTAAAATGGTAAAACAAAGCAGTCTTTCCGAAAACTTAGGTCTTTTTGAGGGGGTTGAAAGTGCTCGTGTTACTTTAGTAATACCTGATACAACTAATTACTTTATAAAGTCGGAGGAAAAATCTTCTGCAACTGCAGTTCTTAAGCTTAGTAAACCTTTGGATAAAAGCCAAGCTTCAGCAATAGCTCGTTATCTTGCCAGAAGTGTTGAAGGGCTTACTGTTGACAAAGTTGAAATTATCGACACAGAAGGAAATTCTCTTTATTCTGGATTGCAACAATCACTGGGGGGGACTTCAACATCTGAATATGATTTAGAGTTAGTTAGAAAAAATGAACTAGAAAATAAAGTAAGGTCTGCACTAGCTCCTTTATACAACGATGTTAAAATTGTATCGAACCTTGTTATAAACTGGGATAAGGAACAGCAAAGAGACAAAACTTTTACTCCTACAGTTGAGGATAGCCCTACAGGCTTGATAGATAAACAAGTAGTAGAAAAACAAACTATTACCAACTCTACACAGGCGCAGGAGCCGGGGGTAAACAATAATAACAACACAACGCCTAACTATCAAATGGATAACGGTACTACAGGAAATGCAACAGTAAATAACACAAATACAGACTATTTACAAAATGAGCGTGAAGTAGTTACAGAAAAAGGCGTAGGAAGTGTTGTTGCTGACCAATCTTCAGTAAGTATATATGTATATAAATATAGACCTTATTATCAAAAATATATGGAAGACAACAACCTTTTGAATGGGCAAAGATGGGAAGATTTTAGAGATGCACAAAATGCCACAGTTATTCAGGTTGAACAGGCAATCATTGATGGGCTAAGAACAGGAACAGGAATACAAAACCTTACAGTTGTGGGCTATGAAGTTCCAGTATTTTATGATTATACACCTGACCCAATTAAAATTGAGCAGATTGTTATGTTTGTAATTCTTGCACTTCTTATTGTATTACTTGCATACGGTCTTATTAAGAAAACTCAGCCAGATGAAATTACAGAAATTGAGCCTGAGCTTTCAGTTGAAGACTTGCTTGTAAGTACACAGATTGAAGAGCAAAAAGAAGCAGGGTCAGAAGAAGGGCTTGATATTGATTTTGCTAAGGAATCTGAAATCAAAAGGCAAATTGAGAAATTTATTAACGAAAAACCTGAAGCTGTTGCACAATTGTTGCGTAATTGGCTAAGTGATGATTGGGAGTGATAAGAGATGGCAACAACAACAGAGTTAACAAGCCGTGAGAAGGCAGCCATATTATTAATTACATTAGGTCCTGAAAAATCAGCTCAAATATTTAAGCATTTAAAAGAAGAAGAAATTGAGGCAGTAACCCTTGAAATAGCCAATATAAGTACAGTTATGCCAGAAACAAAAGAAAAAGTGCTTGAAGAGTTTTATCAAATTTGTTTGGCACAACAATATATTACCGAGGGTGGTATAGCTTATGCTAAACAAATTCTTGAAAAAGCACTTGGAGAGTCTAAGGCTTATGAAGTTATTAGCAAACTAACAGTTTCTTTGCAGGTTAGACCTTTTGACTTTATTAGAAAAACTGATGCAAGCCAAATTCTTAACTTTATTCAAAATGAACATCCTCAAACAATTGCACTTATTTTATCGTATTTAAGACCAAAGCAGGCAGCAGAAGTTTTGTCGGCTCTTGTTCCCGAAAAGCAAGCTGATGTTACAAGAAGAATTGCAACAATGGATAGAACATCACCTGATGTTATTAAGGAAGTGGAAAGGGCATTGGAGAAGAAATTATCAGCACTTATGACAGAAGATTATACAGATATTGGTGGTGTAGATTCTGTTGTTGAAATATTGAATGCAGTTGACAGAAGTACAGAAAAACATATTATGGAGACTCTTGAAGTTGAAGATGTTGAGCTTTCTGAGGAAATCAAGAAGAAAATGTTTGTATTCGAAGATATTCTTATGCTTGACAGCCGTTCTGTGCAAATTGTTCTTCGTCAAGATATTGATAATAAAATGCTTGCAGTTGCACTTAAAGGTTCAAGCGAGGAAGTTCAAAACCTTATTTTCAATAACGTTTCAAAACGTCTTGCTGCAATGATACAAGAGGATATTGAGTATATGGGGCCTGTTCGTAGGTCTGATGTTGAGGAAGCACAGCAAAAAATTGTTAATATAATCCGTAGGCTTCAAGAATCCGGAGAAATCGTTATTGCTAGGGGCGGAGGAGATGAGATAATTGTCTAGGATTCTCAAATCTTCTCTTGTAAAGGTTGATGAAGAAAATAAGGTTAGCATTAAAGTTTTAAGTAAACCTAAAAAGGATTCTCTTGAACCGCCAAAAGATTTATCTAAAAAAAGTTCGCCTTCACCTGATGATATTATAAATGAAGCAAAAAAAAGTGCAGATTTAATTTTACAAAATGCACAAAGAAGAGCTAGTATAATTTTAGACGAAGCAAGAGAACTGTCTGAAAAATTAGCCTTAGAGGCAGAGCAGGAAAGCCGCCAAATAGGATATGACGAGGGTTATCAACAAGGTGTTGAGGAGTCTATGCATTTAAAAAATGAGGCTAAAAAAACTCTTGAAGATGCTAAAAGAGAAAAAGAAGAAATATTAAACTCAATTGAGTTTGAAGTTTTGGAATTGATTATTAATATCGTTAATAAGCTACTTACGAATACAGTATATGTGAACCCAAAGACTATATTGGTTTTAATAAGAAAGGGGCTTAGTTCTGCAACATTTTCGGGTGATGTTATTGTCAGAGTATCCGAGGAAGATTGGGAGCTGGTTTCTGATAGCAAAGATGAACTTCTTCAATTCGTTGATGCCTCATCAAATTTTGAAATAATAAAAGATTTATCTTTAAATAAAAATGACTGTATTATAGAAACGCCATATGGAAGTATAGATTGTAGTTTAAACCAACAATACGACTCAATGATAGATAATTTGTATCAAATTTACAATTCAGGTGATTAATGTGAAAACGATTGATATTTCCAAATATAGTGCTGTTATTAAAGAGGAATACATTAAAAAGCTTGGCAGAGTTTCACAAGTTGTTGGTTTGACAATTGAATCTATAGGGCCTGATGTTAGTATTGGAGGCTCTTGTATAATTAAAGAGGGCAAATATGGAAAGCCTGTTTTAGCAGAAGCTGTAGGGTTTAAAAATGGCAATATTTTATTAATGCCTTTAGGAGATATTAAAGGTATCAGCCCTGGAAGTATAGTTGAGGCTTCTGGTAAGCCTATGACTGTTAAAGTTTCCAAAAGTCTTCTAGGCAGAGTTTTAAATGGGCTGGGTGAACCTATGGACGAAAAGGGGCAAATTACAGATTTTACTGAATATAGCATTTCCAACTCCCCCCCTGACCCTCTTTTGAGAAGAAGAATTAGTGAGCCTATTACATTAGGTGTAAAAGCTTTAGATGGTTTGCTGAGTATTGGAAAAGGGCAAAGGGTTGGTATATTTGCTGGAAGTGGTGTTGGTAAAAGTACCCTTATGGGTATGATTGCAAGAAATACAAACGCCGAAGTTAATGTTATAGCACTAATAGGTGAACGTGGTAGGGAAGTTCGTGAGTTTATAGAAAAAGATTTAGGCGAAGAAGGACTCAAACGTTCGGTTTTAGTAGTAGCTACTTCCGACCAGCCAGCATTAATTCGCTTGAAGGCGGCAGAAGTTGCAACAGCTATAGCAGAGTTTTTTAGAAGCGAAGGAAAAGACGTTATTCTTCTTATGGATTCTCTTACACGTTATGCTATGGCACAAAGAGAAATCGGTCTTGCAACGGGAGAACCTCCTGTTTCAAGGGGATATACTCCGTCTGTTTTTTCAATAATGCCTAAGCTTTTAGAAAGAGCAGGGACTTCAGAAAGAGGCTCTATAACCGGATTATATACGGTTCTTGTAGACGGTGATGATTTGAGTGAACCTGTAACGGATACTGCAAGGGGTATTCTTGATGGTCATATTGTATTATCACGTAAAATAGCTAATAAAAATCATTATCCAGCAATAGATGTTTTAGCAAGTGTGTCCCGTGTAATGAGTGACATTGTTACAAAGGAGCATAAAACACTTGCAAATGAAATAAAGAAGAACATGGCAGTTTATGCTGATGCAGAGGATTTAATAAACATTGGTGCATACGTAAAAGGTAATAACGAAGATATTGATTATGCTGTTGAAAAACGCAAGCCGATTGTGGATTTTCTTACGCAGTCAGTAGATGAGAAGTTTCAGTTTGATGAAACTTTAAATATTATGAGAAGTATTGTGGGATAATCTTTTTTTACCGATAAAGAATTATAAGCCAAAAAGAAGGTAGATATTTTGGCAAAATTTATATTTAGATTGCAAAGCTTTTTAAGCTTAAAAGAAAAAATAGAAGACCAAAAAAAGCAAATTTATGCTTTAGCACTTTCTCAACTAGAAAAGGAAAAGCAAGTTAAAGTTGTATTGCTTAAAGAAAAAAATAATAATATTAATGCTTTTAGAGAAAAAGCAGCTAAAAAAATAAATCCTAGAGAATTTGTTATTTATAACAATTATATTGACTTGTTAAAGAAAAAAATCATTCATCAAGAAAAAGTAATTGCTTTAGCAGAACAAAATGCTGAAGATAAACGATTAGAGCTTGTACAATCTGTAAAGGAAAGAAAAATGCTTGAAACTTTAAAAGAAAAAGAGCATACAGAATTTTTAAAGGAACAACAGATTGTGGAGCAAAAAATTGTTGATGAAATAGTTAGCTATCGATTCAATAATCGAGAGGCTTAACATAAAGCTCTAAAATGGAGGCTGTGATAAATGGCTGCAAAAACGCAAAGTAGTGCAGAGGGGGCACCAAAAGAAGCCCCAAGAAAACCACCAAAAGCTAATATGGGGGTTATTATACCTATAATTATCGGTGTTATTGCAGTTACTTTTTTAGTAGCTGTTATTGGCTTCAATGCTTTTGATTTAAGAAATAAGTATTTAGGCGGTTTACTAAGTAATATACCAATTGTAAATAACTTAGTAGAGATTGATGAGACTTCTTCGTCTCCAAATGCAAAGTTATCTAGCAATGAATTGCAGGCTAAAATTGCCCAGCTTGAGACCCAATTGAAGCAGTCTGAGGAAGACAATAAAGAACTAAGAGATAAAAATATTCTTTATCTTGATGAACTTACAAGATTGCAAGGAATAGAGGCACAACAAGAAGATTTTAAAAATCAAAAGGCTGAGTTTGATAGACTTATTGCAGAAAACGACCCTAATGCATTTGCTAAGTTTTATAAAGATATGAACCCAGAAAATGCAGAATTGCTATACAAAGAAGCAGTAGTAAGCGTACAACAGTCAAAGGACTTTAAAAAATATGTTTCTACTGTTGAGGCTATGAATGCACAAGAAGCAGCTACTATGCTTGAACAATTAATAAAAACAGATATGAAATTAGTAGTTTCTGTGCTTTCGAGTATAAATAATGAACAAAGTGGTGCAATTTTAGCGAGTATGGAAGCTAAAAATGCGGCTAGTGTATATAAACAAATGGCACCGCAATAATAAATTAGATATTAACATATTTTAACACTATGAAAATGTTAATAAGTTTTAATAAATTTGTAACAATACTTATTAAGCCTTTTAAGCTATAATAATAGCTTGAAATAAAACTTTACTATAATTAATATTATAGAAAGGAGGTGAAAGAGATGGATATTAAACAACTTTTTTTAAACAGGTTAAGTTTAAATGCTGTAAATTCAGTAGCTTCTAGTTTTACTAATGATACAAAAACAGAAAATAAAAATACTTTTGATAATTTATTAAATAACAAGGTTGAAAATAACAAAAAAAATAACGGATATTCGAATACTACTAAAGATTCTCAAGCAAAATCACAACCTAATCAAAAGGTTAGCAAAACCAATACTAACAACCAATCTGTCAACACTAAACAAAATGAAAACATTCAACCAACAGCTGTAAAAGAAACATCAAAAGAAAATGCAAATGTATCACAGGAAACTGCTACTGACTCCAAAGATTTATTAAAAGAGGTTGAGGATGCCAATTCTAAAATAATAAAAAAATTATCTGAACAAATGGGCATATCAGAAGAAGAGATAGCACAAATTCTTCTAACACTTAATATGCAACCTTTAGAGTTATCTGATAAAGGAAACTTAAATACTTTTTTGCAAGCTGTATTTGAAGTTGAATCACCAGTTGAGCTTTTAAATGTGCCAGATATTGCACAAACAATTCAGTCCGTTGATAATATGCTTGTTGAATTTGAAGAGGTTGCAAAGATTTTTAATGAGCAAGAATTTCAAACAGAGGCTTCACAGCCTGTTTTAATTTCAGCACAAAACAGTGAGGCAAAAATTGATAATGAACCAGTTTTATTATCAAGTGACAGCAAAGTACAACAACAACAAGTATCTGTAACTAATGAAGAACCTGTTATTTTAGAACATACAGAAGTGGTTGAAGATAACGTACAGCCTGTTGAAGCACAAACACAGCAAAATTCAACGCCAAAAGAAATGTTTAATCAGCAGTCAGGAAATGAAAATAAACAAGACACTGCTGCAACTGTACAGAATACAGACTTTATTAATGTAGCATCAGACAAAGCGACTGTACAAAATACTCAATTTACACAAACAGTTGCAAAAGCACAAGCAACAAGCAACATTAACACTCAAGATGTTGTAAATCAGTTAGTTGACAGAATGAAGGTTGATGTAAGAGGTAACTTATCAGAAGTAAGAATTACATTAAGACCTGAACATTTAGGAGATGTTTCATTAAAAATTACTACTGAAAACGGCATTATAACTGCTCAATTTGTTGCAGAAAATGAAAGAGTTAAGCAAATTATTGAGTCTAACTTTAATCAGTTAAAAAGCACTTTAGAGGAGCAAGGAATACAAGTTTCTCAATTGTCAGTTTCTGTTGGGCAAGACCAGCAAGATGAAAGAATGAAACAGTTTTTAGCTGAACAACAAAAATCTGCAAGCCGTATTAGTAGAATTATTAAAAATGAAACTACTGCCGAAGATTTACAAGAAATACAAGAACCTATTAATACAACTGAAATTTTAAACAATAGTGTAGATTATACTGCATAATTATTGTAATATAAAGGAGGTGCAAAATATGGCTGGTACTACTGTAAATAACGACGAACCGATATGGCTAGGATATGATGTTGATAATGTTGATGGCTCAAGAAAAAACCCTGTTAATAGCTTAACAAGAAAACCTAGCAATGAACTTGATAAAGATGCATTTTTGAAACTGCTTCTTACTCAAATGCAATATCAGGACCCGTTAAATCCTACAGATGACAAGCAATTTATTGCACAGATGGCTCAATTTACTTCATTGGAACAAATGCAGAATGTAAATAAGTCAGTTGTTCAAATTCAGGCATATTCTATGATGGGTAAATATGTTGAGGGAAGTATTATCAATGAAGAAGCAAATACTAAAACAATGGTTGATGGTGTAGTTTCAGCTGTCAGAATGCAAAATGGCGAAGCTATGTTGCTTGTATCTATACCAGGAAAAGATGAACCTGTAGAACTTCCACTAAATAGGGTAGAAAATGTTTACTCTGATAACTTTATCGGAAGTATAAACAACTTAAATTCAAATATTATTACTCAACAGAACTTGGCTCTTATGGGCAAATTTGTTCAAGCCGTTATTCCAGATAAAGATGGCAAACCGATTAAGTTTATTGAAGGCAAAGTTGATAATATTAAATTTGATGATAGAAATAATCCTATTTTAGTAGTGGGCAATGAAGAAATTTATGCAAAACATGTTCTTTCTATTGGTGAAAAAATGAGACTTATAGGAGAAAAAATTCACTATGATGCTGAAGTAGATGGCGAAACTAAAGCTGTAGAAGGAACAATATCAAATATATACTTTAAAGATTTAAACATTAAAGGTGAAGAACCGAAAATAATGATGACTGTTTCTGGAAAAGATTTTGAAATTAAAAACATCGGTGTATTTACAGATTCATTAAAATATGTTGGTCAAAACGTAAATTATGACAGTATTTCTGGTAAAGTAGTTGGAATAAAAGTTAAAAACGGCTTACCGTATATGATGGTGAACACAGCAGCCGAAGGAGAAGACCCAAATATAAAAGATTTATCATATATAGGGTATAAAGGCATTACACTCTCTTAGAAAAATTGGTGGTGAATAACTGTGAGAGTTTTTCATAACAACGTAATAGTACCTGAAAGTCAGCAACTGCAAAAACAAAATAACAGCGGTCAAACAGCATCAAAAGAGAACTCTCAGGTTAATTTTAATAATATTCTTAGTAATAAAATCAGTGAACAAAAGCCCTTGTTTTTTTCTAAACATGCCAGTATGAGGCTTAGTGCAAGGGATATTACTTTGTCACCCGACCAATTAAGAAGAGTTGAAAGCGGTGTCGACAAAGCTTTGGAAAAAGGTATTAATGATTCTTTAGTTCTTGTTGATAACGTTGCTTTAGTTGTTAATGTAAAAAGTAAAACTGTAATAACAGCAATGAATAAGGAAAATGATAATATTTTTACTAATATTGATGGGGCTGTAATTGTTTAAAAGCCGGACCTTCTTGGAAGCTTTTCTATTTCTGAACGACTGAAGAAATAGATTTACAGCCTGTCAATTATCAAATGCAATTTATTTTTATTTTGCATAACTTAACTTAAAAGGGGGTCATCAATTATGATGCGTTCTATGTTCTCCGGAGTTTCAGGGCTTCGGATTCATCAAACAAAAATGGATGTTATTGCAAATAACATCTCAAACGTAAACACTGTAGGGTTTAAATCAAGCAGGGTTACGTTTAATGAAGTTTTTTATCAAACAACAGCAGGTGCAAGTGGTGCTAACGCTGAATCAGGGCGTGGAGGTGTTAACCCAACTCAAATCGGTTTGGGTGCAAGCGTTGCCTCTATTGATAAAAATATGACTCAAGGTGCTGCACAAAGAACTGATATTGCAACAGATGTTATGATTAATGGTGATGGGTTTTTTATTGTAGGAGATAACAGCGGAACATATTTTACTCGTGCCGGTGCTATGACTATAGATGATGAGGGTAACTTGGTTACTCCTACAGGCATGCGTGTTATGGGCTGGGATACTGCAAAAGATGCTAATGGAAAATGGGTTGTTAATCAGGGAAATGTTAAACCTATTACTTTCTCTGGTGATAAACAATACGCTCCTCCGTCTCCTACTACTAATATTGAGTTTGAAGGAAACTTAAATCCTGTTACTAATCCTACAAGAGAATCATCAATGGACTTTTATGATACTGTAGGTAATAGATATGTTGTTAATGTGAAATATACTCTTAATGGTGCTGATTGGGATATGACTGTTGGCGATGTAGCATATATAGATGGTGATAAAACTAAGCCAGGTGTTAAAGTTGCAGTTGCTGGGCTTGCTTTAACTCTTACTGGTCCGCCTAATGTAGCCCCAGGAACTGAAGTAAAGTATACTGCTCTAGGAACAGGAAAGATATCATTTGATACAGAAGGAGATATAACGGGGGCACTGGGCAATAATAATATTGCTACAGACCCTGAGCTTAAAGTTCCGATTACAGTAACAGGTACTGGTTTAGTGCCAAACTCTACATTTGGTATAGGTGGTACTGTTACATTGAAATTTGGTAAGTTAAAACAGTATGTTGGTGAGTCAGCAAATGCGAAAGCTGTAAAAGTAGATGGTGCAAAACCTGGAACATTAAGCGGTCTTAGCATAGGAACAGACGGTATAATTACAGGGCGTTACAGTAACGGTACAACAAGACCTCTTAATCAAATACCTGTAGCAAGATTTAAAAACCCTGCTGGACTTGAAAAAATAGGTGATAACCTTTATGTTTCAACATCTAACTCCGGTGATTTTGACGGCGTTGGAGAAGACGTTCAAGGTGGTGGAGGAAGAATGATGGGCGGCGTTTTGGAAATGGCAAACGTTGACCTTGCAGCAGAATTTACAGATATGATTACTACACAAAGAGGTTTCCAAGCTAACTCAAGAATTATAACAACATCAGATGAAATGCTTAATGAGTTAGTTAATATTAAACGTTAATTAAATTTTTAGATATACTTCTAAACTTTATATATTGAGCTTTTTTAAACCAATATACTTTATGCTCTTTTATTAAAAGTTTTGAAGGAGTTTGAGGAAACTTTTTCAAAAGTTTCCTCAAGGTTTTAATATTTTAATATAACTTTTTATTTATAGTTTACTTAGGTTCAGCAAAACTTATTGGGGTTATTTTTAAAAATTATATTAAAATTTTTGTCAGTTAGGTTTGTATATATATGTTATTTTTTATCAAAAAAATGTATAATGAAGCTTATTAAGAAATCAGAAAAATTTTTACAATAAACACTAATATTGCAGTAAGCTTTTAAATACTTTTATTTTGGAGGGTATATGATATATATTACCAAGTTAAACGATAAGATGTTATTGATTAATTGCGACTTAATAGAAAGTATTGAGTCAAATCCGGATACGACAATAACTATGACCACCGGGCGGAAAATTATTGCTAAGGAGTCAGTTGAAGAAATAATAGATAAAGTAATTGAATACAATAGAAAAATCTTTTCTAATAAATCAAATAGTTAGGAGGAAATTAAGTTGGATTTAGCTTCCCTTATTGGCATGATTGCCGGTTGGTTTTCTGTTATATTTTCTATATTATGGGCTGCGAATTTTCAGTTTGGAAATGCATTAGCTTTTATTGACCCACCTTCCATATTTATAGTTTTTGGAGGTACTATATCTGCTACTATGATATCTTTTCCTTTGCCGGCACTTTCCAATTCCATGAAAGCTGTAAAAAAAGTATTTTCTCCTCCTAAGGTTGACCCAGCCGGAGCTATAGAAAATATTATAAAATTAGCCAATTTAGCTAGAAAAGAAGGTATACTTGCTTTAGAAGAATCTGCAAGGGCTATGGAGGACGAATTTTTACAAAAAGGTATTATGCTTATAGTTGACGGTACAGACCCAGAACTAACAAGAAACATCATGGAAACAGAACTTGCATATATTGAAAATAGGCATGGTGCAACAAGAGCTGTTTGGGAGTTTGTTGGTTCATCTGCACCGGCAT
Source organism: uncultured Defluviitaleaceae bacterium (assembly GCA_964474135.1). Lineage (GTDB taxonomy): Bacteria > Bacillota > Clostridia > Lachnospirales > CAYYRV01 > CAYYRV01. The sequence goes on from CAYYRV010000002.1 coordinate 105,479, forward strand.
GGGGTATGATTGGTACTCTTATAGGGCTTATACTTATGCTTCAGCAGTTAAGTGACCCTAGTACAATAGGTCCTAAAATGGCGGTTGCCTTGATAACTACATTTTATGGTTCTCTTATTGCAAACTTTATTGCAAACCCTTTTGCAAACAAACTAAAAGTTTATAGTAATGAGGAGGTTCTTATGAAGGAAGTTTTGATAGAAGGTATGTTGTCTATTCAAGCTGGTGAGAACCCAAGGATAATTGAAGAAAAATTAAAATCATTCCTTTCTCCTGCATTAAGAAGTAATGTTGGCGGAGGTAATCAGGCGGGTGAAAAATAATGGCAGTTAAAAAGAAGCCCGAGGAAGTAAAGGCAGGAGCACCGGAGTATATGAATACATATGGTGACCTTGTTACACTTTTACTATGTTTCTTTGTTTTACTTTTTGCTATGTCTACTGTAGATGCCGCAAAGTTTGAGGCTATGGTTAATTCTTTTTCGATAAATAGCCCTATAAGTGTAGTTGTTAGTGGTGGAAAGGAAACTGTTTTTGATTTATATGGTAGTGGCATAATGCAAATGCCTACTATTGAACAAATCGTTAATGCAGATAACATTGAGGAGTTAAAAAAAGCTCAAGATGCACAACAGGAGCTTTCTCAAATGTCATCGGATTTTAAAACTTATTTTGCAGAGAATAATGTTGCCGAGCAAATTCAAGTAGAGGTTAAAGACCAGACTATAGTTTTAACCTTTAAAGAAGGGGTTTTGTTTGACTCCGGTAAGGATGCACTTAAACAATCTGCAAGAGGCGTTTTGGATATTGTTGTAGAGCAACTTTCTCAGTATCCTGATAATGATATAGAAGTACAAGGAAATACAGATACAGACCCTATTAATACTATCCAATTCCCAAGCAATTGGCATTTATCATCTAGTAGGGCTATAGCAGTAGGGCAATATTTTATAGAAGAAAAGGGATTTTCGCCTGAACGGTTAAGAATGCTTGGAAGAGGGCAATACAATCCTGTAGCCCCTAATGACACTATTGAAAATAAAGCAAAAAATAGGCGAGTTGAAATAATAATAAAAAGCAGAGAATATTCTGACTAATAATAAGTTTTATAGCTTACAAAGCTTTAATATACCAGTTATGAAGGGGAGAACAGAATTGGAGAAAAATAAAATTTTGATGGTAGTTATTATTGCACTTCTTGTAATACTTTTGGCTGCAATAGCATTTTTGGGCTTTTCGGTTTCTAAATTTTTGAGTGGCCCTAAAGACGACAATACAGAAGTAACAGATACAACAGAAATATCTGTACCTGTAGATAAAATTCAAACAGTAAATTTAAGCAGACCTATTGCAACAAATCTTCTTAAAGGTGCTGACGGAGCTTCTCATAATATAAGTGTTAACCCTGTTATAGGAGTTAATATTACTAATAAAAAAGAGGGCGAAAAAATAGTTACCCTTCTTACAGAAAAAGAAAGTATAGTACGTGACATTTGCGGCGATATAGTAAGGAGTAAAACTTACGAGGAATTATCTAGACCGGATGGAAAAGATTTATTATGTCAGGAAATTTTAGAGAGGCTGCAAGAAGAATTTTCAAGCGATTTGATTTATCAAGTTTATGCTGATGATTTTATTTTGCCATAAATAACTCATTTAAGTAAATATATTCGGTAGGTGAAAATATGGGCGATATATTATCTCAAAAAGAGATTGATGAGCTACTAAAAGCTTTTAACAGCGGTAACGCAGAAGATATTGTGATTTCAGAAAAAAAAGACTCAAAACAAGCTAAAGATTACAATTTTGCACGCCCCTCAAAATTTAATAAAGACCAGTTGCATACTCTAGAAATAATTTTTGAAAGTTATTCAAGGTTGGTTTCATCATTTTTGACAGGGTATTTAAGAACTGCTTGCCAAATAGAAGTGGCAAATGCAGAGCAAATGACGTATAATGAATTTAACAACTCTTTAGTAAACCCTGTTGTATTGGGGCTTTTAGAGTTTCAGCCTTTAAAGGGCTCAATTATGCTTGAATTATCCGCAAATATAGGTTATGCTATAATAGATAGGATTTTGGGTGGTCCCGGCGTAGGTATGAAAAAACTTCGTGATTTTTCTGAGATTGAGAAGATATTGCTTGACAGAGTTGTTTCTCAAATGCTTACTTATTTACCTGAACCATGGGAAAATGTGGTTAAAATAAAACCTAGACTTGATAAAATAGAAACAAATTCTCAGTTTGCTCAAATTATATCTCCAAACGAGATGATTGCCCTTGTTACTTTAAGCATAAAAATCGGAAGTTCAGAAGGCATGATAAACTTTTGTATTCCTCATCTTGTTATCGAACCTATTATGGATAGGTTATATACTAAGTTTTGGTTTGAACAGAACTTTTCGCAGTCTGTTCAGGAAACGTACAGAGATGATTTGGAGAATCAGCTTGAAAAAGCATTTGTTCCTATTACTGCTGTAGTTGGTAAAACAACTATTACAGTTAATGATTTCGTTAATCTTCAAGTGGGTGATATTATACCGCTTGATTCTTATATTACTTCAGATTTGAGAGTTATGGTTGGCAGTTTGTTGAAATTTTATGGAAAACCGGGTATCAACAGAGGGAAAAATGCCATTCAAATTACTTCATTTGTAGAGAAGGAGGAATAGCAAAATGGGAGACATGCTTTCGCAAGACGAAATAAACGCATTGCTTGGCGGTATAAACCCCTCTGATGTTGCTCTTGATGAGGAAGCAGAAGTGAATGGATATACTGATGATACACTTACTGATGAACATAAAGATATTTTAGGAGAAATTGGAAATATCAGTATGGGTACTTCGGCAACAACTTTGTTTGCTCTGCTTGGTCAAAAAGTTATAATAAATACACCTAAGGTTAGCACTATAACTTGGCAGGAGATGACTGAGAGTTACGACAGACCGTGCGTAGGAATACGTGTAGATTATAAGGAAGGGCTGGAAGGCTCTAATATACTGATATTAAAAGAACATGACGTTAAAATAATTTCTAATTTGATGATGGGTGGAAACGGTCAAGTAGAAGATGAGGTAGAATTATCAGAAATTGACTTAAGTGCTATTGGTGAGGCAATGAATCAAATGGTTGGTTCATCCTCTACCTCTATTTCTTCAATGATTAATAGGAAAATAGATATAGACACACCACATGCATTTTTATTGGATTTTGAAGAAGTAGGAACGTTTTTTAATGAAGTTGGGTTTTCGCCCGACGAAATAATAGTATGTGTAAGGTTTAAAATGCAGATTGGAACACTTATAGATAGTGAGATTATGCAAATATTGCCAAAGGAGTTTGCTATAGAGATGGTTGAGACTCTTAAAAAAGAAATGATGTCGACTGCATCACCCCAAGATGAAGAAAAACAACTTTTTGATGATATTACGGCTCAAGAGGGGAATAACATTCCACCAACGCCTTCTCAGGCTCAATATGGTGCTCCTCCGCAACAGCCATATGGTATGCCACCACAACAGCAATATGGTATGCCTCCGCAACAGCCATATGGTGTGCCACCACAGCAACAATATAATGTACCTCCGCAGCAACCATATGGAAGTGCTGTACCACCATATAATCAATATACACAAAATCAGATGAACCAAGATTACAATGTGAAGCCAGCACAATTTCAAAATTTTGATGTTTCTGCTGTTATGCAGCAAAAGGAGAACATTGATATAATAATGGATGTTCCTTTGGAGGTTACTGTTGAGTTAGGCAGAACAAACAAAAAAATTAGAGAAATTCTTGAATTTTCTCCAGGAACTATTATTGAATTAGATAAATTGGCTGGAGAACCTATAGATATTTTAGTAAATGGTAAGTTTGTTGCTAAAGGTGAAGTTGTAGTTATTGATGAAAATTTTGGTATAAGAATTACTGATATAATAAGCCCAGAAAAGAGAATATAATCGTAATTGAGGAGTGATTTATAATGTCGGATAAAACAATACTTTTGGTAGATGATGCAGCATTTATGCGTATGATGTTAAAAGACATTTTAACTAAAAATGGATATAATGTTGTTGGTGAGGCTGAAAACGGTGTAAAAGCTATAGAAAAATATAAAGAGTTAAAACCAAGCCTTGTTATACTTGATATTACAATGCCTGAAATGGATGGTATCCAAGCTGCAAAAGGTATAAAAGCTGAGGACGCTAATGCACTTATAATAATGTGCTCTGCTATGGGGCAACAAGCAATGGTTATTGAATCTATTCAGGCTGGTGCTAGAGATTTTATTGTTAAGCCATTTCAACCTGATAGAGTTTTAGAGGCTGTTCAAAAGGTTATAGGTTAAAGAAGGTATTAAATGTACTTACAATTTATGATGCTTTTACAAAAATCGCAAAACTATAACTCTAACCAAACAGAAGTTAACTGGTCTAATTCCTTTGCGTCAATAGGCCAGTTTTTTTACCTTTTGTTAATATTCTCTTTTGTTATAATTTTAGCTTATTACTCTACAAGATTTATTGCGTCAAGCAGATTCTCAAGCAGATATTTAAAAAAAGGGAGTGCTAATATTAATATAATTGAGACTGCCTTTGTTGGACAACAAAGTAGTATTCAGCTCGTTAAAGTTGGCGAAAAATATTTTATCATAGGTGTGACAAAAGAACAGATTAATTATTTGACAGAGGTTAGTAAAGAAGATGTTGTTATTGCCGAAGAGCAAGAGCAGATAAACAGAATTCCTTTTGAAAAATATTTAAACCAGTTCTTACCTAAGAAAAAAGACCAATAATTGGGAGTGGGCTTGATGAATAAAACTAAAAAAAGTATATTTTTGTTTATAATTATTTTTCTGCTAACCATGACTTGCTTTAGCATAACCGCTTATTGTTCTGAGACTATACCAGGATTTACTATTACCTCGTCAGATAACCCAGATGCTGTTGTTTCTTCATTGCAGCTTTTCTTTATGCTGACGTTAGTAGCATTAATTCCTTTTTTGTTACTTATGATGACTAGTTTTACACGTATTATTATTACGTTGCATTTTTTGCGTTCTGCTCTTGGAACACAGCAAATGCCTCCTAGTCAAATTCTTGTAGGTATAGCATTATTTCTAACGCTTTTTATAATGGGTCCTATATTTACAGAAATTAATGATACAGCAATTAAACCATACTCAGAACAAAAAATCTCTCAGGAAGAAGCTATGGAACTGGCTATGGAACCGTTAAGAGAGTTTATGTTTGACCAAGTTGAAGTTAAGGACATGAAGCTTTTTACTGAATTATCCGGAAAGACATATGAAACGCAGGAGGATATACCTAATAGTGTTCTTATACCGGCTTTTATGTTAGGTGAGCTTACAAAAGGTTTTATTATGGGATTCGCAATTTATATTCCTTTTCTTGTTATAGATATGATTGTTGCTTCTGTACTTATGGCAATGGGTATGATGATGCTTCCGCCAGCAATGATTTCTCTGCCTTTTAAATTATTGCTTTTTATTATGGTAGATGGCTGGAGTCTTATTATACAAGGCGTTGTTAGAACTTTCTATGAAAGGTGAGGGGGCTTGTTAGATGACTCAAGATACTGTAATTACATTAATCCAGCAAGGCGTTTTCACAATTATTATGGTTGCTGCCCCCCCTTTACTTATGGGTCTTACTGTTGGTATACTTGTTAGTGTTTTTCAGGCAGTTACGTCTATTCAGGAACAGACACTTGCATTTATACCTAAAATATTAGCTGTTTTGTTTTCCTTAATTATTTTTGGTCCATTTATGCTGGGAACTTTACAGGAATTTATTACCACTTTATTTGAAAGCATACCAGAACTTATTAAGCCTAGATAATTTTTAATATTTTGGGGCTTTTAGTCACAAGCCCCGATTTGAAAGTATTTTCCCTAATTTATTTCTGAAAATAAAAATGAGGATTACAAATGGATTCTATAGGTACATTATTTTTAGTAGAGTTTTTTTCAAAAATTGATATATTTTTAGTAATTTTTATTAGAATTATTGCCTTTTTTATTGTTTTGCCTGTTGTATCCGGTAGGAATATTCCTACTACAGGTAAGATTATCCTTTCTGTCTCTATTGCGTATTTATTGTTTAAATCTGAAATAGTTACTTCCGTTAATTATCATGATACTGTTGTTGGATATTTTATGCTCTTAATAAAAGAGTTTTTCATCGGATTTACAATGGGATTCGTTGTTTTTTTGATTTTCAATATAATGTATTTTGCTGGGCAATTAATTGACTATCAAATAGGTTTTTCTATGGTAAACGTTTTCGACCCTATTTCGCAAATACAAGTGCCTATTGTGGGAAACATGCTTTATTTAATAGCTTCTGTTTTATTTATACAAACAGGAGGGTTTCATACTTTTATATTTGCTATGGCTAATAGCTTTACAGAAATACCTATTGGTTCTGCAATGATTGTAGAAAATCAACAGCTATTACTATATATTGTAGGTCTATTAGTAGATTTCTTTGTTATATCATTTAAACTTGCACTGCCTATCGTTGGTTCAATTTTAATAATTGATGTTGCATTAGGTATTCTTGTTAAAGCTGTTCCCCAAATGAATGTTTTCGTAGTTGGTATGCCTCTAAAGGTTTTAGCCGGATTTATTTTGTTATATTTCCTAATTCCGTCGATTGTTGAGTTTTTTGATGTTATTTATGAGGCGGCTTCTAAGACGATTGTAAATGTGATTGGAGGATTTGCTCCATGATTATTTTAAATAATGAATATGAAAAAAAACAATATTTGATTCCTTACAATTTGCATTTTTTTGATGAAGGTGAAAAAACAGAGCAGGCTACCCAAAGGAAGAAAGAGAAAGCACGTGAGGAAGGTCAAGTTGCAAAGAGCCAAGAGGTTGGAACTGCTATTTTGCTTGTTGGAGTTTTTTCTGGATTGAAAGTTTTTTCTGGAGGAATGTTTGAAAATATGCTATCTATTTATAGATACAGTTTCAGCTTACTCACAGAATTTGATAATTATTTCAATGAAACTTTTATAACAGGGCTTATAGCATATATGTTTTCTCAAATTTTACTTATCTCTACTCCTATTTTGGCAATTGCACTTGGCTTGGGAATTTTTTCAAATGTCATACAGGTAGGTTGGCATCCTACATCAAAGCCATTAATGCCTAAATTTTCAAAGCTTGACCCTATAAAGGGTTTCAAAAGAATTTTTTCAATGAGGGCTTTGGTAGACTTAGTTAAAGCTCTAGCAAAGTTTATCGTAATTTGTATAGCTATTTATATTATGGTTAAAGATGAGATTCAGATTATACCTCAGCTGCCTAGAATGGAACTTTTAGAGGGAGTTCAGTATGTTGGTAATTTAATAGTTAGCCTAGGCTTAAACATTGGTATTTTGTTTGTTTTTATTGCACTAGCAGACTATATTTATAATAGATATAAACACGGAAAAGATTTGAGAATGTCAAAGCAAGAAGTAAAAGAGGAATATAAGCAAGTTGAAGGTAATCCTTTGATAAAAGGCAAAATCCGCCAAAGAATGAGAGAAGCTTCCATGCGTAGGATGATGCAAGAGGTTCCGAAAGCAGACGTTATTATTACAAACCCGACGCATTATGCTGTTGCTCTTAAATATGACAAAGATAAGGGTGAAGCACCTATTGTTATTGCTAAAGGTGTTGACTTTTTAGCAAAAAAAATAAAGGAAAAAGCAAAAGAAAACAAAGTTGAAATATTTGAAGATGTGCAGCTTGCAAGAACACTTTATGCTACTGTTGATATAGGTAAAGAGATACCTCCAGAATTATATCAGGCGGTTGCTGAAGTTTTAGCCTTTGTTTACAAATTAAGGAATAGGTTGTAAAAAGATACTGGGGAGGAAACTTTTGAAAAAGTTTCCTCCCCAAACCCCTCCTTTAAAACTTTTATCGGAAACGCTGTGCGTTTCCTTGCTGCTTCTTTTGTCTCTTATCTAAGTACAAAATTAAAGTTTTTTGAAGGGTTTGGGAGACTTTTTTCAAAAAAGTCTCCTAAGGTCGTTAATTTATTCTACTGAATAATCATCAAAATAACCTTTAATTAAAATAACAGGTGTTCCCTTGTCACCGCTTCCGCTAATTAAGTCGGATAAGCTTCCCAATAAATCAGCGTATTTACGAGGTGTTGTTCCTTCGTCATATTGTGTACTGTCTGCTTTTTTATCTTTAATCATTTTTGTGATAGCTTCTTGTTTTTCCTCACCGCTTAAATGATTGAAAACATTATCAGCAACATATTTGAGTTTAATTTCTTTTGGTTGTCCACCTAATTTTTCTGAATATGCAGGCGATACTACAGGGTCGGCTAATTCCCAAATACCGCATATAGGGTCTTTAAATGCTCCGTCTCCATATACTAATACTTCAGGTGTAAATCCAATTTTTTCAGAAAATAATTTCTGTACTTTATCAACAAATTTATCACAGTCTCTTGGGAATAACTTTAATGAGTTTTCTGTAGAAATATTTGAACCTAAAACACCATAGTCAGAATTAAACCCGCTCTCTCCAATAGGTGATGATAATATATCAGACAAAGTATATACATTTTTTGCTCCCGCTTTTAGAAGTCGTCTTTTTGTAACAAAACGATTGTGTATTTCTGCTACAATTACGTTTTCTGTAAGTTTTAAAATATCTCTTGGGTCTTTTGACAAATACACCTCAATATTATCGCCAATAGATTCATAAAGAGAAATGTAGTCCATTTTTGTAAAGGGATGAACATAGTTTGATGTTATTTCTTTAAATTTATTTGCAGGGATTGGGCTATTTGAAAGTTGTTCTTCAACATCATCAATTATATCCACGTCCATAATAGGATTTCCTACTTCGTCAGAAGGATATTGAAGAAGAACAAAAACCTTTTTAGCACCTTTCGCAATACCTTTTAAAATATTTAAAAATCTGTTTCTACTAAGAATAGGGAAAACTACTCCAACAACTCCATCAGGAAATTTATTTTTTATATCAGTTCCTATATCATCTATGCTTGCGAAATTGCCTTGTGATTTTGCAACAATTGATTCAGTAACTGCAACAACGTCTGTATTTTTAAATGTTATACCTTCAGCCTCACATGCTTTTGTTACGGATTCAACAACAATTTCCGCTAAATTATCGCCTTTGCTTATTATCGGTAATCTAATACCTGTTGCTTGAGTTCCTGTTAATCTCATAATTATGTCCTCCCAAAATAATATATTTATTATTGATTTTTCACATTGTTTTTATTATAATAAATTAAATTTTATAAGTAAAATTGATATTTTTTATGAATAATATAATAATATCTTATAGGGAGTGGCTATATGGGATTTGATGTTTCACTGGATTTATATAAAATTTTCTGCACAGTTGTAGAGACTGGAAATATGTCCTCTGCGGCGAAAGAAATGTATATATCTCAACCAGCTGTAAGTATGGCTATGCGTCAGCTAGAGGACAAGCTAGGAAAACCTCTTTTGTTGCGTTCGTCAAAGGGGATTAAGACAACTGTTGAAGGTAGTATTTTATATGAGTATTTGCGACAGGCTTTAAGCTTGATTGATACAGCCGAAAAAAAATATTTGGAAATGGCTAACTTAGAAATAGGAGAAATAAAGATTGGGGCAGGTGACACAATTTCATTACAATATTTGACACCATATATTGAAAAATTTGTATCACTTTATCCTAATATTAATATAAAGGTGACTAACCGTACTACTAATGAAACACTTAATCTTTTAAAATCAGGATTGGTTGACGTTGCTTTTGTAAATTTGCCTATTGAGAAGGATAATAGTTTTGATATAGTTGAATGTTTGGAGATACATGATTGCCTTATAGGTGGCTCAAAGTATGCAAATTTAAAAGATACTGGAGTTAAATTAAAAGAGCTTAATAATTATCCATTAATGGCACTTGAGAATGCTAGTAATTCAAGGACATATTTTAATAAATTTGCACAAGAAAACGGGGTTATTCTACAGCCTAATATTGAGTTGGGTAGCAGTGAGTTGCTAGTTAAATTTGCACAAATAAATATGGGTATTGCTTTAGTAATAAAAGAATTTACAGAAAAAGAAATTGATAATGAAATGCTTTTTGAAATACCTATTTTGCCTAGTATTCCTTCTAGACATATAGGTTTGGCTAAATTAAAAGATGTTACATTATCTTATGCAGGAAGCAAATTTGCACAATTATTATTAGAGTAATTATTATTTTTGCTAAATATATATGAATGTATAACCAAGAAAAACCTAAAATAAAGCTTTTTGAAGGGTTTGGGAAACTTTTTCTCGAAAAAGTTTCCCAATATCTTTGTTAAAAAAATAATATTATCAAGGAGGGAATTTATGAAAATATTACATACATCAGACTGGCACCTAGGAAAATATTTGGAGAATAGAAGCAGAATAGATGAACAAATAGAGTTTATCGAAGAATTGGACGAAATTGCAGAGGAAGAAAAAATTGATATTATTATTATTTCAGGAGATGTTTATGATACTATAAACCCTCCTGCCTTTGCAGAAAGACTTTTTTTTAAAAGTATGAAAAAATTAACAAAAGGTGGAAAACGTATAGTTTTAGTAATAGCCGGAAACCACGATAGCCCAGAAAGATTAACAGCTTCCAGCACATTATTAATAGAACTTGGAATAATATTAATAGGAACGCCAAAAACTGTTGTGCCTATAGGAGAATATGAGAACTTTAGTATAGTTGATTCAGGTGAAGGCTTTATAGAGTTTTTGAAAAACGGTGAAAAAGCTGTAATACTTACAATGCCTTACCCTAGTGAAAAAAGATTAAATGAAATTATTTCGGAAAATGATACAGAACAAGTTGCACAAAAAGCTTATTCAGAAAAAATAGGTGAAATTTTTAAAAATTTGGAGTCTAAATTTAGAGAAGATACTATAAATATAGCTGTGGGGCATTTTTATGTTATAGGAGGAGAAACAAGCAAGTCTGAAAGAGATATTACTTTAGGGGGTAGCTATGCTGTGAATGGGGAGCATCTTCCTAATGCTCAATATATTGCAATGGGACATTTACACCGTCCGCAAAAAATAAGCTGTAATTGCAAAAATGCATATTATTCGGGTTCACCTATTCAATATAGTAAAAGTGAGGCAAATTACCCTAAATGCGTTTATATAGTACATATTAAAGCAGGTGAAGAACCTGTTGTAATAAAAAAATATTTGAGGAATTATAAACCTATAGAGATTTGGCAAATGAAAAATGTAGAGCAAGCTTTGGAAAAATGCAGACAAACAGTAGATGATAATTCATGGGTTTTTATGGAGATAGAAACTGATAAGCCTCTTTTGCAGTGTGATATAAAAGAAATGCGAAGGCTTAGAAAAGATATTATAGAAATTTACCCTAAACTATTGATAGAAAATATTGAAGCTAATGTTGAAGTTATGAAAGAGAAAACATTATCCGAGGAATTTCTAGATTTTTATTTATCGGAGAGAAAGTTGAATGCTATAGAGGATACATTGAAAATATTTTTAGAGATTTGTGGAAAGGAGGAATTGCTATGAAACCGCTTCTTTTAAAAATAAGGGGATTAAACAGTTTTGAAGAGGAACAAGTAATTGATTTTGATAAATTGACATCAAAAGGGCTTTTCGGGATATTTGGAAGTACAGGGAGTGGAAAATCAACAATAATAGATGCAATTACGATGGCACTGTATGGTCAAATATCTCGCTTTGATGGGGATAAAAGCAAGCAGTGTATAAATACAAACTGCGATACAATGCACTTATCTCTAGTATTTAAAGTTATTGATAAAATATATACTGTTGAAAGAAGCTATAAGAAAAATGGAAATTCCATACTTTCTACAACGGCAAGGCTTTATGAAAAAGCAGATAATATCGAAAATGTATTAGCTGATAAAACATCTATTGTAAATTCAAAAATTGAAGATTTAATAGGGCTTAACTATAAAGATTTTTCACGCTCTGTTGTTCTTCCACAAGGAAAGTTTAGTGATTTTCTGTTGCTTATTAATAAAGAAAGAAGTAATATGCTGGAAAGAATATTTCATCTTGAAAAATATGGTGAAGTGTTATACAGAAAAATAAAAGACGAGTTAAAAGCGATTAATTTAAAAATAAATATAATTGACAATAATATTTCTGTTTTTGGTGAAATATCTAAAGAGATTTTGGAGCGAGAAAAGGCTTTGCTTACAAAGGAACTGCAAGAACTAGGTGAACTAAACAGTCAGTTAAAGGAAAGTCAGATTTTATTAAAAAAATACAGTCAACTACAAGAAATAAAAAATGAATATGAAGAATATAAAAAAAAGCAACTTGAGTTATTAGAAAAAGCGACTGATATAGAATTAAAAAAAGATAGACTTGAAAAAGCTAAAAAAGCTGATTTAGTAATACCTTTTTCAACAAGTTTAAATGATACAAACGAAAAAATTTCCATAATACAAAAGCAAATTAAAGAAATAAAAAATTTTTTTTTAGAAATTGAAAAAAGGCATACTACATTAAAAGAGAAATATGAAAACAGCAAAAAGTTGAAAGAGGAAAGGTATACAGTTTTGTTAGAAAAGGAAACATCTCTTAAACAAGCAGTACAGGTTTGTGAACAAACGGAAGCATTAGAAAAAGAGCGTAAAAGTCTTCAAGAACAGTATAAAACTCAAAAAGGAAAATTTGTGATTTTAAATAACGAAAAAACAAATTTAGAAAAAGAAAAAGCTAAAATTACATTAGAATTAGAAAATATTTTGGTTTTAAAGAATAAAATAAACATTTCCTCGGAAATAAGAGAGAAATCTGTAGAAGGTTTTAAAATATGGAGTAAAAATAAAGAATTAAGTGAAAGATATACGACTTTGAAAGAAAAATATTACAAAGAGCATGAAAATAATGGGCAGTACAAAATTGAGATTAATAAAAATAAAGAAAATATAATTGAACTTAATAAAAAGTATGCTAAAATTGAGCAGTTTATTAAGGAGAATTATGAAAAAAATATAATTACACAGGACGATTTAATTAATTTTCAGCAGTCACTTTTGGAAGAAAAAAATAGTTATAAAATAAAATGTGAAAAAAATGAAGAATTAAAAGAAATAAAAAAACAAGTTTATAGTTTAAGTAAATTAATAAATGAAAAAGCAACTAATTTAGATAATGATAAAAATAAGCTTGCCGATAGTGAAAGTGAACTATCAAAATTGTTGGACGAAATAGAACAGCTAAAAATTAAAAATTTAGCCTTTAATATTAGTGAGGGATTGGAAGAAAATAGCCCATGCCCTGTATGTGGTTCAAAAAGTCACCCCAAATTAGCAGAGCCCGTTGATTTGCTGGCTATAAATTCATTAATGGATAAAAAGGAAATAATAATAAAACAAAATAATATTTTATTTGAAAGCATTACAAATGATTCAATTAAACTAGCATCACTTAAGAGTGATAGAGAAAAGCTTGTCATACAACAGGATTCTATAGAAAAAGAACTATGTAATATAAATTTAGATGAGGAAAATAATAAAATAGCTGAAAGAACTAAAGAATTTGAGAATATTAACAATAATATTAAAAAGTTTGAGAATGATAAAAAAAGTAAAGAAATTGAACTCCAAAATCTAAACAATACCATTAATGAAATAAATTTAAAAATAGCAGGGCTTACAGAAAGAATTTTAAATTCTGACAAGTTTTTGAATGAAAGTAAAATAGAACTGGATAGTATGGAAAAATCTATAAAGCAAAATGAGCATTTACTAAATGATATAGTCCAAATATTAGGAAGAGATGATTTTGAAGCTTATACGATTGAAATTAAAAATAATGATAAAAAACGAGAAGAACTTGAAAAAAATGAGGAAAAAGCTAGAAGTATTATTCAAACAATAACAAATGATATCGAAGTAAAAGCGACAGAGATTTTAGTTATAGAGAAAGGTATGGAAAAGATTGTAGTAGTAGGTAATGAAAAAAAAGAGGAGATAGAAAGGCAAAAACAAATTATATCTTCTTTCTCATACAATAAAGAGCCAAAAACGTATATTTTAGAAGTACAAAAAGAAATAAAAGAAATTAATAATAACTTTGAGAAAAATAAAGCTGAATTTGAGGTAATAGATAAAGAGTTAAAAAACGTCTCCGAAAAGGCATTAGAACTGGAAGCAAAGGAAAAAATATTGTTATCTTTGCAAAGTGAACAAACTGAAAAACTTAATCTAATTTGTAAAGAAAACGATATAACTACAGTGCAAGTATCTGAATATTTTTTAAAACAAGACATACAAAAAGTATATGAAAATGAAGTATTACTTTATAATAACGAATTTAAAAATATAAATAGTAATATTATGCGATTACATGATAAAATTAAAGAAGAAGACATAGAAAAAATTGATGAAAAAGTAAATAATTTGAATATTAAAATTTTGGAAATTGATAAAAATATAGTGCAAAAAAATAAACAGTCTGCTATAATAAAAGTTAGAGTAGATAAGATGAGTGAAGACTTAAACAAAACAGCATTACTATTAGATGAAAAAAAGTCACTTACATATAGAGCAAGTATTGTTGAAGACTTAGCAGTCTTATTCGAAGGCAAAAAATTTATTGAGTATATTGCAAAACGACATTTAGGGTATATTACATCAGAGGCTTCAAGCAGATTAAAAGATATGACATCAGGGCGATATGCATTAGAACTTGACGAAACAGATTTTATTATACGAGATGATTTTAACGGAGGGATAAGGCGTTCTCCAAGAACTTTATCAGGAGGAGAAACGTTTATGACCTCGTTATGTTTAGCACTTGCCTTATCATCAAAAATACAACTAAAGAGTAATGCCCCGTTAGAATTTTTCTTTTTAGATGAAGGATTTGGAACTCTTGACCCTATGCTTTTAGATGTTGTTATGAATTGTTTAGAGCAGCTCCAAACAGAAAAAATGTCTGTTGGATTGATTTCACACGTTGAGGAGTTAAAAAGCAGAGTTCCTATTAAGCTTATTGTTACCTCTGCTGAGCAAGGTGTTCATGGTACTAAAACCGTAATACAATAGTAGGAATTGTTTCGTATAGAGTTAAAAACTTACTCTCTAGTTTATTTTTTGTGTTTTAACGTAAGTAATAAGAATAAGGTGCTTTATAACTTACGTATTCGAACCTATATTTAATATTTAAGTTACTATTTTGCCGATATTGATGTTATGATGTTTATTAAGTAACTACTATTATACATGCTTTTGAGTATAATTTATTTTGCTTAGTTACAGAGCAACACCAATTTTTGTAAATATGGCAACTTTATATTTAATACATAGGTTCTTATATAAAATAAAAATGGAGGTATATTATGTCAAAAAAACTAGTATCAATTGTTTTAGTGTTTATCATGGTTATGACTATGGTTGCACCAGCTTACGCAATGGAGGAGGACAAGCAGAAATTTTTAAATGCGGTTACCAAAACGTTTGAGGAAGTAAAGACTGAAAATGATTATGCAAACAAATATGTTGACACAAAGACCATTCTTGAAAATTTAAGTAAAAGCTCTTTTCAATACTTATTGGATTATTCAGTAAATGTAGATAGTGATAAGTTTAGTATATTTGCTGACTTTAAAGCAGACCCTAAACTAAATAAATATTTAACTAATATTAAAGCAAATTTAGGAAATTCTTATGGTGAGCAATTGGATGTTAACGTTTATTATGACAATGAAAAAACAGCTATAAACGTGCCAAAAGTTTCAGATAAATTTTATTACATAAGAAATGATGTAACTCAAGAACAGTTAAACAATTCAGCTTATGGTGGGCTAGGATTTTCAATTTCTGATATAGCACAATTTTTTCCTAAAATGAATTCAGAAATTTTAAATTTAAAAGAACCTGAAGGGTTATATGACCCATATGTGGCAGTAATTAAAAAACATATGGATTTAGGATTATATAAATCTGAAGGAACAAAAGTAGTTGAAACACCAAAAGGTTTAATCAGTACAGAAAAAATTACTTGCACAATTAAACCAAATGTTTTAAAAAGCTTTCTTGATGATTTTGCCTACACAATTGAAACAGACAAAAAACTTTATAATTATTTAACACAAATATATTCATTTACGCCTGGAATGACTGGTTCAACAGGGTATTCTCCAAGTAGCAAAGAGTTAGCTGCTATGGTTGTACAATTATTAGTTGATTCTGTTAATAGTATTGAACTTTCTTCTGATACAACTTTAAAATATAGCGTATATGTAAATAATGCAGGATATGCTATCAGAAATGAATTTTCTGCTGAATCTGTAGAAGAAGATTATATAAATACACTTGCTATTGACTTCTTAGGAACTGAATACTTAACAAATGACATGAAAGTTTTGTTTAGCAGTACACAATATGGTAGTACAAATGAAGTTTTAGCTACATTTAAAGGAAACAATGTTCCTAAAAATGGTGTTTTTGATGGAGAAGTTTTAATTAAACTTTTCTCAGAAGGTGAAAGTAAAGTTGTTCCTACTGCATACATTAACTATGTTTGGGATTTAAACAAAGATAAAAATAACTTTAATTTTGCAATTTTAGCTGATGCTGAGGCAAAAGCTAATACAACTAGTATTGCTCAAAAAGATGCAGATATTGAGCTTAGTGCAAAAGGAACATATGTAATTGATAACAAAAACAATATTATTTCTTTGGTATTAAATGATGTAAAATTCTCTGCTCTTGAGTTAGTATCAGGAACTGCTAATTTTAATTTTACTTTAAAATCAATTAGTTCTGATGAAGTTTCTATTCCTGAGGGAAAAGCTGTTAATTTGCTTGAAATGACGGAAGAAGAACTTACTCAATTACAGGAAAGTATGGACAATTTTTATTAGAATAAGTTTTTAGTAAAAAACTTGGTTTCAATAAAGAAGTTGTAGTTTTGGGGCTGAATGCCCTAAATATTAATATCAGAAACATAAAAAAGAGGAAACTTTTCAAAAGTTTCCTCTTTTTTATGTTTTAAAAACTTTTATTATAGTTTTGGTATAAAATCATAATAATCTTGAACAGAAGCATCATTTAAACAAGCCTCAATAATTTGTCTGCCCAAAGGATTAATTTCAGGAGTTAAATATTTTTTAATTTCATGCTTGAAGAAGTCAGTTAAAATTTTTGCTCCGGCATCATATCCTTCATTTCCAACCTCTGGTTGATGATTAACTTGTAAAAATCCTTTTGATAATAAAGTACCATCAAATTTAATACTTTCAAGAGCATAACCTAAGATAGGGCAACGAGAAGGTGTTAAAACACCGTCTTTAAATTTTAGACCGCCTCGTCTTGAAAGGTACTCTCTTGTAACCCATTGCCCTGAAAATCCTACTTTGTAAGCTCCTATATATTGATTAGGAATTAAAATATATCTTGTAGACAATGTTTTTAAAATCTGTTCCAATAATAAATTTGCTTGGTCAACCATTTTACCTGTAGCAAAAGGCCAATAAGAGCCTACCCCTTCGCTTTTCATTCCACCTGAATCTACAATACTTGGGTTTGCAAATCCTCTTGGCGCAGCTAAACGCCACAACCAGCCTAATGCTGGAGGTAGAACATGGAAAAGCCCAACTATACCATAATTAGGGTTTTCTTTTGTTGTTGGCGGTGTCCTAATGCCAAAGCTTCTTATATCAACCTCCGTAGAACCTTCCACATAATTGTTTACAAAAGTTCTAGGCATTATTACTCTTGGGTTTGGACAAGGTTTGCCAGGTTCGTCCATTATAGGCTCCCAAATTAAACAGGTTGAGCCTGGTACTGCATCCATATTAATAAAAACAAGAGGTTTTTTAGGGCTTATTGTACTTTTTTCAGTTTCGGGTTGAGTGCCGTATTCTGTAATATGGTTAACTCTTAAAAACCAGCCGTCTTCAGCATCTGCAACAACAAGTTTTCCGTCAGATGTTTGTAATGATGGGTGTGCAAGTGCCATATCATCAGTTACAGGGTGTATTTCGGAACTATCTGTAATAGTAATCAAATACTTTTCATCTGTAATAATGTTCGTTCCTAATAAAAGCCTACCATCAGGCTCTCTGTGGAACTGCTCAATCATTTCGCTTTTACCGCCTCCGCTTGCTCCTTCATGCATAATTGTCAAAGTAAGCTCATAAGGAGTAATTATTTTTACTGTAGAAGCGTGCAAAGTAACCCATTTTTCCTGTTCTCCTATATCTAAAAGCACAGCATAAATACCTTTTTTTGCACTTGGACCTGGGTATAAATTATATGAAAATACTTCATGCATATCAAACAATCTATTATGTATTACAACTTGTTTACCATCGTAATGAGTATGTCTAAAAGGAGGTGCAACATAAACTATAGCTCTTGGCTTAAAGAAGTTAGGTATTTTATCTTTAGGTATAAATCCCTGCAAGTCTGCAAGTGCAGCAGCAAAAAATGCAGCATTAGAAGGAAGAACCAAAAGTGCTTGATAACCTAAATTCAAATCACCGGCTCCAGCCAAAAACGGAAGGAAGATAAGTTCATCTTGATTTTTTAGCCATTCAAATGTTTCTAAGCGAATGTCATCAAATTCTTTTCCAAACTTTTCTGTATGTGTAATTTTATCTGTTGGCAAATCGTCTGCTATAACCATACTGTCTGGGTCACGCCTTCTCATGTATGGGTCGTCATAGTTTGCAACTATACCGTTTTTACACTTAACAACATATGCCTCTCTTACTAATCCCTTTCCCTCAACCTCATAAGAAACGTCAAAGGTCATTTTTCCTCCGCCTGTAGCCATTTCCATTAGTTGCTCTCTGCTATCGGGTATAATGATATTACCCTTTCCGTTATTTATTACATCTTTTAATTCTGTAGGTAGAACCATCTTTTTAGTAATGCTTTTATACAATAGTAATTCCTCCTTATAAAATTATTTTAACATAAATACAGGTTCTTAATTGAGGTTACATCAGTTTTTTTAAAGGTATTGATATGTTTTAACTTCAACAAGTTATTTCTAGCAAATTGAAGCTATAATTATTTTCTAATTTTATTTTAACAAAAAATTAGACTTATTACAATCTTAGCATTATAATTATTTATAAATTTTTTTAAATTTGTAAACATTGTATGAATAACAGATTTTTACAATACGTAAAATTGCCGTAAAATAAGGATTCTTACTATGTTTAAAATTATGTTCAAAAGTAAAAAATTATTTACAATCAAGCAATATTTTATTCAAAATATTAAGCTATACTATTTTCAAGTTAAAAATAAACATATTGAAAATTAATCGGAGGTAAAAAATATGGACGATAATAATAAATATTTTTATGATGAGGAAAAAAATAATGAATTTAAAAGCTACTTTGACTATTCTAGTTACGAGGAAAAACAAAAAGAGCGAGAGGAATCACTACCCCCTGCACATAACATAATGATTCCAAACGACCCACCTAAAAAAACTAAAACCAATAAAGAATTTAAAAAATATATTGCAGTATTTTGTGCAGCAACAATTTTTGGCAGTTCAATATTTGGACTGGGAGTTTTGACAGGAAACAACATTGCCACATCAAGGGATACTTCTTTTAAAGTTAATATAGAAGATGAGCAGCTAAATGAACTTAAAAATATGTTTTTGGAAAAATCGAACGATGCAGTAGCAGCAATAAATAATAATGATAAACCTCTTTATATAGGAAACAATAATATATCTGATGTTGTTAAAAAAGTCTCTAATTCTGTTGTTAGTATTAATATGGAGGCTATACAAAGAGATATGTTTAATAGAAACCGTCCTATAACAGGAGCTGGTTCTGGTATAATTTTTAAAGAGGACGAAGAGAAAGTTTATATTATTACTAACTACCATGTAATTGATGGGGCAACAAAAGCGACAATATCTATTGATGATGACAAGCAAGCAAATGCAAAATATGTAGGCGGTGACTCAAGGTCTGATTTAGCAGTGATATATGTAACAAAAGAAGAACTTAAAAATGCAGGTATTGATAATTATACAGTTGCTACTTTAGGGGATTCAGAAAAACTAGAAATAGGAGAATCTGTTATTGCAATAGGTAATGCATTAGGAGAGGGCAAGTCTGTTACCCTAGGTATTATAAGTGCAAAAGATAAAACTATTAATGTTTCAAGGAACTCAATTAATGTTATACAAACTGATGCCGCTATAAATGAAGGCAACAGTGGTGGAGCATTAATAAACAGTAAAGGTGAGGTTATAGGTATAAATACAGCTAAATTCTCTAATGTAGGTGTTGAGGGAATGGGATATAGCATACCTATAAATGATGCGATATCAATAATAGAACAATTAATGACTAATGGAAGTATTAAAAAAGCATATTTAGGTATAGAAGGTTATACGGTAACACCTGAATTTTTAGAAATGTATCAATACCCCAATACAGATATAAAAGGTGCATTTATTAAGAGTGTTGTACCTAATTCTCCTGCACATGCCGCTGGCTTGTTAAGTGGTGATATTATTGTAGGTTTTGCTGATAAAAAGATTACTTCATTTGAGGAGCTTAGTGAGGCAATTTCAACATTTACTATAGGTGAAACAGCAAAAATATATGTTTATAGAGGAGTAGAGCCGGTTGTAGTAGAAGCTACTATTGCTGATTATAATGCTGAAAACAATTTTTAGAATTATTGTAATATAAATTAATTTAAGTTCGGTGCAGTAGGACAGCATCGAACTTTTTATATTTATGAATACATACAATTACCATAAATTTTTTAAAAAAACACTTGATTTTTGTCGAAAATAATATATAATATGTATATAAAGAGATTTCTTCTAAGAGCGAGTTAATACTATGTTTAGAACCAACAGATTTTTTACGGGATATTAGGACTCTTTGAACGTATTTGCATGCTGTATCTTAATACAGAGCATGAAACTCGAAGGACTGACTACCACCTTATTTTAAGGTTTTAAAATTTGTTAAAATACGCCTTAGCAGAGTCTTTTTTTGTTTATTGGGTTTGTGACTTGTTGCAGTAAAAAAGGTGGAATAAATATGAGTGAGCAGGGTCAAGTTATTTCTGTTTCAGGCAACGAGGTTATAGTTCGTCTGGAAAGAACAGAAGCTTGTGCCAAATGCAGAGCATGTATTGCTGGAATGTCTAAAAAAGAAATGCTTATTAAAGCAAAAAATATATGTGATGCTAATATAGATGATTGGGTAAACATAGAACTTCAAAACGATTCATTTGTTAAGGCAGTTCTTATTATGTATGCTGTGCCTTTTGTATTTCTTATTGTAGGTTTTTTGTTTGGATATTTTATTTGTTCTATTTTAGGTCTTAATAATATTCAAGAAATTTTAGGATTTTTAATGGGCATTGTTTTTATGGTACTTTCATATTTTGTAATAAGGTCAAGGGAGAAAAGTTTTCAAACACAAAAGTATACTCCTGTCGCTGTATCTATTGTTTCTGAAAGGTAAATAAAATATTTTTTAACTTCTGCAGAAAATAATTTTGTAGGAGTTTTTTATTTGTTTACTATAAAGTGTGAATAAAAAATGTAATATATGTAAAATATATAAGCATACATTTTTATTAAATTTTTTTGCATTTATCGCCAAAATATGATATTATTATGTATCAGTCGGCAATTAGTGTTTATATTAATGTTGGTTCGACAAAGGTGGGTATTTTGTAAAATTGTATGAGAATGAATTTATTGAACTTGTTAGGCTTACAAACATCAGCTTGGTAGTTGCATGATTTATATTAGTGGAAATTACATATTAACTTTCTTTCTTGTTCAAAAATTATGTTTGAAAGAGAATATTAATAAAATTTTATTAAAATACACTAAAGGTACTATAAAAACCTGTACTAAATATATGACACGCTACATTTACAGTCAAAAAGTTGTGCTGCTCAATTTGTAAATTTGGTAAACCTATATTTTAATACAGGCTATAAAAAATTATTTAAAAATTAGGAGTGAGATAAGTGTATGTATAGTGTTGGTGATAAAATAGTTTACCCAATGTATGGTGCTGGGGTAATAGAAGAATTGGAGAATATGGAAATCGACGGTAGCAGTCAGGTTTATTATGTTATGTATATTCCTACAGGAAATCTGAAAATTAAAGTTTCTGCTGGAAAAGCTGACAATATTGGTTTGCGACAGGTTTATGAAAAGGACCAAGTTACAGAAATGATAAAATCTGCCAAATCTGAGCCTATAGAAATGGCTGAAAACTGGAACCAACGTTACAAAGAAAATCTTGAAAAAATTAAATCTGGAAATTTGACGGAAGTATCTATTGTTTTTAGAAATCTTTTATATAGAGAAAGAGAAAGAGGGCTTTCTTCTGCCGAAAAGAAAATGCTTACTACAGCAAAACAAATTATTATTTCAGAACTTATTTTGTCGCAAAATGTTGAGAAATCTATTGCTGAAGAAATGCTTTCTGCTTTAATTAAATAATTAAAATATTTTAAAACTCAAACCTAATTCTTTTTTGAAAGAAATATAGGTTTTTTGTTTTGCTTTATTTATATATGAGGAGAAAACTTTGTTAAAAGGTTTTCTCCATTTTGCTATTACGAAAAAAATAAAACTTTGTGTTAAGGTGTATGATAATGAATAATATAATAATAGATTTTTCTGATAATTTAGTTAGGACGGCATTAGTTGAGAATGGTGAGTTAGTTGAGCTTTTTGTTGATACAGAAAATTCGGTATCAATAGTCGGGAATATTTATTCAGGGATTGTGAAAAATATTTTGCCCAGTAAGTTTGTATTTATTGATATTGGCCAAGAAAAAAAAGCATTTCTTTCTTTGGAGGATAGTAAGGAAGAAGAGTTATATGAGGACGGAAAACTAAAGATTAAAGTGGGAAGTGAAATTTTAGTACAGGTTATAAAGGATGCGTATGGAACAAAAGGAGCAGGAGTAACTTCACAGCTCTCATTTTCAAAAGATAATATTATTATTTATAAAAGTAATAAAAAAGAAATTGGAATTTCAAGAAAAATTGAATATATAGGGGAACGTAAAAGATTAAAAAAAATAGCAGAGCAGGTTTTACCAGATGGTTTTAGTATAATTTTACGTACAGGCAGTCAAGGTAAAAAATATGAGGATATTTTAGCAGAAATACAAGAGATGTTATGTTTATCAGAAAAAGTTTTTGATAAGGGTAGGTATATAAAAGCACCCGCAGTTGTTTATAAGGAAGCTGATAATTTATATAAGACATTAAAAATTTTGTTAAAAAACAATATTGATAAAGTAATTATAAATAATTGGAAAAAAATTGAAATTGTAAAGGATTATGTAAAAAGAATAAAAGATTTGAGCGAGTCTAACCTAAATGAAGTTGTAAATTACTATGATGGGGAAATTCCTATTTTTAAAGAGTATTTTATTGAGACACAAATAGAAAAAATATTGTACAAGAAAGTATGGTTAAAATCAGGAGGATTTTTAATTATTGAAGAGACAGAGGCTTGTGTTGTAATAGATGTAAATACGGGTAAGTTTTTGGGAAACAGCAATCAACAAAAAACAATTATAAAAACAAATTTTGAGGCGGCAGTTGAGATAGCAAAGCAGATTAGGTTAAGAAATTTATCAGGTATGATTATTATTGACTTTATTGATATGCAAAAGGAAACCGACAAATTAAAACTTATAGATACGATGAAGAAAGAAGTAAAGAGAGATAGCATGTCTGTTAATGTTTTGGGAATGGCATATTTGGGTGTAATGCAGATTACTAGAAAAAAAACAAGGGAGCCAATATCTAGTATATTACTTGATACTTGTACTGTTTGTAATGGTAGTGGAAAAATTTATACAAAATTAAAATAAAAAATTAGATGTTTTTAATGAATATTGTACATATTCATATATTTGCATAATATGTTTGTGTCGAATTTTAAAATAAATTGAAAAAAAAACAAATATTATAATATATATTGAAATATTTTGTAAATTATAATATACTATATAAATAGTTAAATACAGAAGGTATATTATACAAAAAATACATTAAGTTAATTTGACGTTAAACAAAAATTAAAAAAAGTTGTAAAATGAGGGGTAGGTAGTATGAGTTCTAAATTACATTTTTTAACTAATAGAGAAAATACAAGAATATCATATGAAAGCGTTTTTCACGATATGAAAACACCAATAGCTATAATGTATTTGAATATTCAATTGCTAGAAAAAGAAATTGATTATAACGGAAGTATAAAAGGTTCTATTGCCAGTATTAGGAAAAATTGTCTTAGGATTATAAAGATGATAAATGATGTCACTGATAGCGAAAAGATGAGTAATGGAAAGCTTACCCCTTGCATTAAAAACTGGGACGTAATTACCGTTTTAAGAGATGTTGTGGAAAGTAGCAGTTATTTATCTGTAAGGGATGATGTATCTATTAAGTTCTTATCGAATGTGAATCAAAAAGTAATGGCTATTGATAAAGAATTTCTTGAGAGAATTGTCTTTAATATCCTGTCAAATGCATATAAATTTACTAATAAAGGTGGGAGTATAGAAGTAAGTGTTTATGATATTGATGAGTTTCTTGTATTAAAAATTAGAGACAGTGGTGATGGAATAAGCCCTAAAATTATTAATAACCTATTCAAAAAATATGAAACTGTTGTTAATAACAAAAATACAAGAGGTACAGGATTGGGGTTGTATATTGTTAAGCAATTAGTTGATGTATTAGGTGGTTCTATATGTATAAGAAATACCTTAGAAGGAACTGAGGCTACAATAATTTTCCGGAGTTATCAAATAGAAGAAGATGGAATTGAAAAATCTGTGGAAGATGACTTTTATGCTAATAACCTTGGATTAATTGAATTCGCAGATGAGAATGTAGCCTTTTTTTAGAATTAACAATATGATTATAAAAAAGTATTTAAGGAGTTTTGTTATGTCGAACTCATGTTGAATTAACATGAGTTCGACAATGTTGTACTAGCTTTAGAAACAATTCAGGTTAAGCTGATTTTTTAAGTATTAGAAGCTTCTGACCTGGAAAAATTTTATTAGGATTTTCTATTTCGTTTACCATAAGTAAATCATCAATAGAGGTATTATATCTTTTGGCAATTTTCCAAAGATTATCGTCACACTGTACGACATAAATAGTCATGCTTGCCATTTTATCAAGTAATGATTTGTCAATATCAACAAATTCAATATCTGTAATCATATTTGCTTGCTGCTCATCAATTACTTGTGTGCTAAAACTTAATAAAAATCTAAGTTCCATTTCTTTTCCACTTAACATATTAAATCCCACATGGTCTATACTTGCGTCAAGTTCCACACTCATGCCAGGAGAAGCACCTTTTGTCTCGATAATTTGTCTATATGGAATAATAGGTTTATATGAGAAAAGCGGTGTCGTATCACTTTCTGCTACATACAAAACGTCAGCTTCAATTATTCCCTCAACGATAACTTTATCTTCTATTACTTTTGTTTCATCTATATAAGGTTTACCTTTCACCCTAAATATTTGTAAAATATCAGGGCAGTTAGATTCTAGCTGTACAACTTCTTTAATAGGGCTTTGATTTTTGTTTCTGCAAACTAGTTTAGGGTAATTAATAATATCTTTGCTAATATTCAGATTTTTATTTATACAATAAGCATCCTCTAATATCTCAAGTGTTTCTTGACAATGTATTTTAGCAAGAATACCAATAGAAATTTCTACTTCTATAACCCTGTCTTCTCCATCAGAATCGGGTCTTGCCTGTATATATTGGTCTTGAACATTTAGGAAGACATCTGCCAACATATCATCTTTTGCATTTGAAATATCAATTGAACCGTTAAATGGTACTTCATGTTCAACAAATTCGATTAAACTGCTTTCGTCGTCTCCTCTGTATAATGTAGATATAATAAGTTCTCCATTTACAGTTACTTTTCCATTTGAAACTCTTACTTCCTTATTAGATACCATAACATTACATTGCAAAATTTCACGAATGTTAGGTTTGCCCGATGTAATTGTTAGTTCATCTTTAATTATAAACCTGTCAACTTTATTTTCTATACTTCTGTTTAAGGACAAATTTGTTTTAAGCAATTGATTTTCGGGTATATCGCTTATATTTACAACAATCTCATGTTCTTCTGTTTTTTCGCATACAACGCATATATCCGCAACTGCTCGATAACTTACTTTCCTATCATTAAGCATTTTATAATCTACATTTGTAAGTTCAGCCTTTACCTCAACCCACATATCTTTTGTTACGCCTTCCATGTTTATAAAATCATCAATATTTGTTGTTACACTCATACTATGTACAGGCTTATCGTTGCCTTTTGATAAATATAATACTTCAACATCTAGCTTTCCAATAAAGTTAACCCTATCATTTGAAACATCTGTGCGTTCTATGCATATTTTTGCATCTGTTTGCAGTATAACAGCCATATCAGGTTTTATGTCTGGTACAATCAAATCTCCCTCCAATAAAATCTGTGTTGTCTCCTTGCCTACTTTCTCATCTAAAGTTATTTTTTCTCTTATTAATTCATTTGACATAAAAGAATACCTCCTTTATATATGATTTGTTTTAAATTAGCATGAGTTCGATAATATAAAATTGCTTGAATTTTTGATAATATGAGCACAAATTTATACAAAATTTATGCTTATAACATGAAAAATATCATGGTTTTACGTTTGTTTCACAATCCAATTTGACTACACCGAACTTACATTAAATTATGTTAGTTTTTTAAAACAAATCATTATTAGCCAGTTATACTTAATATATTATGCTAGAAGGTGATTTATGATTATTATTATTTCAATCAAGTTAAAGTTGGGCTAGACAATGCTGCAATTAATTAATAATTTTCATACAAAAAAGCTGTCAAACTTATATTTGACAGCTTTTAATAAAAAATAATAGCGGAAGAGGGATTTGAACCCCCGACACTGCGGGTATGAACCGCATGCTCTAGCCAACTGAGCTATTCCGCCAAAATATATGGGCACAGAAGGGCTCGAACCTCCGACATCCTGCTTGTAAGGCAGGCGCTCTCCCAGCTGAGCTATGCGCCCGGGTTGTGATAATGGTCTGGGTGACAGGATTTGAACCTGCGACCTCTAGAACCCCATTCTAGCGCGCTACCAAGCTACGCCACACCCAGAAGAAGACCTCTTAAAACATACTTTTAAAAAATCACCTTCAATAAGGGTTTTAATATCATTTGACAACGAAATACATTGTAGCATACGTTATAAAACAAGTCAATAGTTTTTTTAACATATTTTTTTATTTTTTATTATAATGGTTAGATGTAGTTTACAATTAGTTCGACGAAGCCAAAGCGACTTGTTAATTAAAGAAAAAATCATAATATCTTATGTTCTGTAATATTAGCATAAGTTTAACATTGTATTTGCTAAACTTATGCTAATATTATTAAAAGTCCTTCATAATACGAGCTACATCGGAATACTAGCAGTATTTTTATATTAAAATCAATTTAGAAATGCACTTTTTACTAAATTAGGAACTACATAAACTTCCAATAGACTTGTAAGTATTGCAAATAAGCAACATATTAGAAGTATGCAAAAATATTCCTTTAAAAAACTTGAATCTTTTTCTTTATTATTATTAATATTAAAAAGTATGTAATTTATTGAGCAATACGACGTAAAAAAATATGTAGGTATTATAATTATGCTTTGAGGTAAGTACACTATCGCTGCTGTTATTGCACCATAAAAGCCAAATTGTTCTATTAGAAGCCCTGTGGTAAAGCCATACCCTGCTCCTTTTACCAACAGCAGTATGAAAACGATAAATCCTCCTGCCGGAATAAATCCAAGCAACCATATAATAATAACTAGCTTTGTATGTTTAAATATGCTTTCTCTAAGCCTGTCCATTTTATCAGCATTGTTAATATTGTTAAAAGAATGTAGATAGTCTTTAATAGAGACAGAAATCTCATTGAAGTATGCTCCATCTAAGGATTTTACAGAAATAATTCCTACAGCCAAACCTGCTACAAAACATAATGCAATTAATGTTAAAATAGCTTGTTTTTTTGTAAATACAAACTTTTTATGCTTTCGTTTTTTTACCAATTCGATATTCCTCCCTTGTAAGATTCTGTATAAAATATATGCTTATTATATATATTCTTATAAGAGAGGCATTATAACCCAACATTTTTTTAGTTAAAAAAAGGATAGGAAAGCTTTTTTAAAAAAGTTTTCCTATCCCTTCAAAAAACTGAGACTAGTTTTAGTTCATATTATTTGTTTTTGCTTAACAATTCTTTATATGCCAAAATAGCAACCATCGTTTTAGAATCTTTTATTTTTCCATTAAAAATCATTTCAACAGATTCATCTAAAGAATATTTTTCTATAGCAACAAATTCATCTTCATCTAAATTTTGTTTGCCCTCATATAACCCCTCTGCAATATATATATGAAGCATTTCGGTACAGAACCCAACAGCTGAATACATTTTTGTAAGAAACTCAATTTTTGAAGCTTTAAATCCTGTTTCTTCTTCAAGCTCTCTTTCTGCACAGTCATATGGGTCTTCATCTTTCTCAAGTGTGCCTGCAGGAATCTCAAGAATATGTTCTAAAGCTGGGTGACGATACTGTCTGACAAATATAATATTACCATCATTGTCTATAGGTATTATTGCAGAAGCCCCATTATGAATAATAATTTCTCTAATTACTTCTTTGCCATGAGGCATTAAAATAGTATCCTGAACTACTTCTATTATTTTTCCTTTAAAAACCTCATTACGTTTTATAAATTTATAATTGTCCATATTATTACTCCTTTCCTTTTTTAGTTAATAGTTTGGGGCTTTCATCCCCAAACCCCGACTTCTTTCTTAAAAGAAAGAAGCAAAGAATTTTTGCTAGAAACGCACTTTGTGCGTTTCTTTTTCCTTGCTCATTTATAGTGGTTAATCTTTTGCAAACCTAAGGTTTTTTTATAAAAAATAAAATTAAAACTCACAGTTATTAACAGTTCTAGGGAAAGGTACAACGTCCCTAATATTTGAGATACCTGTAATATACATAATTAATCTCTCGAATCCTAAACCATAACCTGCATGTTTAACACTTCCAAATCTCCTTAAATCCAAATACCACCAGTAATCATCTTTACTTAATCCCAATTCTTCCATTCTATTTTCCAAAACATCTAAACGTTCTTCCCTTTGGCTTCCTCCAATAATTTCTCCAATACCCGGAACAAGCAAGTCCATAGCAGAAACTGTTTTGTTATCTTCATTTATTCTCATATAAAACGATTTAATTTCTTTAGGGTAGTCTATTACAAAGACAGGCTTTTTATATACTGTTTCTGTAATATATCTTTCATGTTCTGTCTGAATGTCTGAACCCCATTTAACAGGATATTCAAACTTTACATCAGCTTTTTCAAGAATATCTATTGCTTCTGTATAAGTAATTGTTGCAAATTCAGAATTTAAAATATTATTAAGTCTCTCTGTAAGCCCCTTATCAACAAAGCTGTTAAAAAACTCCATTTCTTCAGGGGCATTGTCCATAACATACTTAATTATGTGCTTTAACATATCCTCTGATAATTTCATAATATCTTTTAAATCGGCAAATGCTATTTCAGGCTCTATCATCCAAAACTCTGCTGCATGTCGAGTTGTATTTGAGTTTTCAGCACGGAATGTAGGTCCAAAAGTATAAACATCTCTAAAAGCCATTGCAAATGTCTCAGCTGAAAGCTGTCCACTTACAGTAAGACTTGCCATTTTCCCAAAAAAGTCTTCCTTAAAATCAATACTACCTTCTTTAGTTTTTGGAGGGTTGTTTAAGTTTAATGTAGTAACTTGGAACATTTCCCCAGCACCTTCACAATCGCTTGCTGTAATAATAGGCGTATGTGCGTATACAAATCCTCTTTCATTAAAGAACTGGTGTATAGCATATGAAGCAAGTGAACGTACTCTAAATACTGCCGAAAATGTATTTGTTCTTGGACGCAAATGAGCAACAGTTCTTAAATACTCAAGCGTATGGCGTTTTTTTTGTAACGGGTAGTCAGAAGCAGAATTACCTTCTACAATTATATTTTCTGCTTTTATTTCAAATGGTTGTTTGCTTCCTTGGCTTTCAACAACTTTTCCTGTTACAGTAATACTTGCTCCTGCTCCAAGTTTTGTTATTTCTGTAAAATTTTCAAGTTCATTTAAAAAGACAATTTGTATACTTTTAAAAAAACTTCCGTCGTTTAATTCTATGAATCCAAAGTTTTTATTATCCCTTACAGTTTTTACCCATCCTCCAACAACAACTTCCTTATCCATATATTCTTCATGCTGTTTATAAATGTCTTTAATTTTTGTATACATAGAAACACTCCTAAATTTATTTTTTATTTTTAATAAAATTCATATGGCTTATAAATTGATTTTATACTAAAGGAGAAACTATCCTCAAAAAAGCCCTCCACATTTTTTTAGAAAAGCTTTGAGTCTTCCATTTTTCATAATCTATTTCGACAGAAATTTCCATAGTTTTAATAAAATCTTCTTTAAGTTTATATACACATTCTGTATTATACATAAAAACTCCGCATTCATAATTCCAAATAAGACTTCTAAAATCAAAGTTTACAGAACCGATAAAGCAAAATTTATCATCTGAAACAATAGACTTTGCATGTACAAATCCTGGTGAATACTCAAATATTTTAACACCTGAGTTTAAAAGTTCCTCATAAAATGACCTTGTTTCCTCATGTACAAACATTTTATCAGGTATAAATGGTGTTACGATTCGCACATCAACTCCGCTTTTTGCAGATAAACATAATGCTGAAATCATATCAGAATCAATAACGAGATATGGTGTATAAATATATACGTATTTTTCTGCTGTTGATATAATTCTTCTATAATTTAATTCTGCTGGGTTATAATGGTTTGTTGGCCCGTCTCCAAAAGGAACTACATAACCATTTTCTTCATTAAATGACAATGTTGGTCTATATATTTCGAAATTACTTTCGCTTTTTGTAATAATATCCCACATTTTGAGGAATAAAACAGTAAAACTCCATACAGCATCACCTTTAAGCATTACAGCATTATCTTTCCAATGCCCATGTTTAGGGTAATCATTAATATATTCGTCTCCTATATTTATACCACCTGTAAAACCTACATTACCATCAATTACTACAATTTTTCTGTGGTCTCTATAATTCAAATAACCATATACCGAAAAGGAAAATGGATTGAATGCAAAACATTGTATTCCATGTTTATTACAGTCCTCTTGAAAATTTGGAGGCAATATTTTTAAGCTTCCTACTTGGTCATAAATAATTCTTATTTCTACACCTTCAGCAGCCTTAGCATAAAGGCATTCCATAATCTCTTCTTGCATTCGCCCTTTGCTTATAATAAAAAACTCAATAAAAATGAATTTTTCTGCTTTGGATAATTCATTTTTTAAAGCTTCAAACAACTCCTCTCCTAATTTTAGGTAAATACTTTTAGTATTTTTATAAACAGGAAATCCTGATGTTTTAAAAAGCATATTAATATTGTTTTTTGCTTGTAAATCCTCAATCTCATTAATTATTTCATTATTTTGTTTAAGAAGGTTTTCTGTTCTTTTATTAATGTTGTTAATATATACTTCGGTTTTCTTTGAAATCCTTGTTGTACCCCATAAGAAATAAAATAAAATACCACAAATAGGAACTATCAATATAAAAAGAACCCATGATAATTTAAACGTTATTTTGCCAGGCTTATATATTATATTTAAAATCATAGCAATACCAATAAGTTCTGCAAAAATATAAACATAATCCCAGACTTCCCAAACCCTAAATATTACAAAAGCTAGTAAAATTAATTGAACAACTATAAAAAAGATATTTATAATTGTTTTTAGCATATTACCAAAATCTAAACTGCCTACTTTCAAAAAAACACCTACTCTGATTATTATTTTTAATGTTTATATTGAGATGAAAAATGCAATTTTAAGCTTGTTTTACAAGACGATTGCACTTTGTCTAACTCACTATATTATTATAACTTTTTCAAAATAATATAAACATTTGAAAGACTTATCACTTGTCATATATGAAGTTAGTAATATATTCTATAATAATAATTTGGAAATGTCGATATATAATAATGATTTTTATAAAATATAGTAAAAATAAAAAAACCTTGAAGCTAATACAATCAAGGTTTAGAGACAGGGGTTGGGGTTTATAGCCCTAAAATATTAATATTGTAAATTCTAATCTATTGAACAGTTTTTTCTTTTTTTATATTATTTTTCGCTTCCATAAATTGATTATATAAATTTTCTCCAATACAGTCTTTTGCGTAATTACACCAACTTATACAAGATTGAGAATCATTATATGCAACAAAACCACATTCTGTACAAGATGTTTTTACGTCGCATGAAAACAGTTCAATTTCATTACCACATTCAGGGCAAAGTTTTATTTTTAAGGTAGGTGCACCTTTAATATTACTAGCACCCGGACAGCCATTTAACATATAAATCACCTTCTTAATCTTAAATTTTCATATAATTTTTTCAATATATTTATATTGTTTCATAATAGTTAAAGTATAGTATAAGTTTTATAATAATTCGGTTGTATTTACAACGGATAATAATATTTTTTGTAATTACTAGTATTACAATATAATAAAAAAGCAGGTAATTTTGGATATTTTTTGCTAAATTTGCATAAACATTGTTTATATATTAACAAACATCACTATTAAATATAAATTTATTTAATTTTTTTGTAATTATTGTATACTTTTTTTTTGTTTTTTACTGTACATTATAAAATTTGTTTGGTATAATTTTATTTGTAGATTGTATACACTAATTTTCTTTCTAAAAGCCTATATGGGCTTATTACTTAGCTATTTTTACGTTATAGTAAGTTCTAAGGAGCAAAGTCAAATAAAGCCCTACCAATTAAGGAGTTGTTAATATAATGAAAGAGTTTTCTATGCATATACTAGATATTGTAGAAAACAGTATTAGGGCAGACTCACCTGTTGTGACAATAGAAGTAAACGAAGATATAGCAAATAATATACTGACTTTTTCCATAATAGATGGGGGCAAAGGAATGCCCGAACAAATTTTTAAAAATATAAAAAATCCCTTTGTTACATCCAGAAAGACAAGAAAAGTCGGGCTGGGTGTTCCTATGCTTGACAGAACTTGTATATTAAGCGGAGGAGATTTATTCATACAAAGTGAGATTGGAAAAGGTACTGTAGTAAAAGGGTATTTGGAATATTATAACATTAATCGGCCTCCTATTGGGGACATGGCAGGTACTATTTTTTTATTGATAATAATGCACCCTCAAGTCGATTTTAAATATATTCATAAGTATAATGGAAAGGAATATTATTTGGATACAAGGGAAATTAGGAATATTCTTGATGGAATATCTATAACCGAACCAATAGTAATGGAGTGGCTCAAACAAACTATAAAGGAAGGGTTAAAAAGAATTGTTTTATAAAAGAAATTTTAGATTTAAAAGGATAATTTCCCTAAAAATACGTCATTTTAATAGTTATTAAACTGAATTGGTTTTATTACTGCAAAAACAATTTAGTTTGAATCTAAATAAAGAAGGGGGCAACAAAATGAGAACTGTAACTTTTAAAGGCGGAGTCCACCCTCCTGATGGAAAAGGATTTTCTGCTGATAAGGCTACACAGGTTATTTGGCCCAAAGTCGGGGCAGAACTTATTTATCCGATGTCCCAGCATATTGGGGCACCTTGTGAACCGATAGTATCAAAAGGTGACTACGTGAAAATTGGGCAAAAAATAGGGGAGGCAAAAGCGTTTGTGTCTTCTCCTATTCACGCAAGTGTTTCAGGAACGGTTAAAGAAATAAGAGACACTCTAACACCAACTGGTATTACAACAAAAGCTGCTGTAGTAGAGTATGACGGGAAAAACAGTGAGCATGAATCAATTAACAAAAAAAGTGATTACGAGAAGCTTTCAAAGGACGAATTACTTGAGCTTATAAAAGAAGCGGGGGTTATTGGATTAGGAGGGGCTGGGTTTCCAACACATATTAAACTTAATCCTCCTCCCGAAAAAAAAGTTGATACAATTATAGTAAATGCAGCAGAATGTGAGCCATATCTAACTACTGATTATAGAGTTTTATTAGAAGAAGCAGATACTTTAATAAGAGGCCTAAAAATTATATTGAAGTTACAGCCACAAGCAAAAGGAATTATAGCTGTAGAAGTAAACAAGCAAGATGCAATTGAGCACTTAGTAAAAAAATGTGCTGACTTTCCTAATATAGAGGTTGTATCATTGCATACAAAATACCCTCAAGGCTCTGAAAAACAGTTGATTTATGCTTGTACAGGGAGAGAAGTTCCGTCTGGGTCGTTACCAGCAGATGCCGGTTGTATAGTGAATAATGTAGATACTGTAATTGCAATTGAAAGGGCTATTTTAAGAGGACGACCTTTGATGAGAAAAATTGTAACTGTTTCTGGAGGAGCAGTTGTAAATCCAGGAAACTATAAAGTGCGTATAGGAATGAAATATTGTGACTTGCTTGAGGCCATAGGAGGGCTAAATAGCACACCATATAAAATGATTTCTGGAGGCCCTATGATGGGTGTTGCAATGTTTTCGACAGATGTACCTATTGTAAAAACATCATCAGGATTTTTATGCTTTACAGAGGAAGAAGGTAAATTACCACAAGAACGGAACTGTATACGTTGTGGTAGATGTGTTGAGCAATGCCCTGTTAATCTTTTGCCACAAGAGCTTAACCAAAACGTACTAAGAAAAGAATATGATTTATTTAGAAAAAACAACGGTATGGATTGCATAGAATGTGGAACATGCTCATATGTATGCCCTGCAAAAAGGCATTTGACCCAGTCAATACGTGTTACTAGACGTGATATGCTGGCAAAAAAAATAAAATAGGAGGAATAAGCAAATGAGTGATAAGAAATATGTAATATCTTCTACGCCTCATATACGTTCGAGTGCTTCTATTGAATCCGTTATGAGAGACGTTGTAATAGGCTTAGTACCCGCTTGCTTGGCTGCAATTGTTATTTTTGGAATGCGTGCAGCTTTAGTATTGATTTTATCTGTTGCTTCATGTATTTTCTTTGAATGGGCTTTTCAGAAAATTACAAAGCAAACAGTAACTATAACAGATTATAGTGCAGTTGTTACAGGATTACTTTTGGCAATGAATCTTCCTGCTTCTGTTCCTTTTTGGATGCCGATTGTTGGAAGCTTAGTTGCTATCGTAATAGTAAAGCAGTTGTTTGGGGGGCTTGGGCAAAACTTT
Source organism: uncultured Defluviitaleaceae bacterium (assembly GCA_964474135.1). Classification (GTDB taxonomy): domain Bacteria; phylum Bacillota; class Clostridia; order Lachnospirales; family CAYYRV01; genus CAYYRV01. The sequence goes on from CAYYRV010000002.1 coordinate 140,975, forward strand.
ATGAACCCTGCACTTGCCGCAAGGGCATTTTTGCAAACAGCATACCCTACCCAAATGGTATCGTGGGTTCCACCTTTAGGAAGGTTTATAAATGCAGAAGGAAACTCTATCGCTTTTGCAAAAATAATACATGTTGATTCGATTACGGCAGCAACTCCTTTAGGGCAATTAAAATTAGAGGGATTAATACCCAATACAACTCATTATATTAACGCTGCTTTTGGTACAATTGAAGGCTCTTTAGGAGAAACTTGTGCAATAGCTTTAATTATTGGTGGAGTTTATATGATAATAAGAAAAGTTATTTCTTGGCGTACACCTGTTTCTTATATTTTAACGTTTGCAATATTATCATTTATTTTTGGAAGACATGGGCTTTTTACAGGTTATCCTATTTATGAACTACTTGTAGGCGGAATTATGCTTGGTGCTTTTTTTATGGCAACAGACTATAGTTCATCTCCAATTACTCCTCCTGGGCAAATTGTTATGGGAGTTGGCTGTGGATTGTTGACATTTGTTATAAGGACATATGGAGGATATCCCGAAGGAGTATGTTATTCAATACTTCTAATGAATTTAGCTGTTCCTTTAATTGATAGATATGTAAGAAGACGTGTATATGGTGTTCAAAAAAAGGGGGTTGCTAAAAATGCGTGAAATAGTTAAACCAGGTTTGGTATTATTTTTAGTAACTTTAGTTGCGGCAGTTTTATTAGGTTCTGTTTATGGTTTGACAAAAGATAAAATACAGCAACAAAGAGGCGAAATAGAAGCAAATTCCATGAAAAATCTTTTTCCTACGGCGACAAGTTTTAAAAATGAAATTGAACCTCCTAAAGAGGGAATCATCGTAAGCATAGCAACAGGATATGAGAATGATAATATATTGGGATATGTTATAAGAGTTGCACCAAAAGGATATTCAGGAGATGTTGAAACACTTGTTGGAATTAATACAGAAGGTGTTATTGAAGGAATAGAAATTATTAACCAATCAGAGACACCTGGTTTAGGTGCAAATTGCCAGAATCCAGAATTTATGGCTCAATATAAAAATAAAAGCGGAAAAATTACTGTAATTAAATCAGGAGTTCCTAGTGAAAACGAAATTGTTGCAATTACAAGTGCGACAATTACAAGTAATGCTGTTACTGCTGGTGTAAATGAAGCATTAGAATTTTATGATAAAAATATTAAATAGGGAGGTAGAAAAATGAATATAGGAAAAATATTTAAAAACGGACTAATCGATGAAAATCCGGCATTTGTTCAAGTTATTGGTATGTGCCCTACTTTGGCTGTTACTACCTCTGCTATAAATGGATTGGGTATGGGTGCTGCTACTACAGCGGTTTTAATGTGCTCAAATCTTGTTATTTCTATGATAAGAAATTTTGTTCCTGATAAAGTAAGAATACCTTGTTATATTGTTGTTATTGCAAGCTTTGTTACTATAGTGCAGTTTTTGCTTGAAGGTTTTTTGCCTTCCCTTAATGCGGCTTTAGGTATATTTATTCCATTAATTGTTGTTAACTGTTTAATTCTTGCAAGAGCTGAAGCATTTGCAAGCAAAAACAATCCTTTTATATCGTTTTTTGATGGTATCGCAATGGGTTTAGGCTTTACTCTTGCACTTACTATAATTGGTGCAGTTAGAGAGTTTTTAGGTACAGGTGCGATTTTTGGAACGCTTTTATTACCTTCTTTACCAAATACATTAATTATGATTTTACCTCCAGGAGCATTCTTTACATTAGGATTACTGATGGCGTTACTTAACTACTTGAAAAGGAGGAAGGCATAATGCAATTATTTTATATAGCTTTTGGTGCAATATTGGTAAATAATTTTGTATTAAATAGATTTTTGGGAATCTGCCCGTTTTTAGGCGTTTCTAAAAAAGTTGAAACAGCCTTTGGCATGGGTATTGCTGTTACTTTTGTTATGGCACTTGCTTCTGCTGCTACTTATATAGTTTATAATTATATTCTTTTTCCTTTAGAAATTACTTATTTGTATAACATTGCGTTTATATTAATTATTGCAGCTTTGGTTCAGCTTGTGGAAATGTTCATGAAAAAAAGCAGCCCTACACTTTATCAAGCATTGGGCGTTTACCTTCCTCTTATTACTACAAACTGTGCTGTTTTAGGTGTTACAGTTATTAATATGAACGAAGGATATAACTTCATTTATGCAGTTGTAAACGGAATTTGTGCGGCTATTGGTTTCCTTATTGCTATAGTTTTATTTGCTGGAATTAGAGAGAGGCTTGAAAGAAATAACATTCTTCCTCATTTTATGGGGTTTCCTATTGCTTTAATAACGGCAGGATTAATGTCTATCGCATTTTTAGGATTTACAGGGATTATTAAATAAAAAGAAAAGAGGTGAATAAAAATGGACATGAGTATTTTGTATTCAGTTGCAAGTTTAAGTGGCATGGGTTTGCTTTTTGGGCTTGGATTAGGATATGCAGGAATAAAATTTAAAGTTGAAGAAGACCCTAAGCTTCCGCTTATTAGGGAGGCTTTACCAGGTGCAAACTGCGGAGGTTGTGGTTTTCCAGGTTGTGATGGGCTTGCAGACGCTATATTAAAGAGTTTGGCAAAACCTAATGCTTGCCCTGTTGGAGGAGCTGACACAGTTATAAAAATATCTGAAGTATTAGGTATTAAAGCGGAAATAAAAGAAAAACAAGTTTCTTTTATTAAATGTAGAGGAAACTGTAATAAAAGTAACTTTAGATACGATTATTATGGTTTACTAGATTGTAATGCTGCTACACAACTTGCAGGAGGAGGCTCAAAAAGCTGTTCTTATGGTTGTTTAGGTGGGGGTAGCTGTGTTACAGCTTGTAAATTTGGTGCAATTGATATTGTTGAAGGAATTGCTGTTGTTAATAGAGAAAGATGTACTGCTTGCGGAATGTGCGTTGAGGCTTGCCCTAAAAAGCTAATTGAACTTATACCTTATAAATCTGGAGTAAAAGTTAACTGTAACTCAAATGATAATGGTAAAGTAGTTCGTGGCAATTGTACTGTTGGCTGTATTGGTTGCAAGATGTGCGAAAAAGCTTGTGAATTTGATGCAGTTCATGTTACGGATATGCTTGCTAAGATTGACTACAACAAATGTACCGAATGTAATGCATGTGTTAAAAAATGTCCTATGAACACTATAACATCAGCTTCTTATAGCAAAAGTGATGAAAGTAAAAAAGCTGATAATGATAAAACAAAACAGGCTGTTAATACAGAGGACGTGAAAAAAGAAGGTGTTACAGCAAAGGTTGAAACTAAGGATAGTTAGATTAGGCTAAAAGCTTTAGATTTTATGCAAAAAACCTTGGGAAACTTTAAAAAGGAATTCCGCTTTGCGGAATTCCGGCGAAAGTTCTTTGCTTCTTTCTTTCAAGAAAGAAGTCGGGGGTTGGGGCTGAAAGCCCCAAAGTAATAAAGATTATTTAGAATAATTTTTTACAAGCTCATCAATTTCTCCACTTTCAAGCATTTTTGCTAAGATAGGGTTAATTTTATCTAAAAGTTCTGTATTGCCTTTTTGAATGGCAATTCCATAATCTTCTATTACGAAATTTTCATCATCTTTAATAATTTTCATTTCATCAGGAGCAGTGCTTACAAACATTTCAGCAACAATAGAGTCAATTACAATAGCATCAATTTTGCCATTTTTTAAATCAATAACAGCTTCCATACCTCTGTTATATCTATTTATTGTAGCAGTTTTTACATTATCCTCAATAAAAAAGTCTCCTGATGTTCCTAATTGAACACCAACGATTTTGCCCTCTAAATCTTTTACTGAATTTATAGTAGTATCTGATTTTGGAACAATAATATATTGAATAGCTTTATAATAACTTTCTGTGAAATCTACGTTTTCTTTTCTTTCATCATCTATAGTCATACCAGCAGCAATAAAATCAATTTTACCTGTAGATAATTCAAGTATTAAAGAGTCAAACGGCATATCAACAATTTCTAATTCCATTCCCAACTCATCAACTATTTTTTTGACTATTGCAACATCCACGCCATCAAATTTATCAACTAAGCCCTTGCCGTTATCTGCGACAAATTCAAAAGGTGGAAATTCTGCATGTGTTCCCATAATTAATTTACGTTTTGGTTCATTTTCAGAAGGTGGTGCTTCTTCAGGTTTTTGTGTAGGTTCAGTATCAGTGTTTTTCTCTGCATCAGTAACAGTTGTAGGTTCACTTGGTTTTGGCTCTTGATTTGCAGCACAGCCTGAAAAAACTGATAGGCTAATAACAGCAGCAATAAATATTTTTAATGCTTTCATTTTCATAATAAAATCCTCCGTTTAATTAAAATTAAAAATAACATAAGTTTATTTAAACTTAAGTTTATATTGAAATAGTCTAATAGACTACTGCAAAACTTTTGTTAAGAAAGATTTAGTTCTTTCTTGTTTTGGGTCAGTAAATATTTCATTTGGTTCACCTTGTTCTACAATAATTCCTTGGTCCATAAATAAAACCCTTGAGGCAACCTCTTTTGCGAAACCCATTTCATGTGTTACAACAATCATAGTCATACCATCATTAGCTAAATCCTTCATAACTGTTAGAACTTCTCCAACCATTTCAGGGTCTAGGGCAGATGTCGGCTCATCAAAAAGCATTATTTCAGGCTCCATTGCTAACGCCCTTGCTATTGCAATACGTTGCTTTTGCCCTCCAGAAAGCTGTGCAGGATAGTTGTCTGCTTTATCCAAAAGCCCGACTTTATTAAGAAGCTTTGTTGCAATATCTTTTGCATTAGACGAAGACATTTTTTTTATTTTTATTGGTGCAATAGTAATGTTCTCCATAATGCTTAGATGTGGAAACAAATTAAATTGCTGAAAAACCATTCCCATTTTCTGACGTACTTTATTAACATTTGTATTTTTATCTGTTATAATTTGGTTGTCAATTTTTATTTCACCTTTTGTTGGTATTTCCAGCAAGTTGAGGCATCTTAGAAAAGTGCTTTTTCCTGAACCCGAAGGCCCAATAATAACAACTTTTTCTCCCTTTTCAATATGTTCATCTATTCCTTTTAAAACTTCCAATTTATCAAAATACTTATGTAATCCTTTTACAAAAATCAATACGACATCTCCTTTCCTTTTAATCTATTTTACTTCTGATTTTCTAAGTCTTTTTTCTAGTTTTCCAAGAAATACTGTTAGAGTAGATATTACAATAAAATACATAAAAGCAGTAACAAAAAGAGGTATTGTGCTAATAGTTTTACTCATAATTTGCTGACCAACTTTTGTTAGGTCGGCTACTGCAACATAACCAACAATTGCTGTCTCTTTAATTAAAACAATAAATTCATTTGCAAAAGCCGGTAAAATGTTTTTAATGGCTTGAGGTATAATAATATAAAACATTGTTTGCCATTTAGTAAATCCGAGAGAACGCCCTGCTTCCATCTGTCCTTTATCAACAGATAAAATGCCGGCTCTGATAATTTCTGCAACATATGCTCCACTGTTAACACCCATCGCTACAATTCCAACCCAAATACCAGAATTTCTTGCTGTAGCAAAAATAGTAGCGTTTATAATAAGAAGCTGCGTAACAGCAGGAGTGCCTCTTATTATACTTATGTACATACCGGAAATAAACTTAAGTAGCTTAAATTCTGACAATCTCATAAAAGCAATTATAAAGCCGATTATAATTCCTAAAATAATTGCTCCAAAGGATATTTTTAATGTTACTAAAAGTCCATCAAAAAGCATTTCTGGTCTGCCGCTTGATAAAATGTTGCTGTAAAACTTATTCCAAAAATCATTTAGAAAGCCCATTTTACACACCTTTCATATAAATAACGTGAGTTCGACACAATAAAGCTGCGCCGAACTTTTGATAATATTCGCACAAATTTAGCCAAAATAGACTAAATTTATGCTCATAACGTGAAAATCTTACGATTTTCGGCTTGTTTCACAAACCGGTTCGACTACGTCGAACTCATGTTAAATAAAGTACAAAAATTTCAAAGGACTGTTATATAGTTTTAGAATTCTGCATAGTTACACAAGACAGTTAAAACTACTAAACTCATTTAATAATAATATCATATATATGTATTTATATGCAATAACATTATGCAATCTACAACTTTCGACCATAACATGTTTATAAACTTAATTTTTGGCACTCTGAAAATTCAATTAGTATATTTTGTAAAAATATTTGATTTATAAAAGTTATTGTATTATTGACATTACTATTTATTGCAAGTATTATTAATCTATGGTTTTTGTTAACTGCTTGTAAATTTTTGCCTTTATTTAATATATTATTTTTTATAGGGGTGAATCATGAAAAACAGAAACAAATCTTTTACATTAATTTTAATTGTTTTTTTATTTTTTTTCATATTGATAATAGTATTAACGTCACCTTTGTTTCAAATTTCTGAAATAAAAATATATGGAAATAATAGGGTTACAGATGATTACATAAAAAGTACAATAGGTATTGATAAGCCTATTAACATATTTGCACTTAATGTCAGTAGTTCTAAAAATAAGCTTATAAAAAGTTCCTATTATGTGGAAGATGTAATAGTTTCTAAGGACTACTTACAAAGGTCTGTATCAATAAATGTAAAAGAAAGGATATTAAGTGGTTATGTAGAATATGTTGTAGGAACTTATTTATACATAGATGAAAACGGGCGTGTTTTAGAGGTGGCAACAAGTCTTTCGGACAAGCTTCCTATTGTAGTAGGGCTTGACTTTAAAAAAGAGTTTACTATTGGAGAACTTTTGGAATTAAAGGACAAAAAGACTTTTGATAATTTAATAAGATTATCCCACTTGTTTAATAAATATGAAATGGAAACAGATATTATAAAAGTTGATTTAAACAATCCTGATGATACTATACTTTTTGTTGATAACATTAGAATATCAATGGGAGATATAAGTGATGCTGACGAGAAAATAAGAAGGTTAAAAGTTATTTTGGAAGAACTTAAAGCTAGAAATTATAAAGGGGGATTTTTAGATATAAGAGATGTTAACAAAAATCATATTTTTAGAATATTGAGATAATTTTAGTTAGTAACTATTTAACTATAAATGATATAAATTTTTTATGGAAACTTTTTGAATAATAATGTATAATTTAACATAGGTTCGGTGAAGTTTAATCGGCTTGTGAAGCATGTCGAAAATTATAGGATTTTATGCTATAAGTATAAAGTGCAAATGTTATTAAAATAAGGTTGATGCAGGCATTATTGTGTCAACCTTACATTAAATCAGTAAGGAAATAATAGTTAACAATATAAAGTCCAAAGAAATTTTTTGTTTGATATACAATTAAGGAGGTAATTTTTTTGATAGATATAACCAGCTCGCAAAGTGGAAATGCAAAGTTAAAAGTTATTGGCGTTGGTGGTGGAGGTAATAATGCGGTTGACAGAATGATTGATGATAACGTAGAGGCTATTGATTTTATTTCTGTAAATACTGACCATCAAGCACTCGAACGTTCTAAAGCGTCTGTGCGTATACAACTTGGTGACAAGTTGACAAGAGGATTAGGTGCTGGCGGAAACCCAGAAATAGGAAAAAAAGCAGCAGAGGAAACAAGAGATGAAATTGCACAAGCTATTCAAGGGGCGGATATGCTTTTTATAACCGCTGGAATGGGTGGAGGCACAGGTACAGGTGCTGCCCCTGTTATAGCATGTATTGCAAAAGATTTGGGTATACTTACTGTAGGGGTAGTAACAAAACCATTTAGATTTGAAGGTAAACCACGCCTAAGAAAAGCAATAGAGGGTATTGCTGAACTAAAAAAATATGTAGATACTTTAGTTGTTATTCCTAATCAAAAGTTACTGGAAATAATTGATAAAGATACTACCTTGACAGATTCATTTAAAAAGGCTGATGAAGTATTACGTCAAGGTGTACAAGGTGTATCAGACCTTATTTCTAAACCAGGTATGATAAACTTAGATTTTGCAGACGTACATACGATAATGTCCGGAAAAGGTGTTGCACATATGGGTGTGGGGCGTGCATCTGGTAAAAATAAAACCGAAGCGGCTGCCGAACTTGCTATAAAAAGCCCACTTTTGGAAACCTCAATTGCCGGTGCTAAATCTGTACTTATTAGCATTTCGGGTGATAATAACCTTGGGCTTTTTGATACAGATGTTGCAGCAAATATTATTGGTTCTGCAATTGACCCCGAAGCTGAAATTATTTTCGGTACATCAATTAATGAAGAATTAAATGATGAGGTTATTGTTACTGTTATTGCTACTGGGCTGGAAGAGGACGGTATGTATGATACAGGAGGTTTTGTTAAGCCGTCTAGTACTATGACAATGAGACAGTCTTCCACCAAAAGCAATGCACAGGTGGCTGCAACAGTAGAAAATGATGAGCTAAAGGAAGACGAAGAGGATAAAGAAGAGAAAAAAGAAGTAAAGGAAACTAAGGAACTAAAACCTATTAGAGAAATGGATGTAGACCCACCATTTGAAATACCAATTTTTCTTCAAAGAAAAAGAGATAAATAGTTATGCTGCATTAGGGATAAAAGTTAATATTAATAACATCTAAATTTTGTTTTTGATTGTTAGAACATGTATTCAATATTTGAGCCGACGCATTGAGAGCTTTGATGTTGTGCCGTTTATTTTGGAACAATGCCAAACTTTGTTAATATCGCAAATTCATATTTAATACAGATTCTTAGTTTCAGCCCTAAAGCAATATATAAATAATTTTTTTACATCATATGCATATTTTATTAAAAAAAGTCCAACCTAAATTTAGAAAATTGTAAAAAACTTTGAGACAAAACTGTCATTTTAAGTGACCTTTTTTACTCAGCTTAGAATTACAGTATAAATTTAAGGAGGACTTTTTATAATGAAAAAAATACGATTTATAAGTTTTATTCTTATATTATCATTTTTTATGGGAACAGTTGTTAATGCCGAAGAACCTGCTCCTTCATTAAATGTTAATGCCAAAGCTGCACTTCTTATGGAGCCAACGACAGGTAAAATTCTTTTGGAACAAAACAGCCATGAAAAATTGCCTCCAGCAAGTGTAACAAAGGTTATGACTTTGCTTCTAATATATGAGGCGGTAGCTACTGGCAAAATAAAATGGGATGATATTGTAACAGTTAGTGAACATGCTGCTGGTATGGGAGGTTCACAAATTTACCTTGAGCCTATGGAGCAACAGCCTGTAAGAGAACTAACAAAAAGTATTGTTATTGCTTCCGCAAATGATGCGGCTGTTGCTATGGCCGAATTTATAGCCGGCAGTGAAGAAGGCTTTGTTCTCATGATGAATCAAAAAGCAAAACAACTTGGAATGAATGATACAAATTTTATTAATGCTTGTGGGCTTGACGCAGAAGGGCATGTAACTTCTGCTTTCGACATAGCACTTATGAGTAAGGAGCTTATAATAAAATATCCTGAAATCTTTGACTTTACTACAATCTGGATGGATAAAATTATTCATAGAACTGCCCGTGGTGAGGAAGAATTTGGCTTAAGTAATACAAACAGACTTATAAAGTCGTATAATGGGGCGACAGGCTTGAAAACAGGTTCAACATCAGAGGCTTTATATTGTATTTCTGCAACGGCTACTAGGGACGGAATGCAGTTGATTTCGGTTATATTAGGTGCTCCTGACCCTAATACTAGATTTCATGAAGCTATGAAAATGATGGACTATGGTTTTGCAAGCTATGGATTAACGCTTGGTGAGCAGATTGGTACTGTAAAAGGAAAAGTTAAAATTTACAAGGGGAATCTGGAAGAAGCAGATGTGGCAATTAAGAGTCAAGTCACTTGCTTAGTTCCAAAAGGAAAAGAGGTTGTCCTTGAAAGCAAAGTAGAAATTTTGGAGGCAATAAGTGCACCTGTTGAAAAGGGAACAAAAGCTGGTGAGATTATTTATTTCCATGAAGGTAAAGAAGTTGGTCGTTCTGATTTAGTGACAGTTGAGTCAATAGAGAAAGCTTCCCTTAAAGATATACTTGATAGAGTTCTTCACGGTTGGTTTAACTATTAATTATATATATTATAAAATATAAAATAAAAGACCTTGGGAAACTTTTTTCAAAAAAGTTTCCCAAGGTCTTCAAAAAAACTTTAATAAGAAATGTCACCATTGTGGCATTCCGGCAAAAATTCTTTGCTTCTTTTTTTCAAGAAAAAAGTCAGGGTTTGGGGTTAAAAGTTCCTAAATATTAATAATGTTTTTTAACAAAATCTTCTATTCTGTCCATTCCTTTTTTAATTGTTTCAATATCAGTAGAATAAGAAAGTCGTATACAATTTTTATATCCGAAATCTTCTCCGGGAACAATAGCAACACTTGCTTCATTCAAAAGAACTTCTGCAAAATCGCCCCCATCATTTATAAGTTTACCGTTAATTTCTTTTCCACAAAGTTTAGAAATGTCTGCAAAGACATAAAAAGCCCCTTCTGGTTTTACGGCGGAAATTCCTGGTATATTAATAACTCTGTCATAAATATAGTCTCTGCGTTCTTTAAATGCAACGCACATTTCCTCGACACAGTTTTGTGAACTCGTAAGTGCGGCTAAAGCAGCCTTTTGGGCAATGCTATTTGGGTTTGAAGCACAATGACTTTGAACATTTCCCATAACACTTGCTATTTCTTTTGTTGAAGCAGTATATCCAACTCTCCAGCCTGTCATAGAATAACTTTTTGAAAATCCATTTACTACAATTGTTCTTTTAAATATTTCATCATTTAATGAAGCTATACTAACGTGCTGCAATTTATCATTAAAAATTAACTTTTCATATATTTCGTCAGAAATTACCAATAAATCTTTTTCAACCGCAAAGTCAGCAATTGCTTGTAAATCTTCTTTTGAATAAACAACACCTGAAGGGTTACAAGGGCTATTTATAACTATTGCTTTTGTTTTTTCTGTATAAGCTGAATTAAGTTGCTCTTTTGTTATTTTTAAACCATTTTCTTCTTTTGTGTAAACTACTACAGTTTTTCCACCTGCTAATCCAATCATTTCAGCATAGCTTAACCAATAAGGGGCAGGAATAATTACTTCATCGCCATCCTGTAAAATTGCATAAAAAATATTAGAAAGGGAATGTTTTGCACCATTGCTTACAACAATTTGTGTATAGTCATATTCTAAATTATTATCTTCTTTTAGTTTTTTACAAATAGCTTTTCTTAGTTCATCAATGCCTGAGCTTGGAGTGTATTTTGTAAATCCGCTATTTATTGCTTCAATTGCAGCTTTGTTTATATGCTCTGGTGTATTAAAATCAGGTTCACCAGCACTAAAGCTTACAATATCTACCCCATCTTCTTTTAGTTTTTTTGCTAAAGCAGCAATTTTTAGAGTTGAGGATTCTTTTACTGCTAATGCTTTATTTGATAATTTCATTAACAATCACCGTTCCATTCGTATATTTAATATTTAACTTTAATTTTCGTTAAAAAGTATTTTACAATATTTATTATATTTGTGCAATATATCAGTAAAATAAAAATAATATCAATTTTATGCAGGTTCTTAAATCATATTGTAAAAAAAGTTATTTTAAAATTTTTTCTAAAAAATTTAAGTAATTTTCTGAAAAAATTTTATCAGCTATTTTATTACTATAAATTTTTACTATTTCGTTATAAAGTAATGAATAGCTAGTTACATCTGTAAAACCATTAGGAAGGATGTCAATTCCGTCTAAGTCACCTCCTAATGCTATGTTATTTTCTCCTGTAATGTTCATTATGTAGTCAATATGTTTTAAGATAGTTGATACTGTTGCTTTTTTTGTTTTATCCAAAAAGTTCGGAAATAAATTAATGCCTACTAAGCCACCATGTTTAGCAATAGCTTTAATTTGCTCATCATCTAAGTTTCTTACATGATTGCATATAGTTTGACTATTGGAATGACTTGCAACAAAAGGTTTTTTACTTATATCTACTACATCCCAGAAACCACCTTTTGATAAGTGGGAAACGTCTACAATCATTCCTAGGTAGTTCATTTCTTTTACTACTTCCTTGCCAAAGTCAGTTAAACCTCCTCCACTACAGTCAGCTGATGTGCAACCTAACTGGTTTTTCCTATTCCATGTTAATGTTACTCCCCTAACACCTAATTGATACATCATATGTAAATTTTCAATGTTACCCTCAAGTATCTCTCCGCCCTCTAAAGTTATAATACCTGATATTATATTTCTTTTTAAATTATTTAAAATATCTTTATATGTATAAGCTATTCCTATGTAATCTCTATTTATTCTCACTTCATTTTTAAAAAAATCTATTGCTTTAATTGTGTGAGATAAAGGACTTTCTAAATATTTATCATTAATCCAAATAGCAAAAAATTGAACGAAATTATCAAATGTTTTTAATTTTTCTATGCTTATATGTATATTGTTTTTATAAAGAAATTCTCCTTTTTCCATAAGTGTTGTAATAGTGTCACAATGCCCGTCAATAATAATCATTACTAGCCTCCTTTTGATAATATAAAAGCAAATTATATAGTTTTTTAAATTTTGCTATAGTTGTAAAATTTAAAGTTTTTTTAGGTACTGGGAAACTTTTTTTAAAAAGTTTCCCAATAAAAGCATATTATATTTATACTATACGCCTACAAGGTTGTTTTAGTGCAATTCAAAGCTTGCACATTCAGTTTGGTGAGGGTTTTGTGCTTTGTCTGTTGTATTCCCTACAACTATATCTTGAAGTGAACATACACATGACTCCTTGTTGTATTTGCAAGTGTCAACTCTACATTTAATTTCTTGTGATGGCATTGTTATTCCTCCTAGTATTTTTGTTTTCAGCTAATTTGAATTAAATAAAAAATTAACTTTATATTATATTGTCCAACATCATTTATTTTATTCTCATATATTTTGTTGTGCAAGTTGCTTTTTTTATACATATATTGCACATACTTATGTTTTTAAAAGACATTAATCTTGACATAGTTTTTAAAAAGTTATACAATCAAATACAGCTTTAAGTAAAGAACTTATACTGTTTTTTTATAAAAACTTAATGTTTATTAGTGTGTGTCTGAAGGCTAGTTTGGGACATTTTCTAAATTGAAATTAGTATAACCATAGCTCAGCAATGTCATACAATACGCAGAGTATATAAGATGTAGGCAGTCTAACTGTTTTTAATTTGTTGGGCTTAATTTGGTATAAGTAAGTATATACAATTTATATTAATGAAACATAGATATAATGTAAGTTCTTGATTATAGCAATAAAATTTATATTAAAATTAATTAAATTTTCAGTAAAAAATTAATTAATCACAAAAAAAGATAGTGAACATTGAAAACTAAATATTAATTAAGGAGGTGTTCTTTAATCGCCTATGATGGAGCCAGTGTATATAATAATTGCTGTAATAGTAACTATTTTTTGTTCAATAATTGTATTTTTTGCAGGTGTTTTTTATAGAAAAAGAGTTGCCGAGTCTAAAATTGGTTCTGCTGAAATTGAGGCTGAAAATATTATATCTGAAGCTAAACGTAGTGCTGAATCAACGAAAAAGGAATTATTAATTGAAGCAAAAGAGGAAAGCATTAAAACTAAAGCAGAGGCAGAAAAAGAGGCAAAAGAACGCAGAAGTGAGCTTACTAGATTAGAAAGAAGACTTCTGCAAAAAGAAGAGGTTCTTGATAGAAAAAGTGAATCTTTTGAAAAAAGAGAAGAACAGTATCAAAAAAGGCTAGAGGTTTTAGAACAGCAAAAAGCTGAAGTCGAGAGCGTGCTAGTAAAGCAGCAGCAAGAGCTTGAAAGAATTTCTGGATTTTCACCGGAACAAGCAAAGGAGTATTTGCTTTCTACAATTGAGAATGAAGTTAAAGTAGAGGCATCTTTATTAATTAAAGATATTGAGTCAAAAGCAAAAATTGAGGCTGATAAAAGAGCAAAAACTATTTTGGCTAATGCTATACAAAGATGTGCTGTTGACCATGTTACAGAAACTACAGTGTCTGTGGTTGCTTTGCCTAATGATGAAATGAAGGGGCGTATTATTGGTAGAGAAGGTAGAAATATTCGTACTTTGGAGTCTTTAACAGGAATTGATTTAATAATTGATGATACTCCTGAGGCTGTAATTTTATCGGGTTTTGACCCTATGCGTAGGGAAATAGCAAGAATTGCCTTAGAAAAGCTTATTCTTGATGGTAGAGTTCATCCAGCAAGAATAGAAGAAATGGTTGAAAAAGCGAAAAAAGAAGTAGATATAATGATTCGTGATGAAGGGGAAGCTGCTACTTTTGAAATAGGTGTTCATGGAATTCACCCTGAGCTTATAAGACTTCTTGGAAAAATGAAGTTTAGGACAAGTTATGGACAAAATGTTTTAAAACATTCGATAGAGGTTGCTCATTTGTGTGGATTGCTTGCAGGAGAACTTGGGGTAGATGTTACTCTTGCAAAAAGAGCGGGTTTATTACACGATATTGGAAAATCAGTAGACCACGATTTAGAAGGTTCTCATGTCAGCATTGGAGTGTCGTTATGTAAGAAATATCGTGAGTCTGATATTATATTAAATGCAGTAGAGTCACATCATGGTGATGTAGAACCTACAAATATTATTTCGGTAATAGTTCAAGCTGCTGATGCAATTTCGGCCGCAAGACCAGGTGCAAGACGTGAGACATTAGAGTCCTATATAAAACGTCTGCAAAAACTGGAAAGTATTGCTGATACATTTAAAGGTGTAGAAAAATCATTTGCTATTCAGGCAGGTAGAGAGTTACGTATTATAATAATTCCAGAAGATGTAGATGATAACAATATGACTTTATTAGCTAGAGAAATAGCTAAAAAGATAGAGGAAGAATTGGAATATCCTGGGCAAATAAAAGTAAATCTTATTAGAGAAACTCGTGCTATTGAATATGCTAAATAAAAAAGTTTGACGCAAATAAATTGCGTCGAACTTTTTTTATTATAATTTTAAATTTTCTAAAATTCAAATATTAAAAGTTTCTATGTTGAGGCTAGAAGAGAAACTTTTTAAGAAATTTTTTATCCAATGTTTTATTACAAAAAAGCTTGATAAGATTACTAGCAAGCAATTTTATCAAGCTTAATATTTTATTTAACGTGAGTTTGATGCTCACTTTATTTATATAAAATATACTTATTGTCTTTTTGCATATTCATAAGCTTCAGCAACACTTCTTTGATGGTCTCTTTCATGACTTACACTGCCGTTATGCGTTGTACTTCCCTTAAAATGAATACAAACTTGTCCGCTCATTCCATTAGAGTGGTTTACACCACCGCCATGAGGCATGCCATTTATAGATGCGGCACTAGTTACCCCATTTATTGTTACAAGGATAGGTCTTGTATCCCAGCTCCATCTTCCGCCATATGTGTTTTTCATAATTTGAGTATCTTCTGTAGTAACAGGTTCAACATCGGCATGATTCCCATTTGAAAAACTTTTTACATAATATGTAAGCCCTGTCCTAACATCATAAACTTCTGCTGGAACTCCAATTGTAAATAAACTTTTTGCTTCAGACCATGTTAAAAGTTCAGCAGCAGGTTTTGTCATTTCTATGTATTCTTCTTTAGTAATTAAGTATTCTGATTTAATGTATCCTTCATTTCCGTTATAATAAACTTTGCTCCATTCTTCTGCATTATAATCTTCTACAGTAACATTTGTTCCTGGTGTTATAACATCAATCACTTCGGAATCTGCGGAAGCACTATCTCTGAATTTAACAATATCAGTTGTTACATAATCTTGAGTATTAGCTAAAGCCTCTGATGTGTTTAAGAATAATGCACCTGATGTAATTAACCCTAAAACAAACACTTTGAAGCTGTGTTTTTTTATTATTGAATTTAAATTATTCATTTTTAATATCCCTCATTAATATATTTTTTTATAAAAATTAATACAAAAAATGACTTGTTTTTTTATTAATAGTATGTTAACATTTATGTAATAATTAGTCAAGTGTTATTAACATATTTTTTTTACTTAAATATAAAAATTTGTATAAAATTTTTTAACTATTTTTATATTATTATATGTACAAACATAAAATTACGTGGTAAAATATACCGAATTAAAAATAAAGTCTAAATATATAACAAATTGTCGAATTTATAATTATCAAAAGTAATATATTTTCTTTATTGATAAATAAAATAAAAATGGTAAACAATTTTGGGAGGTAAGTTATGAAACTTAAAAAGAAAATTACTGCTTTGTTAACAGCAAGTTTAATTGTAGCAACACAGTTATTTGCATTTGGAACAAATGTTTTTGCAGACCAGCAAATTAAAGTTTATGTAAATCAAGTTCCTGTAGATTTTGGTGGTGACGAACCACAAATAATTAAAGGTAACGCTATGGTTCCCGTAAGAGGCTTTTCTGAAGCGTTAGGGCTTAGAGTTAACTGGAACGAAGAGAATAAAAAGGTAACTTTAATTTGGAGTGAAGGTTATGCAATTTTAGAAGTAGGAAATAAAACAATGATGTATGGTAGGTTAGGGGAACAGCTTTCAAAAGAAGAAGTGGAGACAATGTATAAGCTGGACTTGGAGTCTCCGCCTGTTATTGTAGATGGTAAAACCCTTTTTCCTGCTATAGCAATTGCAACAGCAATGGAAGCTGATGTTTCATGGGATGAGGAAACAACTAGTGTTTACATAGAAACAAAAAGGTTTGAAGAATTGGCAAAATATGGACAACAACAACAAGATGTAATTGATATCTCACCAGTACAGGAGAGTATAGAGAATGACTATTCTGTATCCGTAGAAAAAACTGCTTATTTTCAAAATATAAATTTTAACTATGCAAAAGTTTTATATGAGTCAGAAATAAAGTATGCACTTGTATTGTATAAAAGTGAAGACCCTAATTATATAGAAAAACTAGCACCTATTATGGAGGCTGCAGAATCAACAGAATTTAAGGTGTTTGCATTAGACTTAAATAGCCCAGAATTTTCATTAAAAGATGCTATGTGGGCTAAAAATTATGTTGTTAGAGATAACCCTGTAATTATAATGTCTTATGAAGTAAACGGTACAAAAACTTTAGAAGATGTTTCAAATAAAGAAGATGTAGAGAATGCTCTTATTAATTTGAGAGAAAATAACTTTGATGGGGACTCTTTTATGATTAATGAACCTCAAATTATTTTTGAGGAGCAACAACCATTACAAAGCATAAGTTATGAAAATGATTCAAATGAAAGTATAACAAATGCTAATACATGGCAAGAAATAACTGAAAAACAAGCAAAAGATAAATATGTAAATGGTGACAAATTTATTTATATTCCTTATGATGAAAAGGGAGGAGAAGAATACAATTTAGCTATACTTGATATAAAACAGGCTGCAAAAAATACGGGTACTACTATTTATTATACAACCCTACAAAAAGAGGGCGGGCTTATTGATATTGGAAACTCTCATGCTGGTATTGGTCCAACTAAGCCAACAATCCTTCTTGTAAGAGGTCGGGAAGAAATAATATATACTATTACTCCAGCAAATCAACAGGATTTTGAAAAATATATTTTAGACTTTTTTAGACAATAAACAAAAGGTGTTGAGAAACTTATTTTTAAAAAAGTTTCCCAACACCTTTTAAAAAATTTTAACATTAATTAGGTTATTAATATATTAGTTTTAAATGTAAAAGTTTTATCCACTCTTTCAAAAATGGTGAGTTTTGGGGTAGAGCCTTAAGTTTTTAACTTCAACAGATTTAACACACTACCTATTTTTTTAGGAAAACACAACATCGGAGAATTTGAATTCCAAAATAGTATCGGAGTCTATTCCTGTTTCCATAGATTTATTACCTATTATTTTAAGAAACTCATCTTTTGAAATATCTTTATTTAAAAAGCTTTGCTCTGCTTCAAGCATTGATATTGAATCTGATAGTGCATTTTCAAATAATTCTGTAAATGTATGATTATTCTCTTTCTCATTTTCCCAAGGATAATGCCACTTAGATTTCTTTAAATTTAGAAAATCAATTTTTCCATTTGCTTCTTGTTCGTGGATTAAGCTTGTTATTATATTTTCCTTGATAGTAAAATTTTCTATAAATTCCATAAATACCTTTTTTCTTCCTGTTTTTGATTGCAAAAGTCTATTTGTAGCATACATACTATATATTGCGTTATAAATTTGGTTTGCAGATATATTCACATCATACACATCTTTTATCGTTTTGCTAAGTATTCCGGCTGTAATTTTTGATTCTTTATATGAAACTTTTATAAATTCCCATAATTTTTTATCAGAAGGCTTTTTTGAACTTATAAGTTTTAACATCAAAATATCTATGTTAGTTTCAAAGTTTCTGTGGTTTACACTGTAACGTATTTTTTTTGTTTTGTCGCCTTGTACTTTGAAACCAGATTTATAATAAATATATGGATGGGTATTTGCATCTAAAGCATAATGAGTTAAATATCCGGCTAAGTACGAAGCTGCTGTTTGTTTTTCATTTTTATTTTCTATTTCGTCAATAAAATTAATTAATGACGAAAAAAAAGTACCTATTTTGGATTTATGAAGTGTGTTACCTAACATATAAATTGATTTTTTGTATAGGCATGGTATATAATAAAAAAATATATCAGGGCCTTGAGTTCCAACATTAAATATCTGTCTGTTTTTTATTAGCATGTTTTTAAGTTCGTTATTTTTAAGCCTTTTTATACAAACGTCTCCACATATAAAATGCGTAATTAAACCAGGCAAAAAAATCTCCTCCTATCAATAATATGATTAATAGTAAATACATCTCATGATTTATTATTGTAAAATCAGAATAGTATAATACCGATAATAGCAGATATTAATATGGCAATAATAGGATTTAATTTGAATTTATACATACATATGAACATGCCTACAAAAATTATAATTGATTTATAATTGATAATTGTCAAATCTAATGATAAACTCTCTGAATTGGGGAAAAATTCGAGAAATGCAATTAAAAATGCTGATGAAAAAATTAATCCTGTAACGGCGGGTCTTAAACCAAAGAATATATTTTTTATAATTTGTTTTTCTGCGAATTTTACAAAAAATTTTACTAGTGTTGTTATTATTACAAATGAAGGAATACATACACCTAATGTTGCAAACAGTGAGCCTAATACAGAGGCTTGTGTATAACCTACAAAGGTTGCCATATTTACAGCAACTGGACCGGGTGTAATTTGGGAAATTGCAACAATATCAGTAAATTCTGAAACAGTGAGCCATTCTCTGCCTACAGACTCCTGCTGTAAAAAAGGTATCATGGCATATCCGCCTCCAAAGCTTAGAGCACCTATTTTCATGAATGTAAAGAGTAGTTCAAATAATTTTCCCATTTTTTGTTTTCCCTTCTTTTATTTTATATTATATAAACCTTAAATATCTAAATTTTTACGAATATTATCAAAAGTTAGATGTAGTTTTATTGCATTGAACTCACATTAAAGTAATTATAAATTACACCAAATAATGCACTTCCTAAAATAATAAATTGTGGTGGAATTTTAAAAAATAACATACATATAACGGTTGAAGCTGCTATTATAAACTGAATTTTATTTTTAATAGAGGTTTTGCAAAGTCTTATGGCTGCTATAAAAATAAGGGCAACAACTGTAGCTCTAATACCGTTAAATGCCCTTTGAATTATGTCCCATTTTTTAAATTGCTCAAATATTGATGAGATAATAAGAATAATTATTACTGATGGAGTTATCATTCCTAATGTTGCAAACAGTCCTCCATAAAATCCAGCAACTTTATAACCCACAGCGGTTGCAGTATTTATGCCTATAATTCCTGGAGCTGATTGCCCTAGTGTCATAAAATCTGTCATTTCTTCATCAGTAGCCCATTTTTTTACGTCTACTACTTCATGCTGTATTATCGGAATCATAGCGTATCCGCCGCCTAATGTAAATCCTCCTATTTTCATAAAAGTAAAATATAAGTCAAAAAGAACTTTTGCCTTAGTTTTCATTTTTTTACTCCTTGCGTGTTAGAGTTTTTTAAAGACTAGTAATAATGTTTTCATGTTAATTAGTATATTAAAGAGACTTTGAGACCCATATTTATACTTTAACGTGAGTTCAATGTAGTTGTAAATTCCCCAAAAAATTTTAAATAAAATCCTTGTAGAATATTTAAAAAAGTTTCTACAAGGATTTATAAAGATATGTCTTTTAAAATTTAAGTTTATCATTAAAATAGGCAACAAGTTCATCTATTTTAATTCTTTCTTGTTCCATAGAATCTCTAAATCTAATTGTAACTGCTTTATCTTCCAAAGAATCAAAATCAAAAGTAATACAGAAAGGAGTGCCTATCTCATCTTGTCTTCTGTATCTTTTACCAATAGAGCCTGTGTCATCAAAATCACAAACAAAGTGTTTTCTTAATTCGCTGTAAACTTCTGAAGCTCCGTCGGATAATTTTTTTGAAAGAGGAAGAATTGCTGCTTTTATTGGTGCAAGTGCAGGGTGAAAGCGTAACACTGTTCTTGTGTCGCCTTCTGCAATTTCTTCTTCATCGTAAGCTTCGCAAATAAAAGCCAGTGTAACCCTATCTGCTCCTAATGAAGGCTCAACACAATAAGGAACATATTTTTCATTTGTGTTAGGGTCAAAATATGTCATTTCTTCTTTAGAATGTTCTTGATGTTGTTTTAAGTCGTAGTCTGTTCTATCGGCGATTCCCCATAGTTCGCCCCAACCAAAAGGGAATAAAAATTCAATATCTGTAGTAGCTTTGCTGTAATGAGAAAGTTCTTCTGGGCTATGGTCTCTAATACGCATATTTTTTTCTGATATATTCAAGTCTTTAAGCCAGTTTATACAAAACTCTTTCCAATATAAAAACCATTCCATATCTGTGTCAGGGGCACAAAAAAATTCAAGTTCCATTTGTTCAAATTCTCTTGTTCTAAAAACAAAGTTACCAGGAGTAATTTCGTTTCTAAATGATTTTCCTATTTGTCCAATTCCAAAAGGTATTTTTTTACGGCTTGTTCTTTGTACATTTTTAAAGTTTACAAAAATTCCTTGTGCAGTCTCAGGACGTAAATATACTACGTTTTTGCTGTCTTCTGTTACCCCAGCATGAGTTTTAAACATCAAGTTAAATTGTCTTATATCAGTAAAGTTCTGTTTTCCGCAGCTAGGGCAGCATATTTTATTTTCTTCTATATATAATTTCATTTTATCGTTTGACCAGCCGTCTACTACTTCTTCCGCATTGTTTTCATGCATATAGTCCTCGATTAATTTATCTGCACGAAATCTCTCTTTACAATCCTTACAGTCCATTAATGGGTCCGAAAAACCTCCAACATGACCAGAAGCAACCCAAACAGATGGGTTCATCAATATCGCACAATCCACACCCACATTGTATGGATTTTCTTGTATGAATTTTTTCCACCATGCTTTTTTTACATTGTTTTTAAGTTCAACACCTAAAGGACCGTAGTCCCATGTATTTGCAAGACCACCATAAATATCTGAACCGGGATATATAAATCCTCTATTTTTGCATAGTGCAACTATTTTATCCATTGTTTTTTCCACTTTATTGCCTCCTAGTATTTGATATTATCTATATTATTTTATTTCTAAACTTTAATTAAAAACTTAAAATAAAAGTTTTAAAGGAGTTTGAGGAAACTTTTTCAAAAGTTTCCTCAAGGTTTTTAATTCTAAAAGATTGTTAATTTAATCTTTACTATCCTAATAAAAATTTACTAACTATAAGCACACTAGAAAAGCAAGAAAAAAAAGCAATAGCAATAAAATCAATAGAAGTAAGCTTCATTTGCTTCATTCTTGTACGGTTATAGTCTCCACGATAGCAACGAGCTTCCATAGCCATTGCTAAATCATCTGCACGCCTAAAGGCTGATACAAACAAAGGAACTAAAATAGGAATTAAACTTTTAGCTTTTTTTATTATTCCTCCTGTGTCAAAGTCAGCACCTCTAGCAATTTGTGCTTTCATTATTTTGTCCATTTCTTCAAGTAGAGTAGGTATAAATCTAAGTGCAATTGTCATCATCATAGCTATTTCATGTGCTGGTACTCCTATTTTTTTAAGTGGCTTTAATATAAATTCTATTGCATCAGTAAGCTGAATTGGCGTTGTAGTCAAAGTTAAAACAGATGTACCAACAACTAGAAGTACAAGCCTAATAGCCATTTGGGCAGCAATTATAAGCCCTTCATACGTAATAACTATAAATGAGTATTTAAAAACTATATTTTCTCCCGGAGTAAAAAAAATGTTTAAGGTAACCGTAAAGAAAAGAATAATAAGAATACCTTTAAGCCCTTTAAACATAAATTTTGGAGGTACTCTTGAAACACAAATAACTAACGAAATAAAAATAACAGTACTTAAATAAGCAAATACGTTATTAATAAAAAAAAGTAAAAAAATATAAAAGAGAGTAGAAATTAATTTAACCCTTGCATCAATACTATGAATGTAGGATTTTACCGGATAATACTGACCGATTGATATATTAGTCATTTTTACACCTGCTTTAATAGAGAGTATAAAGCTTGGGTTGCTTCATTTACTGTATAAATATTTTTTGGTAAACTAATACCGATTTTAGAGAGTTCGGCAATTAAATAGCTTATTTGTGGGGCGGCAAGCCCTATTTGTTCTAACTCATCAACCTTTGAGAAAATTTCCTCGCAAGTTCCGTAATAAGCTAATTTACCTTTATGCATTACAATTATCTTTGAAGCAAGTCGGGCAATATCCTCCATACTATGTGATACTAAAATAACTGTAATCTTGAGTTTCCCATGCATTTGTTTTATTTTATCAAGAATTTCGTCTCTTCCATGTGGGTCAAGCCCAGCAGTTGGTTCATCTAAAATAAGTATATCTGGACGCATCGCCAAAACACCAGCTATTGCTACACGCCTTTTTTGTCCGCCGGAAAGTTCAAAAGGTGATTTTTCATAAAGGTTAGGGGAAATATCAACTATATCCAATGCACTTTTGACACGTTCATCAATCTCATCTTTTGAAAGCCCAATATTTTGAGGGCCAAAAGCAACATCTCTAAAAATAGTAGTTTCAAAAAGCTGATGTTCGGGATATTGAAAAACAAGCCCAACTTTTTGGCGGATTGATTTTAATTTCTTTTTATCGGAGTTAATATTTTCGCCATTTATAATAATTTCACCTGATGTTGGTTTAATTAATGCATTTAAATGCTGTATTAGTGTGCTTTTTCCAGAGCCTGTATGCCCTATTAACCCGATAAACTCGCCTGTCTCAATTTTAAGGTTAATATTTTCTAATGCTCTTTTCTCAAATTTTGAGTCTGCATTATATATATGAGTTAAATTTCTTATTTCAATTGACATAATACACCAACCATTTCCTTTATTGAAAGAACATCACAAGGAATTTCGGTTATTCCCATTTTATTTAAGTTGTAACAAACCTCCGTAACTTGGGGTACATCAAGCCCTATTTGTTTGAGTCTTTCTACATTGCTAAATATTTTTTTTGGAACATCGTCCATAATTACTTGCCCTTTTTCCATTACTATAACACGGTTTGCTTTCACTGCCTCATCCATATAATGAGTTATTAAAATTATAGTTATGTTTTCCTCTTTGTTTAAACGAGTAATTGTATCCATAACTTCCTTTCTTCCTGAAGGGTCAAGCATTGCAGTAGGCTCGTCTAAAATTATGCAGTCGGGTTTCATTGCGAGTACACCCGCTATTGCAATTCTTTGTTTTTGTCCCCCAGAAAGAAAATGAGGGGGGTCTTCTGAATACTCAATCATATTTACTGATTTAAGAGCAGTGTCTACTCTACTTCTTATTTCTAAAGGAGGAACGCCTAAATTTTCAGGACCAAAGGCGACATCTTCCTCAACTATTGTTGCTATAATTTGGTTATCGGGGTTTTGGAAAACCATGCCAGCATTTTGGCGAATATCCCATGTATTTTCTTCAATTTTTGTATCTAGTCCTTTTATCCAAACAGTACCTTCTGTAGGCAATAATAGAGAGTTTAAATGTTTAGCCAAGGTGGATTTACCAGAGCCATTATGCCCTAGTATAGCAACAAAATCTCCTTTTTCTATTTCAATATTAATATCATTTAATGCAGTTAGTTTCTCATTACTTATATTCTCATTTTCGGCATTACTAAAATTTGTATATTCAAATATGAGATTTTCGGTTTTTACCATATACATTTTATTTACACCTCATATAGCATTTATTTTAACGAAAGATAATAAGTATGTAGAAAAATAATATTGGGAAAATTAACATACTTATTTTAGCATATGTCTAACAGTTGTCAATAATAATTCAATATAGTTAAAAGAAAATAAAAATGACAGTATAGAAATTAATAAAAGGATTCTATACTGCCATAGTATAATTTTAGTTAAATAATAGCTGATTTATACTACTTATAATTACTTTTAAGGTTAAATACTGAAACCATATTTTTTAGTATTTCTGATTGACTTGAAAGTTCTTGTGAAGCGGAAGCACTTTCCTCAGAAGTAGCTGAATTACTCTGAACAACTTTTGAAATTTGTCCCAATCCCAAAGTTACTTGTGAAACAGCATCAGCTTGTTCTGATGAAGCGATAGAAATATCGTATATTAATGAAGAAACCTTTGAAACATCATCAACTATTTTTCCTAATGCTTCGGCAGTTTTGTTAGCAATAATTGTTCCGTCTGAAACTTTTGAAATAGAATCTTCTATTAAAGCAGTTGTTTCACGTGCGGCATTTTGGCTTCTGCTTGCTAAACTTCTTACTTCTTCTGCAACTACTGCAAAGCCTTTTCCGTGAGTGCCTGCACGAGCAGCCTCAACTGCAGCATTTAATGCAAGTAAGTTTGTTTGGAAAGCAATATCATCAATTACTTTAATAACTTTTGAAATGCCTGATGATGCTTCTTTTATGCTTTCCATTGCTGTAAGCATAGATTTCATCTGTTCATTTCCGCTCAAAGCATTAGCTTTAGTAGTTTCTGATAATTCATTTGCAGTTTTTGCAGTTTCTGCATTTCTTTTCGTTTGCTCATCAATTGTAGTAATAGTTGAAGTAAGTTGTTCGACAGAACTTGCTTGTTCTGTACTACCTTCTGCAAGAGTCATGCTTGATTCGGATACTTGATTTGAACCAGACCTTACTTGCTCAGAGGCAGAATTAATTTCGCTAATAACTTCATTTAGTTTTTTAATAATATCATTTAAAGAAGCGCTAATAGCAAAAAAGTCTCCTACATATTCTCTCTTTACTTCTACGTCTAAATTATTGTTTGAAAGTTCATTTAATATTGAACTAATCTCTTGTATATAAGATTGTAGTGTTGAAGCAGTATTATTTAGAGCACCTTTTATTAATGCAAAATCTCCTGAATAATTTCCTTTTACTTGTGCACTTAAATTTCCTTTTGAAATTTCAAAAAGAACATTACTACACTCATTTAGAGGAGTAATAACACTATCTAAAAGCTTGTTTAGTCCATCAAGTGTATTTCTCCAGTCCCCTTTAAATTTTGATAAATCTGCTCTTTGGTTAAGTTTACCCTCTACTCCTGCTATTCCAAGAGTTTGTATCTCTTCTCCAACCCGTATTAAATTATTTCTTAGTTCATTTACTGTTATTGTAAACGACTGTTTTTTACCAGGATAGTCCTTAACAACAGTGTTAAAGTCACCATCCGATAAGTGTGATAGTGAATCAATAACTTCCCTAAACATTACTATGTAAGAGTTAATCATTCCATTAATTCCGTCGGAAACGTTTGCATATGAGCCATTATATTTACTTGCATCTATTCTATAATCTATTTCGCCATCATCATGTGATTTGCTCATTTTATTAATATCATCCAAAATTGAGTTTAGGACATTGATAAGCGACGAAAAG
Organism: uncultured Defluviitaleaceae bacterium; assembly: GCA_964474135.1. Taxonomy (GTDB): domain Bacteria; phylum Bacillota; class Clostridia; order Lachnospirales; family CAYYRV01; genus CAYYRV01. Next base: position 167,045 of record CAYYRV010000002.1, read on the forward strand.
CTTCTAAGGAGCATTCCTATCTCATCTTTTGAGTTTGCATTAATATTTACATTAAGATTACCATTTTCTATATCATTTGCAATTTGAACCATTTTATTAATAGGTTTTACAATAGAGTTAATAATTGTGGCTGAAATCAATACTAGAATAATTGCACTTATTAAATATATTATTATCATTGATACTAAACTGTTTAATTCTTTTTTTTGTGCATCTTCTGAAAATTCTTTTGACTGGTCGATTTTAAGTTGGCTCAACTCATTTAATGCAGGAGAAATTGTGGATGAATATAAGTTTTTAAAATCTCCCTCTATAATAGCAAGTGCTTTTTCATTTTGATTTTTGGAGGCATATGCTAATATTTCTTTAATATAGTTTTCGACTTGGCTAGTAGTATTATATAGAGTTTCTAATTGTTTAGCAGCTTGAGTGTTCGTTGTACCATACTCATCAACAATACTTTTGTATTTAGAAACAGAATCCTTGTAAGTTGCAAAATACATATTAGTACTTTCTTGAAACTGAGCTGTTTGGCTTAAATCGTTTGTTAATGTAGATTCATAAAGTTTAACAATCACTAAATTAAATGAACTTTTTGCATCACTCATATACCCCAAAGGTAGTGTAACATAGTTATAAGAAAGGTTAGACTGTCGTGCCAATGAGTAAATGTTATAAGAACCTAGCAAAACAAGAATCAATGAAACTAAAAACGAAACAATAGTCATAAAAATTAATTTATTTTTAATTTTTATATTTCTGATAAAACCCATAAAATGCCCCCCATAAAAATAATATATTTTAATTAAAAAAATAGATATATAAATAAAAAAATCATGCATTTAATTTAATATACAAATAAAAAATACAAAAAAAGCAAATAAAATACGCAAATACATAATATTTTTACTGCAGAGGAAATAATATTAAAAAAAGCAATATAAAAAGATTTTCTTGTTAGTTATATACGATTGATAAATATAATTTTATTACATTTCATTAAAATTGTCAAAGAAAATGTTAATAAAATAATTAAGGAATTTTTAACAACTAGTTTCATATTTATAAAAATTTTATAGTAAAACTTAATTAAAAATAAGGTAATTATTATAATTATTAAATAAAATATTAACAAAAAGTTTAAGATTTTTTTAAAAGTAATTTAAGCAATAAAACTTCCTATAGTAAAATTTTATCAAAGTTGAGCAATTTTTAAAATTTTACTTGTAGCTGTAAAAATTTATTTGCAAATTAATATAAGGATTTCAGAATTGAAAATAGCAGATGTTTTTATGTTCTAGAATAATAATCCGTCTTGACAATAAAACATAATTAAATTATTATGAGTTGACAAAATGGAGGTAAATTATGAGTAAATACAAGGGAGAGTTGGGGCTACTTTTTGTAACTATAATATGGGGTACAGGATTTCCGCTTACTGCTGTTGCATTAGAATCTTTTGGAGCGTTTCAACTTGTTGCAATACGTTGTTTTTTGGCGGCATTGATGTTATCGGTTATTTTTTATAATAGGTTTAAATTGATTAACAAAGAAAGTATTAAATATGGCGTTTGTTTGGGAATATTTATGTTTTGGGGATTTACATTACAGACTATAGGTCTAAAATATACATTACCCTCAAAAAGTGCTTTTCTTACAGCTTCTAACGTAGTTATTGTACCCTTTATAGGTTTTTTGTTATTTAGAAGAAAATTGGATATATATGGTATTATAGGAGCGATTTTGGCTATTATAGGAGTTGGAGTTTTAACAATAACTTCAAATTTTTATATTGAGTTTGGGGATTTATTAACGATTTTTTGTGCTGTTTTTTGTGCGTGTCATATTTTCTTTACTAAAGAATTTTTATCAAAAGGTGCAGACCCGTCAGTTTTGTCTGTTATTCAAATGATTACTGGAACCGTACTTACACTTTTTGGAATACTAATTACAAAAGAACCTGTCAATTTTAATGTTAGTTTGCCTGTTACTTTAGTTGTGCTATATTTAGGTTTTGGGATAGGTGTTACTACTTTACTGCAATCTATTTCACAGAGATACATAAATGAAACAAAAGCAGCTATCATTATGTCTATGGAGTCGGTCTTTGGTACTATATTTTCAATAATAATATTAAATGAGGCTATAACTTTAAAATTATTTATTGGAAGCATTTTAATACTTTTGGGAATACTTTTATCAGAAGTAAAGTTTGATATAAAACAGGTTCTAATGAGTATTGCCAAAATTAATAAATGAAAGGTATGATACTAATGATTATTGATTTTCACACTCATTGTTTTCCAGATAAAATCGCTGAAATGGCAATAAAAAGTATTTCTGCAAAAGGAGGCGGTGCTAAAGCATATACAGACGGGACTTTAAGAGGATTAAAAAAGCGTGGAAATGATGCAGATGTAGATTTTTTTGTTGTTTTGAATATAGCTACAAATCCAAACCAGCAAACTAAAGTTAATGATTTTGCTGCAAGCATAAATGGAGGAAGAATTTTTTCTTTTGGTTCTGTCCACCCTCTAGCCGAAAATGCATTAGACGAATTAGACAGGATAAAAGAGCTAGGGCTAAAAGGAATTAAGCTTCATCCTGATTATCAAGAGTTTTTTGTTGATGATGAAAAGTTTTTTCCTTTATATGAAAAAGCTGCAAAATTAGGATTGATAACTGTTTTTCACTCTGGTGTTGATTATGGGCTTTTTGAGCCAGTGCATTGTACCCCCGAAAGATTAAGCAAGGCACTTCCTGCTTTTAATGGGGGAGTAGTTGTTGCCGCACATTTTGGTGGATATTTTTGTTGGTATGATGTTGAGGAGTATCTAGTTGGTAAACAAATTTATTTTGATACTTCGTTTTGTTATGGAAGAATACCGATACAACATGCTAAGAGAATTGTGAAAAATCATGGAGCAGATAAAATATTGTTTGGAAGTGATTTACCTTGGTCGAAAGCGAGCAGTGAAATTATGCTTGTAAAAGGGTTTGAACTTCCAGAGGACGAATATGAAATGGTTATAGGCAAAAATGCTGCTAAATTGCTTGGCATAATAAATTTTTAATTGTGTATCTTGACAATTTTTATTGTAAATAGTAATCTTATTGTAGGAAAAAAAGAGATAAATATTATGCTTGTTAACTGATTTTATGTTAAAATAAGGTGAGTAAGATTATTGATAATCTAACTTACTTTAAAAATAATTTATAGAGGGTGAAAGAATGGATTCAGAATTATTATTGAATATTGAGAAACTAATTAAAGAAATCAATGAAAAAAAGGGAACAAAATTAAATATGCTGATTGGTGTTGACGGATTTATTGACGAAGTATTGCATGCAGTAGATACGAGACTTGACACAGATAATTTCAAAAAAATAGACACTATTGAAGCATTTGGAAATAGAATAGTAAAGGCATCAGGATATAGCACAAATATTGAATTGGTTAATATACAGACAAAAATAGGTGGAAATGGTCCTAATATTGCTGTAGCACTTTTAGAATATGGTGTTGATGTTACATATGTTGGTTCAATTGGGGATAATAATGAGGTTCACCCTGTTTTCAAACCGATGACTGACAGATGTAAAGAGGTATTTTCTATTTGTGACCCAGGGCATTCAGATGCGTTGGAGTTTTTAGATGGCAAGCTGATGTTGGGTAAAATAACAACCTTGAATAAAATAAATTGGGAGAATTTTAAAAATATAATGGGCGGTGCTGAAAGGATTGCCGAAATTATTAAAGAAAGTAATCTTTTTGGTATGGAGAACTGGACAATGGTTCCTCATATGAATGAACTTTGGGAAGGTTTAATTAATGAGGTTTTCCCTCTATTGCCTGATTACAAAGAAGATGAAAAGCCTTATGCTTTTTTTGACTTATGCGACCCGGAAAAACGTACTAAAGAATCTATAGTTTATGCAATGAATTTAATAACAAAATTTGAGAATAAATTTAGAGCTATATTAGGTTTAAATGAAAAAGAGTTATACGAAATAGCAAAAGCTTTCGATATAAATGTTGACGATTCATGGACAAAGGAAGAAAGCTATAGAAATGTATCAAAGGCTGTATATGATAAGCTTAATATTTATTCTCTTGTTATTCATCCTACAAAAGAAGCTTTTACATGGATAGGTGATAAATATAGTAAAGTTTCCGGGCCATTCTGTGCAAAACCTGTACTTACAACAGGAGCTGGTGATAATTTTAATGGTGGTTTCTGTTTCGGGCAATCGTTAGGATTAGATGCAACAAGCAGTCTTTTATTAGGTGTTGCGACATCAGGTTTTTATGTTAGAAACGCTAAAAGTCCGACTGTTGATGAAGTATTAGGTTTTCTGGAAGACTGGACTAAGGGGAAACTGCAATAATATTTATTACAAAATTAATCTTTGTAAATCTTTTAATGAGAACGTATAAGGTGATACGTTCTTATTTTTTTACATAATAATATATTAAGAAATTAAAAGTAACTATTATTGTCACCTAATAAAGAAAGCTTTCTTTTTAATTCAATATGTTTGCTGTGTAAAAAGTCGAATTCTTTACTGATTACTATAACTATATTAATATCAATTGTTTCCTGACTTATACAAAGGTCATTAAGTTTCTTGCGTGTATGTTCTAATTTTTTTGTCAGAAAAAATAGTTTTACTTTTGTTAATGTTTTTGTTATCTTTACTGTGTAATTATTCATAAATATACTATCTCCTTATTAATAGTTTCTTTAATCTCCAAAAAAGTGAGAATAGATTCAATTATACATACCTATCATGTAGAATAATGTCAAATATTGTAAATATTCTAAATTTAATATAAATTTACTGCCAAACACACATCAAGTTAACATATATATAGAATATAAATAATTTGTTTTGAAAAACTAATAAAACATATGTAATACTAATAATATTTTGGAGATGAAAAATGAAGCATTTTATTGAATTTATAAAAAAACTAATTAATGAGGTTATAAAAGACGAACTATTTTCATTAGCAAATGAACTTACATATAAAATTTTGCTTTCTATGTTTCCATTTGTAATTTTTTTAATGACAATATTGGGTTTTTTAAATATTGATGGTAATATACTTATATATGAGTTAACGGACTATTTGCCTTATGAAGTTTTAAATATTTTTATAACATTTGTTGACGAAGTAATAGACCACAAAAATGCAACATTATTGTCTACAAGCTTACTTGTTAGTATATTTTCAGCATCGTCGGGTTTTAAGGCGGTTATGAGAGGTATTAATAAGTCATATGGATTAAAAGAAACACGTAATATAATTTCTGTTAATTTAATTAGTATAGCGTTGATGTTAGTTTTTGCGGTTACAATTGTTATTTCTCTTGCGACCCTTATTTTTGGAGATAGTATTTTTTCATTTTTAAGCAAACATTTTTATATTACATCTTTTGCTACTAGAATTTATGGTGGTATAACTTTTTTTATTGTTTTGTTTTTTTTGCTTTTTGTAATTATGTTAATATATAAAGTTTCATGTTGCAATAAAATTACTTTTAAGCAGACTTTACCTGGGGCAGCAATAACTGTTACATTGTGGTTAATCGCATCAAAGATTTTTAATATATATGTAAACAACTTTTCTAAATATTCAAAGGTTTATGGAAGTATAGGAAGCTTGTTTATTCTGCTTATTTGGCTTAATATTATTGCTGTTATTCTTCTTATTGGAAGTGAGGTAAATGCTTTATTTGAAACAGATTTGTATAATAAAAATGAAGATAATTAATAGTGTTAATAAAAACATTGGGAAACTTTTTTAAAAAAAGTTTCCCAATCCCTTCAAAAAACTTTAGTAACAGATATCGTATTTATAGCATTTTATCAGAAGTTTCTTGCTTCTTTCCAAAGAAAGAAGTCGGGGTTTTAGGTAGTAATACACATGGATAATTAATTGTTACTTATTTGAAGTAATTAAAAAATTTAGGAAAAGAAATATCAACACAATCCGCATCTTTAATTAATGTTTCTCCTTTTGCAGTTAATGCTGCAATAGTAAGACTCATTGCTACTCTATGGTCAAGGTAGCTTTCTACTTCTGCACCTTTTAGGCAATTACTGCCTTTTATTATCATTCCGTCATCTGTTTCTTCTATACTTGCTCCCATTTTTTTAAGTTCGGTAGTCATAGTTTTAATTCTGTTGGATTCTTTAACTTTAAGTTCTTGTGCATCTGCTATTATAGTTTCTCCTTCTGCAAATAGTGCAGCTACTGCAAAAATAGGTATCTCGTCAATCATTTTAGGAATAATTTCTCCTGATATTTTTGTAGCTTTTAATGTTGATTTTTTTACAATTATATTAGCAGTTAATTCTCCATTTACTTCTTTTGTATTTTCTATCTCTATGTTTGCTCCCATTTGCTGCAATGCTGAAATAATTCCTGTTCTTGTAGGATTTACGTTTACATTCATTATTTTTATTGTAGAGTTTGTTATTAACCCAGCAACTATAAAATATGCAGCAGAGGAAATATCTCCTGGTACAGTAATATCTTTTGCTGTAAGCTCATTTATTGGGCGGCTAATTATTTTATTATTATCGGTTATAATATTTGCACCTAGGTAGTTAAGGAGTATTTCGGTATGGTCTCTTGTTTTCATAGGTTCTTCTATTATTGTTTCGCCTTCTGCTCCTAAGCTTGCAAGAATAATTGCCGATTTCACTTGTGCACTGGCAATAGGCATTTTATAATTGATACTTTTTAAATTTTGTCCTTCTATTGTAATCGGTGCTAAGGTTCCCCCATCTTTTCCTATTATATTAGCACCCATTTCACGTAGAGGTATTATTACTCTATCCATTGGTCTTTTTTGTATAGAGTTGTCTCCTGTAATTTGGCAAGAGAAGTTTTGCCAACTAAGTAGTCCGGACATTAGTCTTAATGTTGTTCCACTGTTACCTACATCTAGTATTTCATTAGGTTTTTGCAGGCTGTGTAAGCCTTTACCAAAAACAGTTACGTTTGTTCCGTTTTCTTCTATTTGAACTCCAAGTTTTCTAAAACATTTAATTGTAGAGCGACAATCTTCTCCTGTTAAAAAGCCTTTTATGTTGGTAGTTCCTTTTGATATTGCACCAAACATTACTGAACGGTGAGATATTGATTTATCGCCAGGGACTGTAACTTCCTGTATTTTAAGTTCTTTTGTAGGTTTTATAATAATGTTCATTGTTGTCTCCTTTTTTATTTTAGTTTACAATTAATATCTTGGGGCTTTCAGGCCCAAACCCCGACTTCTTTCTTGAAAGAAAGAAGCAAAGAACTTTTGCCGGAATGCCGCAAAAGCGGAATTTCTTGATAAAGTTTCCCAAGGGTTTTTATTAAAATATTATAATTTATTAATCTGTAAATACATTAAAATTCATTTCTTTTAACAGCGATATACTTTTTTCTTTTAGCTCATGGCTATCAAAGACAATTTGCAATACTCCATTTTCATATGCTCTGCTGTTTATTATTCCGATGTTTTTTATATTGATATTATTAACACTAAGCATTGTTGCAACAGTTGCAATAATTCCGGGCTTATCCTCCACATCTACTTTTATTTCGTAATTTTTGATATAGCTGTTAGATGTAGTTTGGTTTATGCTGTCTCTATAGTTTTTTGCGTTTTCAAATAATGGTGATACATTACCGTTATTTATTGATAGTTCATTTTCAAATGTATCTATTTGATTTTTAAATAGATGTAGCATATTAATAATTTCATCTTTGTTGTCAAAGCATATAGTGTTCCACAATGATGGGCTTGAGGAAGCTATTCTTGTGATGTCTTTGAAACCTCCAGCCGCAAGCATGCTCATTTTGCCATTTGAGACTTCAGAATTAAGTTTTTGCACAGAATTTACAAGTGCTGCGGCAATTACATGTGGTGTGTGGCTTATTGCGGAAACTGTAAAATCATGCTCTTGAGGATTCATTATTATTGGAATTGCTCCAAAGAGTTTTACTAAATTCTCTAAATATTCTATATGTTCTTTTTTGTTTTTTTCTGTTGGCGTTAAAATATAGTAAGCATTTTCAAAAAGGTAGTGCTTAGATGCTTCATATCCTGTTTTTTCAGAGCCGGCCATTGGATGACCGCCTACAAAGTTTATATTTTCAAAAGATTGCATTTTTTCAACTATGTTTCTTTTTGCACTTCCTACATCTGTTAAAATGCAGTTGTTGTTAATAAAGGGAATTAATTTTTCTGCATAAGAACATACAGTGTCAACTGTTGTGCATATAAATATAATATTGCAATCTTTAAAACTATCGTCTATTTGTGTTGTGTATATGTCTATTACGTTTTCATCGTAAGCTTTTATAAGTGGGGGGAGGCTTCGGTTATATGCAACAATTTTTTTGAAATTGCATTTTGTTTTTAGTGCTTTAGCTAGTGAGCCTCCGATTAAACCTAAGCCTAATATACCTGCTGTTTCCATAAAATACTCCCTTCAAATAATAAGGATTAATACATAGATTTTACATTTTAATTTATATTAGGTCAAGAAAAATGGAAAATACAAATTTTATTAGAAATTTGTTTAGGAGTTATATATAAAACAAAAATATTATTTTTGTATATAAGTTACAAAATTTTATTTAATATATTATTTTAAGAGGATATATTAACATGGTGTAGAACTTATTATATAACAGAGAGAATAAAGATTTAATGAATATTTTACTTTTTTGCAATAATTTTCTTATAAAGACTATAGTATATTGGTTTTTTATAAGAAATTTTAAAAAATACATTTTTACTAGGAGGTACGACGATGAAAAGCTATTCTGCAAGTGAAATTAGAAATGTTGCTATTCTTGGACACAGTGGGTGTGGTAAAACTTCTATAGTGGAAGCTGCTCTTAATGTTGCCGAAATTACCACTCGTATAGGTAAAGTAGAAGACGGGAACACTGTAAGCGATTATGATTCCGAAGAAATACGTAGAAAAGTATCAATAAGCGCTTCACTCATTCCAATTGAATGGTTAAATAATAAAATTAATTTTATAGACACTCCAGGATATTTTGACTTTGCGGGAGAAGTTAAGCAAGCTTTAGCAGCCGCCGACTTAGTTTTAATTGTTATTTCTGCAAAATCAGGGATAGAGGTAGGTACGGAGAAGGCTTGGGAGTATGCCGAAGAATACGGATTACCTAAATTTATATTTGTTAATGAAATGGACGACGAAAATGCAGACCTTGACAAAGTTGTTGAGGAGTTAAAAGAAAAATTCGGAAAAAGCATTGCTCCTTTGCAAGTTCCTTTTAAAGAGAACGGTAAATTTATAGGGTTTGTTAATGCTATAAAAAAAGAAGGACGAAAATATGTAAACGGAAGAACTCAGCCTTGTGATGTTCCGGAAGGTATGGAAGATGTTGTAGATACAATGCATTTAATGATAGAAGAAGCTGTCGCAGAAACAGATGATAACTTAATGGAGAAATTTTTTAATGATGAACGTTTTACTGTAGAAGAAATACAAGAAGGTATTAGAAAAGGGATTACAGAAGGTTCAGTTACTCCTGTTTTGTGTGGTTCTGCTACATTAAATATAGGGATTCGTGTTCTTATGAATTCTTTAATTGCTTTTGTACCACCTTCTAATGCACTTCATCCTAGTGTTTCTGCAAAGGATGCAAAAACAGGTGAAGAAATTCAAGTTAATTGTGATGAGAATGAGCCCTTTTCTGCTTTTATTTTTAAGACAATTGCAGACCCATATGTTGGTAGGCTTACTATTTTTAAAGTATTGTCTGGTGTAATTAAAAAAGATACTAATTTATATAATGTAAAAAAAGATTTTTCAGAAAAAGTATCTCACCTTTATGTTATGAGAGGAAAAGAGCAAATTGAAGTTAATGAAATAAGAGTTGGAGATATTGGAGCAATAGCTAAACTTCAAAAAGCTTCTACCCAAGATACTTTATGTGCAAAAGAAAGACCCGTTATTTTAAAAGAAATAGATTTTCCTAAATCACTTATGTCTATGGCTGTTATTCCAAAAGGAAAAGGTGATGAGGATAAAATAGGTCAAGCATTTTCTAAACTTTTGGAGGAAGATAAAACACTTAAATTTGTAGTAAACTCTGAAACTAAACAGTCTGTTGTTTCTGGAATTGGAGATAATCAACTTGATGTTTTGGTTAACAAGCTTAAAAATAAATATAAACTTGAAGTGAATTTGGTTACGCCTATTGTTCCATATAGGGAAATGATTAAATCAAAAGTTAAAGTTCAAGGTAAATATAAAAAGCAATCAGGGGGGCATGGGCAATATGGTGATGTGCATATTGAGTTTGAACCTTCAAACGATTTAACTACTGCTTATGTATTTGAAGAGAAAATATTTGGTGGCTCTGTTCCAAGACAGTATTTTCCCGCAGTTGAGAAAGGTATTCAAGAGTGTGTTAAGGCAGGTCCTCTTGCAGGCTATCCTGTTGTGGGTATTAAAGCTGTACTTCTTGATGGTTCTTATCATCCTGTTGACTCTTCAGAAATGGCATTCAAAATGGCTACGACTTTGGCTTTTAAAGATGGTTTTATGAAGGCTAAACCTACACTCTTAGAGCCTATTGTAAAAGTTGAAGTTATAGTTCCAGATGAATATACAGGTGATATTATGGGTGATATGAATAAGAGACGTGGCAGAATATTGGGAATGGATAAACAGGGAAACAGGCAAAAAATATCTGCTGAAGCACCTATGGCTGAGATGTTTAAATATCCTACTGATTTGCGTTCAATTACACAAGGAAGAGGAAGTTTCAATATGGAGTTTGCAAGGTATGAGGAAGCCCCTAATGATGTTCAGCAAAAAGTTATTGAGGCTAGGAAAAAAGAAATGGAAAAAGAACGTTCTTAGTATAGTATAAAGAATTTATATATGAAGATTTAAGGAGAAGGTTTTTATTATTCATCCTTAAATCTTTATTTTTTTGTATACGAAAGGAGGGGGTTAAGCCATATTTTAAGGCTTTTTTATCTATATAAAAATAAAAATAAAAAAATGTTTAAAAAAGTGTTGACATATTATTTGAAAGGTGATATTATATCTTTTGTTCCACAACAGCAGAAAAATTTACGGAAAGTTAACATATAACTTGTTTAAAAGTTATTAAAGTTATTTATTTAAAAAAGTAAAAAAATATGTTGACAAATTTAAAAGTTGATGTTATAATCAATTTTCTTGCTAGTCATAGTTTGAAAATAAAAAACTAAAAACCTTGAACATTGAAAACTGAATAAATATAAAAAACAAACCATCAAAAAAT
>CAYYRV010000003.1:0-11283 GCA_964474135.1 uncultured Defluviitaleaceae bacterium
GAACAAAGGATTATGCCACAAATATTAATCCTGATATTAATAAAAATTATAGGTTGCTTTAAAACCTATTCTTAGAGAGGCGATGTAATGGGGCAAACAAAACAAATTTGAGTTTGTAATACCCAGTGATAATAATTTTAGAAGAAAGGAGTAAAATTTATGAATAAAAAATACCCTGTATTCAAAACTGATTATGAAAAGTGGCAAATGATGAACAGGCTTTTAAACACAATAAGAAAGGCAAAGGGATTGCCACTAGTTACAACGCCTAATAAATATTTAAAGCCACAGGAAGATGCTAATTTTAATGTATAAGTGTACAGCTACTATATACATATATAACTTAATTTAATATTTATATAAAAAGTGCCTTTTACTCTCAAAATATACTATAAGATGCTAACCAAATTATACTATGGAGGGGATAGCTTGACAACTAAGAAATTTTTACAACAAGTCTACGATTATATTACTAGTAATATAACTGGAGGTGCTGCATGAGAAATTATACACCCAAAAGCAAAAAAGAGTATTATTTAGAACATAATTTATATATGCAAATACTTTATATGATACGTGGTTATAAAAACCTTAAAGATAGATATTACAATATAATACATGAAAGCCCACCTCCGCCAGATGGTATGCCAAGAAATAATAAAATAGGTAATCCAACGGAGCATAAGGCCTTAACATGCGCCTTTATATTGGAACAACTTATTGCAATTGAACAAACTATATTTGAGCTTAAAGCAAAATACAATAATACATATACTGATGAGGAGTTTGATGCACATAGTGCATTTATGGATTATGGTGCATTTTGCTATTATAGAAGCAAGAAAAAACGCAATATAAGCCCACATCGAAGCACTTGGAATGCCTATAGGAGAGAGTTTTGTTACGGTGTTGCAAACAGATTAAATTTTTTTTAAAAAATCCGACAATGGGGCAAAAATACCTGTTATAATAGTAATGTAAAAATTTTATGGTAAGCCTTTGCGGATAAACTGCAGTGGCTTTATTTATTTTTATTATATAAATAATAAGGTAACAAAACAGCTACTAGATATAGTAATGGTAGGATTTATAGAGAGATAATTATTAATAGTCTTACTTTACGAAGAAGGTGGTAATATAAAAGCTAGAAGATTAACAGAACAGCAAAAAAGATTTTGCGACTATTATATCGAACTAGGAAACACTGAACAGGCTGCACTCAAGGCTGGCTACAGTGAAAAATACGCAAGGGCTAGGTCGTATAAATTGTTGGCTATTGTCGGCATAAAAACTTATATAGATGAACGATTGAATAAACTTGAAACATTAAGAGTAGCCTCTGCTGATGAAGTTATGATGTACTTAACATCCGTTATGAGAGGCGAACAAAAAGAGGAAGTATTGATGTTGCGTGGCAAAGGTTGCCAAGAGCTTGTTAAAAAGGATATATCTGTTAAGGATAGATTAAAAGCCGCTGAATTATTGGGCAAGAGGTACGGAATATTTACAGAAAAGCTTGAGTTACAAGATAGTGATATAAAAATTAACATTATTCGCAAACAATAATGAGAGCTTATATACCCTTATTAGGCTGTTGACAACTAATACTTTTGGGGTTTTTCAGCCCCAAAAACCGACTTCTTTCCCTCCAGAAAGAAGCAAAGAACCTTTGTCGGAATGCCGCTATGCGGCATTTCTTTCTAAGGTTTCCAAAAGTCTTTTGTCGACAGCCTCAAGAGAGCTTATAAACCCTCATTATTTTTATACAACATAAATTAAATATTTTTTAAAGGAAAGTTACTAACAATGGAAATTGATAAAGAAGTAAGCGAACATTTTGAAAACTTTATATTTGATTGGTCAAAAAGGTACTATTTCCTTGTTGGAGGTTATGGTTCTGGAAAAAGTTATCATACAGCACTTAAAATCATATTAAAATTGCTTTCGGAGCAACGTACAGCTCTTGTAATAAGAGAAGTTTATGAAACGATAAGAGAAAGCTGTTTTTCATTGTTTGTTGAAATTATAAATAATTTGGAGCTTAACGCTTATGCAAATTTTTCTGTCTCACCTTTATCTATAAAATTTTTTAATGGTTCTAAAATTATTTTTAGAGGGCTTGATAAACCCGCAAAACTAAAATCAATAAATAATATTTCTATTGCATGGATTGAGGAATGTAGTGAAATAAGTTACGAGGGTTTTAAGGAAATAATAAAACGCCTTAGACACCCAACACTACAAATACATTTTATATTAACAACAAATCCTGTAGGATACTCTAACTGGTGTTATCGTCATTTTTTTAAGAACGGGGAAAATGTAACGTTAGACGAGCAATTATTATATAAAAATAGAATTGTTACTACAAAAACAACATATTATCATCACTCTACAGCGGACGATAATACTTATTTGCAAAAAGAATACATAGATGAATTAGAAGACACAAAGCGTTATGACTTAGACTTGTATCGAATAGCAAGGCTAGGTCATTTTGGCGTAGTAGGAACTAAAGTGTTACCACAATTTGAAGTAAAACCCCACTATGAAGTAATTGAAAAAGTAAGCTTAATTGACGAAAAATATAAACGTGTGGGATTTGACTTTGGTTTTGAAGTTAGTTATAACGCTGTTGTGCGTGTTGCTATAGACCCTGTTCAGTTGGTGCTTTATATATATTGGGAATATTATAAAAATCATTTAACGGACGACAAAACGGCTATCGAACTACAAGAATTTAAAGAAACTGAAGAACTTATTAGAGCTGATAATGCACAGCCTTCTACAATTATGTACTTTAGACAACAAGGATTTAGAATTATGCCAGCTACAAAATTTCCGGGTAGTAGGCTTTCTAATACTAGAAAAATAAAACGTTTTAGAAGCATTATATGCTCAAGAGACTGTATAAACGCTGTTCGTGAGCTAGAAGGGCTTACTTATAAAACTGATAAGGACGGAAATATAATAGAGGATGAGTTTAACATTGACTCTCATGTTTATAGTGCAATATGGTATGCATTGGACGGTTATGAAGTATCTGATTTGAAAAAGCACGATAGTAAACCGCAAAGACGTAAAGGTGGGGAAAATAGAAGATGAATAAAAATAGAAGAAAAGGTAAATCTGGAAGCTATAATATAGCTAAATCAAGTATAAACCTAAATATAGGGCATTATAGCAAGCAAATAGAAAATTCTACAAATGATGTTATAATGCCACCATATGAACCTAAGTATTTAATAGCTCTAGCCGAACAAAGTGACAGTTTAAAACAATGTGCTGTTTCTATGGCTACTAATATTTGCGGGTTAGGTTATGGTATTCGATATAAAAGTGACTTTGACTATAACGCTTCAAATAATATTGTAAAAAAACAAGCAGATGAAGAATGGTTTACGCTTGAAAATATATTTAAAAATATACACCCTTTGGAAAGCTTTTGCAGTATTATGGAAAAAGTCATATATGATAGAGAGCTTTATGGTTATGCATTTTTGGAAGTAATACGCAATTTAAAAGGTGAATTTGTGGGAATCGAATACGCAAGTGCTTGTAATATAAAAATTTGTAATGCTCCAAACAATTATGCTACTATAAATAAAAACGGATATGAATTTGCTGTAAAATTTAATAAATTTGTTCAAACCTCTGGAAATAATAAAGTATATTTTAAAGAATTTGGAGATAAACGGTTTATGTCTTCCAAAACAGGAGAGTATACTCAATCTGAAGATGATGATGCTGGCGAACTAATATTTTTTAATATTCATGATGGATATAGTGCTTATGGTAGCCCTCGCTTTAGTGGATTGCTTACAAATATTGGTGGCGGAATATTATCAGAAAAGCTTAATTTTAATTACTTTCAAGATGGACGAATTAACCCAATGGCTATATTAGTATCTGGTGGGCAGCTCACAGAACAGAGTATCGAAACATTAGAGTATAGCAAAGGTGTTACAAATGCATATAAGGCAATAATACTTGAAGCAGATTCTTTTCAGTATGATGAAGAGGAGCTTGCATTAGGTGCGGTAAAACAACAAAAAGTAAATGTAGATATAAAACCTTTGACAGATACTTTGAATAGTGATGCACTATTTCAAGAGTACCAAAAACAAAACAAAGAAAAAGTAAGAGATGCTTTTAGGCTTCCTCCTATTTATACTGGTTCTAGCTCTGATTATAATAGGGCAACGGCAAAAACAGCAAGAGAGCTTGCGGAGGAACAAATATTTAAGCCTGATAGATTAAAGGTTGCTGGAAAATTTAATAGTATATTAGATATTGAGTTAGATTTAAAATATGTTGAAATGTATTTTAAAGAGCCTAAGCTTTCATCTATTGAGGATATTGTAAGTGTTCTTGAGCCTTGTATAAAGGCTGGAACGGTAACGCCCAATATGCTTATTGATACGCTAGGAGGTGTATTGGATAAGGTGATTGAAGAACTTCCCGAAGAAATTGGGAATTTGCCTTTTGAGCTTGTAAAACAGACTTATGGCAAAGGAGAAAATGCGGAAGTACAGAAATCCGATAGCCAAGAAAATGGTGAAGTGTTAAAAGAGATGATAGACAATATAAACTCATACTTAAATAGGAGTTTTAATTATGAAACCTAAAGACAATATCGCTCTTTTTGCTTTGAAGAAAGTAAAAAATATTTTTAATAGATTAGGAAAAAAAATTAAACAAAAAAAGGTTTCCAAAACCTGTTATAAGCAAAAAAAAGATAGAGCAAATATCATGAAAAGCAAACGTGATTTTGCTCTTTTTGTTTTAAAAGAAGCAGAAAACGCTTTGACTAGACTTCAAATGATTAGCCAAAAAAAGGATTTTGAAACTTATTTTGAGCAGAGAAAGGGCTGGGCTAATATTGCGCTTGAAACGTCGTCAAAATTAACACTTGAAATGAATAAATTGTTTAATAATTATAGACATGCCGCTATATCTACTCTTGCAAATAAACCTGAATTTTTTAATAATAATAGTAAAGAAAATATTACATTTGAAAACTCAGTTGTTCCTGAAATTCGTAACGGACTTGATAAAGTTGATAGTGCTTTTAAAAAGGAATTAGCTAATTTATATCATAAATATCTTGGTAGGGAGTATTTACAAAATGCTTTTAATCTGACTCTTGAAGGCAGTTCAGATTTTAATAGAATAGACGAAGTAATTAATAATTTTATAGAAATTAAATCTAATAATTTTGCAGATTATGTGGCAGGGTCTATTAAGAAATCTATTGAAAAACAATTTATTAATGGTTGTAGAAATAATCTTAGTAAGACTAATATTATTATAAATATTAGAGATGATAATTGTTTTAGTAATGATGATATTAAATCTATTTCACAGGCAGAAGTTATTAATTCTTCTAATTATGCAGAATATTGTCGTTTTTGTGTAAGTGATAATGTTATTGGGTATGAGTGGTCGGCTAATGGGGATAAAAATACTAGAGTCACTCATTTAGCAGCTAATGGACAAAAACGTGCTAAAGGGCAACCCTTTGATATTGGAATAAGTAAGCTGTTTTTCCCTTGTGACACTAGTCTTGGTGCTACCTTTTCTGAGGTTGCAAGATGCCGTTGCACTTTAAAGCCTATTATGCGTGGGGAAAGCTTAGAAAGTAAAACTGTTTATGACCAAAGGAATGTTCATACTACAAAGTGGCTTAGAGGGCAAACGAGAGAATTTAGAGAAGCCTATTTGGGTAGTAAACATAAAACAGATTTATTTAATCATGCTATTATAGACCAAAATGATTTCAAAACACCTTGGGCTAACCTTAAAAGAAGATTTATTGCTAATGGACAAATTAATTTAGGAAAAACAAATTTTATTGGAAATAAGAATTTGTATGACAAGGTCAAAGAAGCTTCATTAGAAACTCTAAATTGGGGACTTGATAACAATAAAGAACTTATGATTGTCTTAAACACTAATGGCGATATTGTTTATAAAAAGAAAGGTGAAGAAATGTCTGTTGGCTCGGATAAAAATATTTTTAATATAATTGACACTAGCCCAGATAATAGTTTAATATTTATACATAATCACCCTAATGATTTAACACTTTCAGATGGCGATATTGCTACTTTATTAAAATATAATAGTATTGGTTGTATTGTGGCTATTGGACATAAAGGTACAGTATTTGCTGGTATGAAGAGTGAATCTACAATTGTTTTGGAAGATTCAGTTAAAAATGAACTAAAGTATATAACTAAAAAAGCAATTAACTATGAAGAATTAGAAAAGCAATATGGTATAGGTAACCCAGAGTTGAGAAATATAACATCATTGAGAGTTGAACAGTTTTTAAAAAGAATGAATGTTAAATATTATGAGGAGGGTTAAAAAATGGATATGGAAAAAAAGTATGATGATTATCTTGATGATGAAATTGGTGATTTTAATATTGATGATTATAATACTGATGAACTTTTGGGTGACTTTCTTTTATGTGGAGGTATGGGGTACGACCCTGTAGAAGAAACATTAGCCAATAATCCTGAACTTAGAAAAAAATATACCCCAGAAGTAATGCGCAAAATAAGTCTTGTATATAAAAAAAATGAGAAAAAAAGATTTAAAAAAAGAGTTGAAACATTTACTGAAGAGACAGGAATTAAACTACTTACAGATGAAGAGATAGATGAATTATTTAAATATGAATATGAGACTCAGGGATATTTAGATGAATTTCTTCTTAGAAGTGATGAAGCTGTTAAAAATATTGATGATAAAAAATTAAAAGATAAATATACTTTAAGACTTGATTTTAAGAAAGACCTTCTTTCATTAAGAGGTCAGAAGTTAAGTGCTGAAGAGGAAGAGCAACTAAAAAGGGAAGAAGAAGAGGAACAAAAAAGACAAGAGGAATGGCGTAAGGAAGAGGAAAGAGAAAAATTAGAGAAAGCAAAAAGAAAAGAATTAGAGGAAGCTGCTGCTATTACTGAAAAAAGACAACAACTCGCCTCTAATAATGATATAGTAACTATTGAGCAGATTAATGAATTGCTTGGTATAAATAAAGATAACCCTCTTTTAGATTTTTAACTATTTAAACGAAATGTTTTACAGTAAACTTATATTGAATATAGACTCTTAAAAAGGGCAATATTATGAGAAACAACGTAATATTGCCTTTTTTTGTTTTAATTATATTGTTTTTGTATTGCCTTCAAGCTTATTGGCATAAACGTAAAATTACATAATTCAAAAATAGCCAACGATTAATTCGTAGGCTTTTTTGTTTACGAAAATATTTAGTGTAAAGAGGTGAGTGTATGGCTAATGTATCGTTTTTAAATTTGACTGAGGGCTCAAAAGGCAAATCTGCTTATGAGTTAGCATTAGATAATGGTTTTTTGGGTACAGAACAAAAATGGTTGGAAAGCCTGAAAGGTAAAGACGGCATTAATGGCAAAAGTATTTATGAATTAGCTTTAGAAAATGGTTTTTTTGGTACAGAGCAAGAATGGTTAGATGGCTTAAAATCAAAAGATGGTGTAGATGGTAAAGGCTCTTATCAATTGGCTTTAGAAAATGGTTTTTTGGGTTCGGAAGAAGAATGGCTTGATAGCTTGAAAGGTAAGGACGGCATCGATGGCAAAAGTGCTTATGAGTCGGCTTTAGAAAATGGTTTTTTGGGTTCGGAAGAAGAGTGGCTTGATAGCCTGAAAGGTAAGGACGGCATTGATGGCAAAAGTGCTTATGAGTTGGCTTTAGATGAAGGTTTTATAGGTTCAGAGCAGGAATGGTTAGATAGCCTGAGAGGTAAAGACGGTACTGATGGCATTAATGGAATTGATGGTGTTGATGGCACTTCTTCAATAATAATTGAAAAAGTAAATACCGACGCTGAGTATGTTTTGTCTATAATAAATGAAAATGGGTCATTCGATACACCTAATCTTAAAGGAAACGCTGTTGTTGAAGACGGTGTTTTTCAAGGTGGGATTGAAGAGGCTATTTCTGAACATAATAATTCAATTGATTCTCACCCATACATAATAGAGAATATTTATGAAATTGTTTCTGAACATAATATTTCAAATGATTCTCACCATGATATAAGACAAAGTATTACTGAGAATATTTCTATACACGATGCTTCAAGTGATTCTCATTACGACATAAGACAAAATATTAATGAAACTGTTTCTGAACATAATCTTTCAACTAGCTGCCATTCGGATATAAGACAAAATATTAATAGGATTGAATCTATAGCTCGTGGTGCTAGTAGAGCTTTGGTTTTTGAAAGCACGGCACAAATTAACAGTTGGTTATCTAATAATTATAGAAGACCTGATGGTGTATTGCCTAAAGATTTGCTTGTTGGCGATAGGTTATTTACAACAGATAATAACGAAAATAATTATTGGTGGAATGGTTCGGAAATACAAATACTTTCTAACGAAATTCATATAGAGAATGCTTCAACTACTTCAGCAGGGATAGTTCAATTGTGTAATGATGTAACTAGTACAAGTGTAGGGCAAGCCGCTACTGCTAATGCTGTTAAAATTGCCTATGATAAGGCTTCTGTTACTGCTACTACAGCTAGAGCAGGTATCGTAAGACTCAATGATACTGTAATAAGTACAAGCACTACACTAGCGGCTACTGCTAATTCCGTTAAAATAGCTTATGATAAAGCTTGCGAAGTTGCAACAACTCCTGCAACAACAACAACAGCAGGAATTGTTCAGCTTAACAATACTGTAACTAGTACAAGCACTACACAAGCTGCTACGGCTAGAGCGGTTAAAACTGCTTATGATAAAGCTTGTCTTACTGCTACTGCCGCAACAACAACAACAGCAGGAATTGTTCAGCTTAATAATACTGTAACTAGTACAAGCACTACACAAGCCGCTACGGCTTATGCTGTCAAAGTTGCTTATGATAAAGCTTGTCTTACTGCTACTCCAGCTACAACATCAACAGCAGGAATTGTTCAGCTTAGTAACGCTGTAACTAGCACAAGTACTACATTAGCTGCTACGGCTAGAGCGGTTAAAGCTGCTTATGATAAAGCTTGTACTCTTGCTACAACATTAGCACCTGGTATTGTTCAGCTTAATGATACCTTAATTAGCACAAGTATTACGGAAGCCGCTACCGCCTATGCTGTTAAAAGAGTTTATGATAAAGCTTGTGTTACTGCTACAACAGCTAGATCTGGTATCGTAAGACTTAATGATACTGTAACTAGTACAAGCACTACACTAGCCGCTACTGCAAATGCTGTTAAAGTTGCTTATGATAAAGCTTGTCTTACTGCTACTCCTGCTACTACAACTACAGCAGGAATTGTTCAGCTTAATAATACTGTAACTAGCACAAGTACTACACAAGCTGCTACTGCCTATGCTGTTAAACTTGCTTATGATAAAGCTTCTGTTATTGCCGCCGCTGCTACTACCTCTAAAGCTGGGATTGTTCAGCTTAATAATACCGTAACTAGTACAAGCGCTACACAGGCTGCTACTGCAAACGCTGTTAAAATTGCTTATGATAAAGCCTGCCTTACTGCTGCTCCTGCTACTACTACAACAGCAGGAATTGTTCAGCTTAATAATACCGTAACTAGTACAAGTACTACGCTGGCTGCTACTGCTAGTGCTGTTAAAAGAGCTTATGATAAAGCTTGTGTTGCCGCTACAATAACAACAGCTGGGATTGTTCAGCTTGATAATACTGTAACAAGCACAAGTGCAACATTAGCCGCTACTGCAAATGCTGTTAAAATGGCTTACGATAAAGCTTGTCTTGCCGCCACAACTCTTAGAGCTGGGATTGTTCAGCTTAATAATACCGTAACTAGTACAAGCGCTACACAGGCTGCTACTGCAAATGCTGTTAAAATTGCTTATGATAAAGCCTGCCTTAGTGCTGCTCCTGCTACTACTACAACAGCAGGAATTGTTCAGCTTAATGATACTGTAACTAGTACAAGCACTACACTAGCCGCTACTGCAAATGCTGTTAAAATTGCTTATGACAAGGCTTGTCTTACTGCTGCTCCTGCTACTACTACAACAGCAGGAATTGTTCAGCTTAATAATACCGTAACTAGTACAAGCGCTACACAGGCTGCTACTGCAAATGCTGTTAAAATTGCTTATGACAAGGCTTGTCTTACTGCTTCCGCTGCTACTACTGGGGCTGCTGGTATTGTTAAACTTAATAATACTGTAACAAGCACAAGTATTACAGAGGCGGCTACCGCTAACGCTGTCAAATTAGTTAACGACAAAATTATAGCAAAGCAAGATGACTTATCAAAAGTTGTAAATCTCTATTTATCAAGAGATTATGGAACTAACTATGCTTCTCGTATATATTTTTATTGCAAATTGTCAGCAACTGATGTTGCTAATTATGCATATATAATAGCAACCAAAAGTGCAGAAAACACCACTCCATATATGACTATAAGTGCGCAATATATATCGTTACCTGCTGTTAGTGGTACACTTAGACCTACTGCTAACAACACTGGTACTTTGGGAACTTCTTCTTGTTATTGGGGTTATGCATATGTGCAATATTTATATACAAGGTATGGATTAGTAACTACATCTGATGTAAGAGAGAAAAAAAATGTACGTTTACTAGATGAGGAAGTTACAAAAGCCTTTATAATGAATATACTTCCAAAAAGGTACAGCTTTATAGATGAAGATTATATAGACCATTGGGGTTTTGAAGCACAACAGGTAGAACAGGCTTTATACTCTTGTGGATTAAATATGACTGATTTTGCGGGATTTGATAATTCACCTGTTTTTAAAGATGTAGAAACTGGTGAGTTTGAAGAGGTAGAGCGTGAAGATGAATCCGGAAATAAGATATTAGAAAGAGTTCCTATTACTAAAAAAGAAATTGTTGATGGTAGATATGGATTACGTTATGAGGAATTTATAGCACCTCTAACTTTAATGATACAAAGGCATGAAAGAAAAATCGAAGAACAACAGCTAAAATTAAAGGAACAAGAAGAAAAAATTAAAAAGCTTGAAGATGAAATTCTAAATATAAAGAATTTATTAGAAACTCTTTTATAGAGCCAATGTTATCTTAAACATTTCGTAGTAGAAAATAAAAAGTTAGGTGGACAAGCTTTGAAAACATCGACAATGTATAAATATATATTTAAAAGAGGGCTAATATTATGAAAAGTAAACGTGATTTTGCCCTTTTTGTTCTTAAAGAAGCTACAAATGCATTAATTAAATTAGAAGTGATTAAACAAAG